>DASTSL010000113.1:0-26332 GCA_035760705.1 Meiothermus sp. | reverse complement strand
CGGGACCATCATGGGGGTGGGCCGCTACCTGCGCGAGCGCATCCCCGGCGTACAGATCATCGCCTGTGAACCGGCCCGAAGCAACGTGCTCTCGGGCGGGCAGATGGGCCAGCACCAGTTCCAGGGGATGGGGCCAGGCTTCATCCCGCCGAACCTAGACGTGAAGATGCTCGACCAGGTGATCCAAGTCTGGGAGGAAGACGCCTTCCCCTTGGCCCGCAGGCTGGCCCGGGAAGAGGGCCTGTTCGTCGGGATGAGCGCGGGGGGGATTGCCTGGGCCGCGCTCCAGGTCGCCCGGGAACTGGGGCCCGGCAAACGGGTCGCGACCATCGCCCCGGATTCGGGCTCTAAGTACCTGACGACCTCGCTGTACGCGGAGGAATAAAGCCCGAGCTTCCTCGAGCGCGAGTTCTGCTCAGGCTTTTCCCGAGATATACCCCACGATCAGGTTGGCGACCGTTCGGCGCAGCTTGGGGAACCGGCCCGCGATGAAGCCCGCCGCCGCGATCCCCAGGGTCTGGTAAGGGCATCCAACGCTCTACTCAATATGACGCTTTTCCCCCACCGACCCGGTGATACGATATTGTTCATGGCGGTTCTGACCACCGAGCAGAAGATGGTCCTCGAGATGGTGCGCCAGGTGGCCCGTGAGGTGCTGTGGGAGATGGCGCCCGAGTACGACCAATCCGGGCAATACCCCTGGCCCCAACTCAAGCAGCTCGGCCAGCTCGGGCTGTTGGGCATGACCACCCCCGAGGAATGGGGCGGAGCCGGGCTCGACTCGGTGACCTGGGTTCTGGCCATGGAGGAGATCGCCGCCGCCGACCCCAGCGTGGCGGTAATCCTCTCGGTGACGAGCGGCCTACCCCAGTACATGCTCAATAAGTTCGGCACCCCCGAGCAGAAGAAGAAGTATCTGGTGCCGCTGGCCAAGGGCGAGTGGATCGGGGCCTTCTGCCTCACCGAGCCCCACGCCGGTTCAGACCCAGCTTCGATGAAGATGGGGGCTAAGAAAGTGCCGGGCGGCTGGCAGCTCGACGGGGTGAAAAGCTGGATCACCTCGGGCGGACAGGCTCACGTCTACGTGGTGATGGCTCGAGGCGAGGCCGGGATCAGCAGCTTCTTGGTGGAAAAGGATACGCCGGGGCTCAGCTTTGGCCGCCCCGAGGACAAGATGGGGCTGCACGCCGCCCACACCACCGAGACCCGCTTCGACGCGGTGTTCGTGCCGGAGGAAAACCTGCTGGGAACCGAGGGCCGGGGGCTGGCGCAGGCCCTGGCCGGGCTGGACTCGGGGCGGGTGGGGATCGCCGCACAAGCGGTGGGGATGGCTCGAGCCGCCTTCGACCTGGCCAAACAGTACGCCGACGAACGCACCCAGTTCGGGCAACATATCCGCGAGTTTCAGGGGGTCAGCTTCAAGCTGGCCGAGATGCACACCAAGATCGCAGCGGCGCGGGCCCTGACCCTCGAGGCCGCCCTCAAGAAAGACCGGGGAGAGCGCTTCACGCTCGAGGCCAGCACCGCCAAGCTCTTCGCCTCCGAGACCGCCGTGGACGTGGCCCGCCAGGCCGTGCAGGTGCTGGGCGGTTACGGCTACCACCGCGAGTACCGGGTCGAGCGCTATTACCGCGACGCCAAGGTCACCGAGATCTACGAGGGGACCAGCGAGATTCAAAAGATGGTGATCGCGCGGGAATTGTACCGGTAAAAGATGGGAGCTGGGTATCGCATATAGCCAAAGCTTTTGGAATATGCAACCCGCTATACGCGTCTTTTTGCCAGTGAACTGTCAACCCAGCCCCTACCGGGGGGATACAATTAGCCCGGTATGCTGAACCGATTCCTTCCCAGGAACGAACGCTTCTTCGACTATTTCGCCCAAGCCGCGCAGGTGGCCGACCAGACGGCCCAGGCCCTGCTCGAGCTGGTCGAGCACTTCGGCGATGTGGAGCGCAAGGTGCGTGCGATCCGCGACCTCGAGCACAAAGGCGACGAGATCTCCCGGCTGGTCTCCCAGGCCCTGACCCAGACCTTCGTCACCCCCATTGACCGCGAGGACATCATGGAGCTTTCCGGGCGGCTCGATGATTTCATCGACACCATCGAGGAAGCGGCCCGGCGGATGTGGCTGTACCGGATCGAAAAACCCACCCCCCTGACCCGCCAGATGACCCAGGTCATCGCCCGGCAGGCCCGGCTGCTGACCGAGGCTATCCCGCTGCTCGAGGGGTTCAAGCGCAACGACGAGTTGCTGGCCAAAATCCGCCAGGTGGAAGAACTCGAGGACGAAGGCGACGCCCTGATGGACCAGGCCTCCGGCAGCCTCTTCGACAGGGTGCAGGAGGTGCGCGAACTGGTGGCGGCAATCCGCTGGGGGGAGCTTTACCAGTACCTCGAGGACGCCACCGACCGCGCTCAGGACGTGGCCCGCAGCCTGAAGAACATCGTGCTCAAACACGCCTAGCCATGCCCACCGAACTGCTCGTCCTCATCCTGATCGTGGCCCTGGCCTTGGCCTTCGATTTCATCAACGGCTTTCACGACACCGCCAACGCGGTCGCTACCTCCATCGCCACCCGGGCCCTCTCCCCCCTCCAGGCAGTGCTGATGGCGGCGGCCTTCAACGTGATCGGGGCCCTCTCCGGCACCGCGGTCGCCAAGACCGTGGGCAAGGGGATCATCCCCCCCGAACTGGCCACCCACACCCTGGTGATCGCGGCCCTCCTCTCGGCCATCGTGTGGAACCTCACCACTTGGCGCTATGGCATCCCCTCGAGTTCTTCGCACGCGCTGATCTTCTCCATCGTGGGGGCGGGGATCGCCGAGAGCGGGATCTCCGCCATCAAGTGGGGCGATGGCGTAGCCAAAGCCCTGCAAGGGCTGGTGTTCTCCCCGGTGTTCGGCTTTTTGGGTGCGATGCTGCTGCTGACCCTGCTGCTGTGGCTGGTAGCGAACCGGCGACCCTCCTGGGTCAACCGTTTCTTCCTGCGGGCGCAGGTGGTCTCGGCGGCCTACATGGCCTTCAGTCACGGTTCCAACGACGCGCAGAAGACCATGGGCATCATGACCCTGGCCCTGGCCGCCTACTACGGCTGGACCGGCGAGCAGTTCCAGGTTCCCCTGTGGGTGATTCTCTCGGCAGCCCTGGCGATGGGGATCGGCACCGCCGCGGGGGGCTGGCGGATCATCAAGACCATCGGTTTCAGGGCGGTAGCGTTGCGGCCCATCGACGGTTTCGCCGCCGAGGTAGCCGGGGCCACCGTGATCGAGACCGCCAGCCGCTTGGGGATCCCACTCTCCACCACCCACACCATCTCCTCGGCCATCCTGGGGGCGGGGGCCACCAAGCGGCTCTCGTCGGTTCGCTGGACCATCGCCGGGCGCATCGTGACAGCCTGGGTCGTGACCATCCCGGTCTGTATGGCCCTGAGCTGGCTGATCTACACCTTGTTGCACCTGCTCACGGGAAACCGCTAGCGGCAAGGTTCCTCTCACCCCGATTTCGCCGCGCTCGGTCTCCCCTCTCTGGCACTCGAGAGGGGGTGAGAGAAAGCCGAACGTACCCCAGGTTTTCATCAAAGTGCCGGTTATGAACATCCTGATCGTCTACGCCCACCCCAACCCCCGCTCTTTCAACGCGGCCTTACGCGACGTGGCGGTGGAGACCTTGAGCCAGGCCGGGCACACGGTGGTGATCTCGGATTTGTACGCGATGGGCTTCGACCCGGTGCTCGAGACCCAGGAGATCGGGGGGAACCTGCGCCCCGACGCCCGGGCCGAGGTCCTGAAGGTACGGCAAAGCGACCTGCTCCTCTTCCAGTTCCCCGACTGGTGGTACGGGATGCCGGCGATCCTCAAGGGCTGGATCGAGCGGGTCTTCGCCTACGGCTTTGCCTACGACGAAACCCACGAGTACGAGAGCGGGCTGCTCCGGGGCAAAAAAGCCCTGCTCTCGCTGACCGTGGGGGGACCCCCGGAATATTTCCGTCAGGCCCCCCAGCGCGAGTTGATGCGGGTGCTCGAGCCCATCCACTACGGCTATTTCGCCTTCGTGGGGATGGAGGTGCTGCCGCCCTTTATCGTCTATGGCCCTTCCAAGATGAGCCAGGCCGAGCGGAAGAAGGTGCTCGAGGACTACCGCGAATATCTACGCGGGATACCGAAGCTCGAGCCGTTACGTTTTTGAAAGCATTTTGAGCATCTGCCGCATGGCCCCCAAGTAGTAGGCGGCGTGCACGACCGTACGGTTCTGCCAATCCCGAGATCCGATACGCGTAAGACAAACTCCGACACGATATTATGCAGAAGTCAAACGCCCGAGGGCGTTCAGCAAATCCCTATGACCCAAGGCGAACTGCGCGAATACGTCTGGAATACGCTCTCCTCCCGTCGGGTGGCCGTCTACCCTACGCCCCCGCACGGCCACCACCCCAACTTCGTGGGGGCCAACCGGGCCGCGGAAAAGCTGATGGTGATGGAGGTTTTCCTCAAGGCCGAAACCATCCTGGCCGGGCCGGACCAGGTCTTGAAGCCCTTGCGCGAGGCGATCCTGAAATCGGGGAAACGCTTGGTCATGCCCCACCCCGACAAGACCCATGCTTTCTTGCTGCTCGAGCACCTCTCCCCACAAGTGCTCAAACGGGTACGCGACGTAGCCTACCACGGCAAGCCGATCCAACTGCGGGAGACCCCGGTAGACCTGGTGCTGGTGGGCTCGGTGGCGGTGGATAAAAAGTTCGGCTGGATCGGCAAAGGATACGGGTTTCCTCCCAAGCAACTCGAGGCTGCGGCCCCCTGGGCGACCTTGGCCCACCCCATGATGCTGATGGAAGAACTCTACGCCGAGCCCGAACGCAGGGTGGACGTGATCGCCACGCCGCTCGAGGTGTTCGTCCGCTAGCTAACGGGGGAGAACAGGAGCTGGGGAGAGAGGGTCACTGCTGTCGTCTTGGTCTTCTCCCCGCTATATGGGTCTGTAACCCGTTCCCGACAGCCCTTAGCGGGTAGAATACAACTGATCCCCGATGGGCACCCCCCTCTCCTCCACCGATCCCCTGACCGGTGCCCTGTCCCGTACCCTCCTGCGCCCCACGCTCGAAGCCGCCCTGGCCGAAGCCCAACACGGCGACAACCGGGTGGCGTTGCTGATCCTCGACCTCGATCACTTCAAAAGCATCAACGACACCTTCGGGCACGCCAGGGGTGACCTCATCTTGCAGGAGTTCGCCCAGCGCGCCCAGGGCGGGATTCGCGGGCAGGACCGCTTGTTTCGCTATGGCGGCGACGAGTTTGTGCTGCTCTTGCCCGCCACCTCGCGCGAACAAGCCACCGCCCTAGCCGAGCGCTTGCTCCAGATAATCCACTCGGCTCCCTTCGGGGGGAACCCTCCGCTTTCGCTCACCCTCAGCATCGGCTTGGCCCTGAGCGAGCCGGGCGATACCCCGGAAGGGCTCTTCGATCGGGCCGACCGGCATCTTTACGCCGCCAAGCGCCAGGGCCGTGGACGCCTAGCCGAGGTGGGCTCAAGTCCCGCCGGGGAGGGGCGCTGGCTCGAGCGGGAAGCCGCCCACCTCACCCTGCTGCATTTCCTCCAGGTCTTGCCGCAGTACGGGCGGGGGCTGCTGCAATCCGAGGGGGCGCGGGGAGCCGGACACAGCCGTTTCCTCGAGCAAGCCGAGAAAACCGCTCGCATGATGGGCTACCGCACCATACGGCTACACGGGCGGGAGGCCTACGCCACCCACGCCTACGGGGCTTTGCTGGACGGGCTCGGTCTGGCCGACAGCGACGCGGCCATCCTGGGCGGGGCCCGGGCTTTGCGCGAGCGTTTGGGGTCGAGGCCGATCCTCTGGCTGGTGGACGAACCTGAAGGGCTGGACGTGGCCTCGAGGAAAATCCTTTCCGAACTCTTGACGGAGCCGGGCGGCCCGGCGATGGGGATCGCGGTCGTGGCGGGTGCGGACTGGCCCAGCCTGCCGCTCTTTGAACGCGTAGAACTCGCTCCGCTCTCGCTCGAGGCCACCCGCATCTTCTTGCGCACCCAGTTGCGCTGGGAACCCCCCGAAGGCTTCAGCGAGTGGTTCTGGGGGCGAAGCGGCGGGCTCCCGGGACGGATGATGGACTTGATCCACGCGCTCGAAACCAATGCCGCCCTGATCCCCCGCAGCCGAGGCTACACGCTGGCCCCCGACTACCGAGAGCGCGACGAAACCCCTGGCGAGGCTCGCCCTCCCTTGCCTCGGCCCAGCCACGGCCTGATCGGGCGGGATCGGGAACTGCTGGAGATCAAGCGGCTATTGACCGAGCGCCGCCTGGTGAGCTTGGTAGCGGCGGGCGGCATGGGCAAAACCCGGCTGGCGATGCAGGCCGCGCTCGAGTTGGAGCATCGCTACCGCGACGGGGTCCATTTCGTGGCGCTGGCCTCGCTCGACGACCCCGACCAGCTCCCCGCCCGTCTGGCCCAGGAGTTCGGCCTCAAGACTGGCGGCGACCCCCAAGCCGCCCTGATCCGTCACCTCCAGGGCCGTCAGGTCCTGTTGGTGCTCGACAACTTCGAGCAGCTTCGGGAAGGGGTCGAGCACCTGCGCCACCTCCTGCGGGAAGCGCCGGGCCCGACCCTCTTGGTGACCTCGCGTGTGCGGCTGGGCCTCCCCGAGGAGTGGGTCTTGCCGCTAGCCGGGCTCGAGCTGAGCGGGCCCAGCCCAGCCGGACAAAACCCCGCGGCCTTGCGGATGCTCCTCCAGGCCATCCAGCGGGTCAATCCGGGGGCGCAGCTCAGCCAGAGCGAGCGGTCTGCCGCCGCTGCGATCTGCGAACTGGTGGAGGGGTTGCCCTTGGGGCTCGAGCTGGCCGCGGCCTGGACCAAGGTGCTGAGCCTGGAGGAGATCGCCGAGGGCATCCGCCAGAACCTGGGGTTTTTGGAATCCCCAGCGGGTGAGGCCCTGCCCGAGCGCCACCGCAGCCTGCGGGCGGTGTTCGAGTCTTCCTGGCAGCTCCTGAACCCCGACGAACAGCGGGTCTTGGCCCGGCTCGCGGTGTTTCGCGGGGGCTTCGGGCGGGATGGCGCGGCCAGCGTGGGCGGGGCTTCGGTTTCGCTCTTGTTGGGGTTGGTGAACCTCTCGCTTCTCCAGCGCGATCCCCAGCAGCCGGGACGCTACCAGATGCACGAGCTGTTGCGCCAACTGGCCTACGAGCGGCTCGGGGAAGCCGAGCGGGAAGAAGCCCTCGAGGCCCACGCCCGCTACTTCTGCCGGTTCGCCGCCAGCGCCGAGCCCGAACTCAAAGGAGCCGAGCAGGTGCGCTGGATCGAGCGCGTAGCGGGCGAGTTGGACAACCTCCGCACCGCCTTGGCGACGCTCGAGCGCCGCGGCTGGGCCGCCGAAGGCCAAGAGATGATCGCCCGTTTGCGCTGGTTCTACTACGTGCGGGGCCTCTACCGCGAGGCCGCCGAGTGGCACCAAACCTTCCTGGCGATGCCGGTCGAGACCCCTGCGGCGGTGCGCAGCAAAGCCCAGCGCTCGCTGGCTTCGCTCCTCAAGGATTTGGGCCAGGGCCGAGAAAGCCTCCAGTTGCTCGAGCAAAGCCTCGAGACCAGCCGCAGCATCGGCGACCGGGACGGGTTGGCCGACGCCCTGCACCTCCGCGGGCTGCTCGAGCGCGAAGCTACAAACTTCCAGGCGGCCTTGGCTTCCTTTCAGGAATCCCTCGAACTCAAACAGCACAGCGGTGACCTCTGGGGCCAAGCCACCTCGCTCAACGACATCGGCATCGTGTTCGGGCTGCAAAACCAATTCGAGCAGGCTCGGGCCTATTTCTACCAGAGCCTCGAGCTCAAACAGCAAATCGGCGACGAGCAGGGCGTAGCTTACGCGCTCGGCAATATCGCGCTCGTCACCAACGACCCGGAGGAGGAATACCGGCTGCTTTTCGAGAGCCTGGCGATCAAACGCCGCCTCAAGGATCGTCAGGGCATCGCCACCGCCCTCGCCAACCTGGGCAAACGCCTGGGCCAGGATGGCCGCCACCAGGAGGCCCTCGGCTACCTGGCCGAGAGCCTCCTGAGCTTCCGGGCGATGGGCCAGGTGCTCTCGTTGGCGACGGTGCTGGGCTACTCCATCCGCCCCTTGCTCGAGACCCAGAACCTCGAGACCGCCTTACGCCTGGCGGCTGCCGTCGAGCGCTGGGAACGGGAGAGCGCGAGCAAGTTCACCCCGCAGGCCCGGCAAAATCTGCTCGAGACCATCGCCGAGACCAAAGCAGCCCTGGGCGAAGCCGGAGAACGGGTCTGGCTCGAGGGTCAAGCCCTGAGCCTCGACGAAGCCTGCGGGCTCGTCAGCGAGATGGTCCGGCAGTAGAGCGCTTGGCAAGCGTTCACCGCCCTAACCCCGCCGCAGCCCGATCACCAAGCCGGCCACGAACGCCCCGCCAAACGGCAGGTTGCGGGTCAGCACCGCCACCAGTTGATCCCAGGCGCTCCGCACCTGCTCTTCCTTGAGCAAGGGCTCCATATCCCGTTGCACCCGGGTCCAGTCCACGCTGATGTAGCCCATCTGGGTCAGCACCTGCACCACGATAAAGATCAAGCCGAAGGCGATGGCGACGATCTTCCCGATCTTCTTCAGGGCGTAGCCGGTAGCGAACCCGGCGATCCCGCCGAAGGTAAGTTGGCCGATGTAGGGCTGTATCCAGTCCACGTCCCTATCTTGACATCTCGAGCACGCAGCGGATGTAAAGATTACTCAGCCTGGGATTGCCACACGGCCAACGCATAGGCGTTTTCGATCAGGAATTGCACGGCTTCCCAGGGGATCGGCTTGCCGTTGCGAAAGAGGACCTGACGGCTACTTTTGCCCTTGCCTTGGAGCAACCCCAGCGGATCAGCCAGCGAAACCCCCTGGTTAAACCCCAGCTTGACCCCGCCCTGCCCGACGCCGATGTAGCAAAACATCCCCAACAGAGGCTTCTCCCCCAGCGAGTAAGCCACGATCTTCCAGCCGGGATAGACTTTCTCTCTAGCCTCCAGGCAGGCCGCGAGCACGAGTGCACGCAACCGCTCGACCAGCATTTGCACCTCCTTTGGCTGGCCATAAAGGATCGCCGCCAGAGCGGTCTTCATATACTTCTTGACGAGGTAGTGCTAAGAAGCGTCAGCGGGGAAGCGGTTTTCCATCTGCCGATTGGATTAATCATATTGAAAACCGCTCTAGCGCAGCGTCTCGAGCCGACCCGGTTTGCAAACGGATCGCAGCCTGGCTACCCAGCCAGACCCAGCCAGGTTCATGGCTCAAGAGCGGTTTTCAAGTGCCAAGAGCTCGTCAAGCCGCTCCTCGGTCTGCGCGGAGAGTTCGACTTCGGAATCGTCGAAGAACTCCTCGAGCGCCACCACCCTCGGCACATAGGTGTCGAAGAACTCCTCTGGGCTGTCCAGGATGGCCTCCAGATAGGCCCGTAGCGCCTTGTGGGCGTAGTGCAGCCCGCCGCTGCGGTCGCCGTCGGCGAGCCGCATCCGGCTCTCGACTTCGAGGATCTCCCCCAGCATGGCGTAGTGTTCGGGCAGGGCTTGGCGGAGCCGGAGCATCGTCACCAGGCTGTCGGCGGTGGCTGCTCGAGCCAGCTCGCGGCTGATGAGGCCGTAGGCCCGGTAAGCCTCTTCGGTTACCTGCTCGGCTTCCTGGTTCTGCCCCTGCTGGCGCAGCCCGAGGATACGGGCGATGATCTGCCCGACCGCCTGCATCTGCTGGAGTAGCCATTCGCTGCGATACACTGCCTCACCGCCTAGACATAAAGGTTGTAGGTGTAGAACTCGGTCTCGCGCTGCCAGCCCAGCGATTCGTAGAGGGCCTGGGCCGGGAGGTTATCCACCGCGGTTTGCAGGGTGAGCCCCTTGGCCTGGGTCTCGCGGGCGAAGGCTCGAGCCCGCTCCAGCAAGGCTTGGCCCACCCCGAGTTTGCGGGCCGTGGGAGCTACGAACAAGTCATTGAGGATCCACAATCGCCGCATCGAGACCGACGAGAACGAAGGATATAGTTGCGTAAAACCCAGCCCTTCGGCGGAATCGGAGAGGGCCAGGAAGATGACAGACTCGCCGCGCTCGAGCCGCTGGGAGAGGAACTCCCGAGCACCTTCCAGATCTGAGGCTTGCCGGTAAAACTGCCGGTAGCCGTCGAAAAGCAGGACGAGCACGTCCAAGTGCTCAGGGGCAGCTTGGATGATCTGCATCACCCCTCCCGGCTCTCCCCGCGAAACGACCCCTCTAACCCCAGCGTCTTGGCCTCGGCCTTCATCGCGTCCAACACGAGCTGTAGGTGTTCCTCGAGTGGAACCCCCAACTCCTCGGCTCCTTTGATGATCCCCTCGCGGTCCACCCGAGCCGCGAAAGCCTTGTCCTTGAACTTCTTTTGCAGGCTGGGAAGCTCGAGGCCGTGGATGCTCTTGTCGGGCCGCACGTACACCGCCGCCGTGATGAGCCCAGTCAGCTCGTCCACCGCGTACAAAGCCTTAGCCATCTGGGTTTTGCGGGGGTACTGGGGGTCGTCGGCGTGGCCCATGATGGCGTCCAACACCTCCTCGGGGTAGCCCATCTCGCGCAGCATCTCCACCCCCTTGTAGGGGTGGGTCTCGGGTGCTTTTTCGTAGTCGAAATCGTGGAGGACCCCGGTCATCGCCCACTTTTCCTCGTCCTCGCCGTATTTGCGGGCATACACCCGCATCGCCGCCGCGACCGCCAGCATGTGCCGCTGCAAGCTCTCCGAGGGGGTCCAGCTTTTCATCAGGTTGAGGGCATCCGAGTAGGTCATGTAGATCGCCATAGCCGCATTGTCGAGAGTCGAGGGGCGAGGGTCAAGGGAAGTAGGATGTGAGAGGTGGGAAACGACCCTACAACCCCCAACCTACCGCCCACTTCCCTCCGGATCGGCTACGGCGAAGACTCGCACCGGCTCGAGCCGGGCCGCGAACTCTGGCTGGGGGGTATCAGGATCGCGAGCGAGCGCGGGGCGGTGGCCCACTCCGACGGCGATGTGCTGCTCCACGCCCTCTCCGACGCCCTGCTCTCGGCCTTCGCGCTGGGGGACATCGGGAGCCTCTTCCCCGATACCGATCCCCAGTGGAAGGGCTTGGCCAGCCGGATGATCCTGGAAGCGGTGCTCGAGCGGGTCCGGGCGCAGGGCTACCGAATCACCCAGGCGAGCGCGGTGGTGATGCTCGACCGGCCCAAGCTGGGGCCCCACCGCTTTGCCATCCAGCAGAACCTGGCCGGGCTGCTCGAGCTACCCCAAGACCGCGTAGGGATCACCTTCAAGACCTCGGAAAAACTCGCCCCCGACCACGCCCAGTGCCGGGTGTTGGTGCTGCTCGAGCCCAAAAGTCCCTGAGGCGATCAGCTATCCACATCTTCTATGGAAGGCGCCCTGCACACCTTCGGCCCCACCTTGGTGGACATCCTGGCTTGGGTTGGCACGCTGACCTTCGCGGTGAGCGGTGCCCTGATGGCGGTGGAGAAGCGCTTCGACCTGGTGGGGATCATCATCCTGGCCGGGGTGACGGCGGTGGGGGGCGGCTCGATCCGCGATATCGTGGTGGGCTCCCTGCCGCCGCAGGTCTTCCGCAACGAACCGATCCTGTGGGCCATCCTGGGGGTCTCTCTGCTGGTGTGGTGGATCTCGAGGCGGCTGGGATCGGGCCGCCTCAACCCCTACCTCGAGCGCCCCATCTACTACCTCGACACCCTGGGGCTGGGCCTCTTCGCCGCCCTGGGGGCCGAGCGCGGTCTGGTCTTCGGGCTGGGGTTTTGGGGGACGGTGTTTGCTGGGACCATCTCGGGGGTTGGCGGGGGCATCTTGCGCGACGTGCTGGCCGGGGAGGTTCCGGGCATCCTCTACCGCAACCGCGACCTGTACGCCTCGGCAGCCGCCGGGGGAGCGCTCGCGGTATTTCTGGTCTACCGCCTCTCCCCCGACCTGGCTTTGCTGACCGGAGCCCTCACGACCATCGCCCTGAGGCTCTCGAGCCGCTGGCTGGGTCTGCGCCTCCCTACCCCGAGATGAGGGGCGAATCCCCCAAAAGCAGACCGCGCCGGGGGCACCCGTAAGCAAGAAGACCGCCTGGGATCGAAGAAGCCGAACGTGAATCGCGCGTTGTGCTCATTCTCCTCTCTACGCCCTCTGACGGCGGAGCGGACGCGGCGACGTCATCAACTATCCCCCGCCCACCATAGGACGTATAGCCCATACGTGCCTACACGAATAAGCAGGACGCGCCGCGGCGCGTCCCGACACGGCGAGGCTTTTGGTTATTTGAAGGCGGCCAGTTCCCGCTTGGCCCGCTCGAGGTCATAGCGGTCCGCCGCCGTTTTGGGGGTGAGGGCCAAGGCCGCCTCGTATTGTTTGCGCGCATCGGCAGCGCGGCCTAGCTTGGCCAGGGCACCGGCATACTCGACTTTGTGGATGATCTCGCCGGGCTCGAGCTTGATGGCTTCTTCGAAGAGCGGGACGATCCGCCCGCCATCGGCCCCGTATAGCCAGCCCACCCCCTTTTGGGTCAGCTCGAGGTTCCACAGGGCCAAAGCCACCCGCGCCCCGGCGTGTTTGGGGTTGAGCTGGAGAACCTTGTTGAGGTTGTCGCGCACCGAAGCCGCCAGGTTGAGGCTTTGCAAGATGCCGCGGAACTGGGCCAAGCGCCCGTCGGCCCGGGCCAGCTCGAAATAGGCCTCGGGGTTGTTCTTGTCAGCGGCGATGGCTTTCTGCGCGGCGTCCTCGGCCCGGTCATACCAGGAGCCGCGCTCGTTGTCCTTGGCCTGATAGCCCGCGTAAAAGCTCGCGGCCTTGGCAGCCTGAGTCCACCCCTCTGAGGTCCCCAGCTTGACCGCGGCGGCATAGGCCTCCTGGTACTTGCCGTCATCGATCAGACGCGAGATAGGGTCGCCCTGACCCCAGACCAGCCCTGCCCATAGCAAAAGTAATAGACCTACAAAACCTTTCCTCATTATCTCCTCCGTTTGCAAGCCAAATATTACCAGGCCCGAGCGGCCTTGCATGTTAAACTGAACCCCATGAAGCGCGTATGGGCCGTGCTGCTCGGCCTCAGTTGGGTCTTGGCAGCGCTGGCTTGGGCCCAAGCTGGTCTCGGCCAAAAATATCACCAGCAATGCCAGGCACTGTATGCGCAGGGCGATCTGAACAGCGCCAGAGCCACCTGTGAGCTGGCCCTGGTAGCCGACCCCGAGTATCTACCGAGCCTCAAGCTCCTCTCTCGGATCCACCTCGAGCGTAAAGAACTGGCGGCGGCCAAACCCGCGCTGGAAACAATGGACCGCCTGGCCCCCGACGATCCCGAGGTGCGGTTTCTCACCGGCTGGGCCCGGCTCTTAGAGGGCCGCCCCGCCGACGCCCTGGTCTTTTTGGGCAACCAGGGTTCCACCCAAGCCTTGGTGCTGCGCGGGCAAGCCCTCGAGGCCCTGGGCCGCTACGAGGAGGCCCTGCCCCTTTATCTGCGGGCCACCGCCGACGCGGAGGGCCGCTTGGGGGCTGCCCGTCTCTATCAACGGCTGGGGCGGCTTGATGAGGGAATCACCCTTCTGGGGGATAGCCCCGCCGAGAGCGTCTTGCGCACCGAGCTGCAATGGGCGGCAGGACAACTGGGTGAGGCCGCCGCGGGTCTGGAAGCCACCCTGCCCCGGCTGGGGCCGCTCGAGCCCGACTACAACCGGGCCTTGGGGCTTTTGGCGATGGTCTACTACGGCCAGGGCGACTGGACCAAAGGCGGGTTGGTGCTGCGGCAGCTCTCGGCCCGGGTGGGGCTGGCCAACGAGCTTTTCCTGCGCACCTGGCCCTGGCTGCTCACCTTTTTGGTCTTTTTGGGGCTCGTCCTCTACGGGGAAAGCCGCATCGAGCCGATGCGCACCGTGGAGATGACGGGCGAGCCCACCTATGGGCCCGGCACCCTCTACTTGTGGTTGATCGGCGGGCTGGCCCTGGCGGCCATCGTGAGCGGCTGGGTGGGTTTCTCGCTCTACGGCAACTGGCTGGCCCTCTTCACCCCGGTACAATCCGAACTGGTCCGCCCGGTTTTCTACTTCCTGCTGGGCGCTTTCGTCATGATGATCACCTACAATCGCCTGCGGCGCCGCCTGGCCGCCCATCTAGGCAATCCCAGGGGCTGGATCGAGGGATTGTGGGCCGGGGTGCTGCTGCTGGTGCTGCTGGGCCTCTACAGCCTGGTGCGCAAGCCGCTGGGCCTGGGTGAAGTTCCGCCGATGTTCCTGACCTTCGTGGGATTGGCCCTGCTCGAGCCGGTGCTGCGGGGCGTGGCCACCGATGCCCTGCGCGAACGTTACAAGGAACTGGCCCTCCCCATGGCCCCGCTTCTGGGCGCGCTGGCCGTGCCGGGGCCGACCCTCTTCCTGGTGGCCGCGGGGTTCTTTCTGGGCTGGCTGCGCGGGCGGGCCGGGGGGGTCTGGGGCGGGGTGACCGCTTGGGTGCTGGTCGGGATCATCCTGGCCCTGATCGCCAACCTGCCGCTGGTGCGGACGATGCTGTAAATTTCGTCGCACGCGCTCGTTTTAGCGTACGACGTATGGCCCGTCTAGCCTATTTCCGGTGGCTCGGCCACCCAGCTATCGCCGGGAAAAGACCTCTCGAGTTCCTCCTTGAAGCTATAGGCGGTATAGTCCATCGTGACCGGGGTGAGCGAGACATAGCCCTGCTTGACCGCCCAGAGGTCAGTACCCTCGTCCTCGAGCCCGGTCTGTTGTCCGGCCACCCAGTAGTAGGGCTTGCCCTCGGGGTCTTCGCGCTTGAGCACGGTGTCCTGCCAGTGGTGGTTGGAGAGCCGGGTGATCTTGAAGCCCTTGGGGGTGTTTTTGGGAAAGTTGACGTTCAGAAGCGTGCCGCCGGGCAAACCCCGCTCGAGCACCCACTTGGCAATGGGAACCGCTAGCCGGGCGGCTTCCTCGAAGCGCAGTTCCTCCTCGGAGACCTCGAGGCTGAAAGCGATCGAGGGAATGCCCAGGCTGGTGCCCTCCAGCGCCGCCGCCACCGTCCCGGAGTGGGTCAGGTCGAGGCCCAAATTTACCCCGATGTTGATCCCCGAGCACACCAGATCGGGCTTGCCCAGCAGGTGATAACCCAGCACCACGCAATCGGCAGGGGTTCCGTCCACCCGGTAAGCCGGGATCTCGCCAAAGCCCGCCGCCGCGGTGTGTTTGAAGCGTAAGGGCCGCCGTACGGTAATCCCGTGCCCGACCGCCGACTGCTCCACGTCGGGGGCCACCACCACCACCTCGCCCAGGGTGCGCAGGGCGAAAGCCAGTGCCTTGATGCCGGGGGAAAAGATGCCGTCGTCGTTGGCAATCAAAATCCGCATGAGGAATAGGGTACAGGGTTCGAGGGACTAGGTACAGGGGGCTCGAGGTGTAGGCTAAACGCCGAGCGCACCAATATTCCTTCACCGCTTGCGGGCGCACCGCGGTGCACCCTTGCTCTCGCCAAACAAAAAGAGGCGGAAGCCCGCCTCTTTTGTATGTGGAGTAGGTTTAGCTCGAGCGCCTCCTCTTCTTCCCCACCGCTCGAGCGTCGATCCTGCCCTGTTTGTGTTGCTGAACCCGCTCAGGCAGCCCAAAGCCCATCGTGCCGAAGACCTTGCCGCTGGTGGGCTCGATCAGGTTGCGGTGGTCGCGGTACAGGCGGGGGGTTTTCCAGAGGAAATAAAGAGCCTTCCAGTGCGGAAGCTCGTTGTAACGCTCGGGCCAGAGTTCTTTGATCTTGGCCGCCACGATATGGGCATACTTGGGCGAGAGGATCGGGAAGACGTGATGCTCAACGTGCAGGCCAAATCCCAGGGTGAGCCACTCGAGCCACTTGGGATTCCTGACCGTGAGGCTGTTCACGAGCGGGTCGTTGGTCTCGGTAACTGGGTTGAGGAGGTGATTGGTGGCAATAAAGCTCATGGCGATGAAGTTGGCGATTACCCAGGGCAGCACGAACACGAAGAGAAAGTTGAGCGGCCCGACCAGCAAGAGCACGCCCAGCCATACCAGGTAGGGCAGGACAGCCTGGAAGATCACCACCCGCCGCTCGTGCGGCTTGAACTCGGGCAAGAAGCGCCTGAGCATCATGTAGGCGTGGAAGCTGAACCAGAAGGTGAAGGAGCTGAACAAAAACAGGCTGCGGAAAGCCGGGGCCTGGCGGAAGAACCACTGGAAGATGGGTTTCTGCTGGGCCACCTCGAGCGTCCCCATCGCGTCCGGGTCGTCGTGGGGGTGCTGGGTGTTGGCGTGGTGCTCGACGTTGTGCCACTTGCGCCAGAGCCGGGCTCCTACCAAGAGCGGCAGGAAGGCGATCGTTCCGGTGATCGAACGCACCACCGGGTTCTTGGTGACGGCTCCGTGCAGGATTTCGTGGGCCAGAAAGCCCATTCCGATAAAGGCATAGCCAGCCCCGAAGGACAAGAGCAGCTTGAGCAGCACCAGAGGGGTCGCCACGATGCCCCATGCGCACAGGACGAACAGCCCCACAAAGATCGGCAGGTACATCATCCGGGACGGTACTGGCTCAAAAAAATGCCTGGGCAAGATCGCCTTGAGGGCTTTGGTGTACTCGCGTAGGTGTTGTTCTTCGGTCATGAACGCTCCTTATCGCTACAAAAAACCCCCGCTCGAAAGCATGGACATACAAGTGCAAAAGGGTCAAGCGGAGCAGAGGGTAGCTTGGGGTTATTTTAGGGCTTCGACGATGAAGGTGTTGTTACTGGGCACACCCTGGGTTGGAATAAACACGAACCCCCCAACCGGTTGGGGGGCCGACTTTGGCTGGTTTTAGCTTTAAGCAGGGCGAACCTTGGCAGCCTGGGGGCCTTTGCCGTTCTTGCCCGGCTCGACCTCGAACTGTACCCGCTGGCCCTCCTGGAGGGTACGGAAGCCATCGGTTTCGATGGCGCTGTAGTGAACAAATACGTCGGGGCCGTCTTCCTGTGCGATGAACCCGTAGCCCTTTTCAGCGTTGAACCACTTCACTGTGCCTGTCTTCATTTACTTCTCCTTACGACCCGCAAAACCTCAATTGGTTTTTCTAGGGACAATTGAAAGTAGCACGGGGCTCAGCCAAAGTCAAATGCTCTTGACCCAAATCGGCGGATGGTTAAACTCGGTTCAAACAACGATAAGACCCTCAGTGGGGCCTAGACGCCGCGGCAAACCCGGCCAGCGAGGTCTTTTACTCGAGTTCCTCCACCCGCTCCACCCGCTGGCCATCGGTAGTGTAGACGAAGCGCAGCTTGGGCTTCGCACCCTCGAGCGCCTGTGGCAGCCAATACTTCACGTCGTCCCACATCTCGGCCAAGGGCAGGGTTCCTAGGTCGAACCACTCCGGCCTCATCTCCTCGGTCTCCTGGGGCTCACCCTCCCAGTGCTCGAGCCGGAACACGTGAACGTCCTGGCTCCACTGGGGTTTATTGGGAAAGACGAAAACCAGGTGGGCCATGTACCACAGGTTGTGCTCCTTGGCCTTGAGGCCCGATTCCTCCCAAAGCTCGCGCACCGCGCACTGGGCCAGGGTCTCCCCCGGCTCGAGTTTGCCCCCGAAGCCCTGGTAGTTGCCCGCCCCCAGCCCCAGCTTCTTCCGCCCCAGCAGCATCCGCCGGTTGGGGCGGTCCAGCACGAAGACCTCCGAGCAGAGGGTCATCGCTCGTCCGCATGCCGCTTGCGCAGGGTGGCGTGGAGCATCTTCATGGCCCCCAGGGCATTGGGGAACCCTACGAACAACGCGGATTGGATGATGGTCTCGCGGATCTCCTGCTCGGTGGCCCCGTTGCGCAGAGCGCCCTCGAGGTGGGTCGCCAGCTCCTTGGGGGCTCCCAACCCGATGAGGCTGGTGATCGCTAGCAGTTCACGGGTCTTGAGGTCCAGGCCGCCTCGGGCCAACACTTCCTCGTAGGCGAAGTCGCGGATGTAGCCGTAGAGGTCGGGGTCCACCTCGGACAGGTTCTGCTCGATGGCCTCCAGGTGATCGCCCCAGATCGCTTTGCGAATGCTCATGATGGATACTGTCGAGGGTCGAGGGTCGGGAGTCAAGGGTCGTCACGCGTCCTACGGCAAAAGCGACCGGCGTATGGCGTTTGACGTAGAACGTACAGCGTAAGACCTACGACCCCCATTAGACCCTCTCCAGCACCTCCCGCAAATCGTGGATGGCCTCGGGGTTCTGCCGGTAGGGGTCGAACAAAAGCGGGGTGATCCCGGCAGCCTTGGCCCCGGCCATGTCGTCGGGGGAGTCACCGATGTGCATGGTCTCTTCGGGGGCGACCCCCAGCTTGTGCAAGACCACCCGGAAGATGCGCGGGTCAGGCTTGGCGACCCCTTCCAGAGCCGAGGCCGCCACGTAGTCGAAGTAGGGGGCCAGCCCCACGGCCTCCAGCACCCCCGGCAAAAGCCCGTCCCAGTTGGAAACCACCCCCAGCTTGTAGCCTCGCTTTTTGAGTTCAGTCAGCACCTCTACCGCCCCCGGCGTGATCGGCCAGACCTTGGGGTTTTGCCAGTTCTCGGCCAGATAGCTGCTGATCTCCTCGGCGTGGTCTTGCAGTCCTAGCCCTTCCAAAAGCCGCCGGTGAAAGGTGCGCCAGATGGGCAGGGCCGATTCGGGGCTGATGGCTTCCAGATGTCGGCGGTTGTACTCGGCGTAGGCCGCCACGATGGCCTCGCGGAGCCGGGAAGTGTCGGGGGTCAGACCGCGCTCGAGCAACAACGGCCACAGCCAGAACTTGGGGTGACCCAGGATCAGGGTATCCCCCACGTCGAAAAGTACGGCGCGTTTCATGGGGGTTATCGTACCTTGGAAAGATTAGAGGGAGGTCGTAGGTCAAAATGGGCTAGTGACTCGTGGCTCGTAGCCTGAGGAAAAGCTCTCACCACAAGCCCCGAGCCTTCGCACGACGTATGACCTCTACTCCCGCACGGCTCGAGCCCGCCGCTCCCCTCCCCGCTCCCCCCAAGCTGGGTGCCGAAAGGTAAAGGCCAATCCCAGCAGGGCCATCTGGAGCATGACCCCCGGAGCCAGCACCGGGGCCCCCTTATGCAAAGCTTTCCAGAGCAGAGGAAAACCGCTCAGGGTGGGGCTCAGCTCGCGGACGTACTCGAGGTTGCCCTCGAGGTGTTCCCACACCCCCATCAGGCCTCCCAGGGCCACCAGGATCATCAAACCCTGGAAAAGCCGCAGATTGGTTCGATTCGGCCTGAAGTAGACCAAACCCACCCCCGCCGCCATCAAGAGCAAAAGCGCGAAGGGGATGAGCTGGGTAGGGGATTTGAGGTGCTCGAGCAAGAGCAACTCGGGCACCAGGCCCACGATCCCGAAGGCCAGGATCGCTAGCAGGATGCGGCGGAGCACAGAAGGGGTCTCGGGGGTGGGGTTTAAGGTCATGGTGCGATCCTCAGGCGATGTTGAGCCCCACGTCGAAGGTCGCGGCGTATCCGGTGGTGGGGCTTCCTTTGAGGCTCAAGAGCATCTGGTTACCACCGTTGCGGTAGATGGAGTCGTTTTGATTGAGGGTGGTGCGCCGCCCCCGGGTGTCGTAGGGGGCTCGAGCGTGTACGGCGTCGGTCACGGCCTCGTCGAAGAACAGTTGGGAGGTGAACTCCCCGGTGAAGCTGCCGCCTTGCACGGTGCGGAGCTTGAAGTGGATGTGCACGGCCCGGCCCGGATACCAGCCCGGATAGATGGTGCTGAAGGTGGCCTTCCCGGAGGCATCGGTGATCTGGTAGCCGCGCAGGAAGTCCTGGCCCTGGGTATTGAAGCTGCGGTCGCTCACATCAGAGTAAGCGCCCTGGGCGTCGCAGTGCCAAACGTCCACCATCACCCCGCTGCGTGGCTCGCACTTGCCCACCCCTACCGTCGAGACCAAAAAAGTGAGGGTCAAGGGCAAACCGGCCTTGATCGTCCCGGTTTTGCTGTCTGTGCGGATATCACTGCGGTTCAGCCGCTCGTCCACGAAGTACGGGCCTTCGGTCAGGGCGGGACGCACCACGCAAGAAGGCAGGGCGGTGGGGCTATTCGGGTTGTTCTGCGCGATTACCCGCTCCCCCAGCAGCCCGGCCCCTGCCGCACCCCCAGCCACCCCCAAAAGGCGAAGGGCCTGGCGGCGGCTCAACACCTTACCCACCGGTTTGTCGTCGTTATCCATAGCCATCTCCTCACACCCTCAGGATGGTTTTTTAGAAGATCCAGTACCGCTGGAGGGCGTCCACCGTCTTGGCCTCGTACTTCTTGAGAAGGGCGGCTTTGAGGGTGGCCCAATCCTTGTAGGAGCGGCCCGCGATGATGTAATCGGCCATGGCCTTGTCCACCCCTTTGAGCGCCATGAGCTGGTAAGCGGTCGCGGTGTTGGGGTTGGTGGGCACGAACACGTACTGCTCCCACTGCTGGACCTGGGCCTGATCCACGTACTTGCCCAGCTCGCGCTCGAATTGTTCGATATTGACGTAGGGGCGGTACTCCTTGAACTCGCGCAGCATGCGGCTTCCCACGCCGGGAACGCTGAGGATTTCAGCATCGCTGGCGGTGTTGAGGTTGATGGGGAACGCCACCGCCTGGGCGGTCTGGTTGGCTTGGGCCAAAGCGGTCGGCGGGGCTACCAAAACCCCCAGGCTCAGGGTGAGAGCCGTCAGGGCGATATAGAGCGGGGTCTTGGCGATTCGAGTCTGCATGGGAGTCTCCTGGGTTGCGGCTTTTGCCGCGGGTTGAGAGGGCCAAATTGCCTTAGTTTGCACCGCTCGCTACCGGCTCATCGTGCGGACCTGCGTCCACGGGAGAACCATAGGGCGCTTCAATTGATGAAGCGTAAATGGATTATGTAGGTTTGAAGAAGGTTATTGGCCTCGGGGTCTTCAAGGGGAGTTACACGAAGCTAGGAACACCAGGTTCGCCGCTACGGTTTGATTTCTGCAAAAACGGCTATCGCGTTCGGCGTTCAGCCTCCTCTCGAGCCCAGCCTTTGCGGAAGCAGAAAGCGGAACTCGGCCCCGCCCGAACTCCGGTTCCTGGCCTCGACCTGCCCCCCGTGGAGTTCCACCAGGGCCTTGACGATCGAGAGGCCCAACCCGCTGCCGCCGGTCTGGCGCGAGCGCGAAGCTTCGGCCCGGAAAAAGCGGTCGAAGACCTTGGGCAAGGCTTCCTCGGGGATGCCGGGGCCGGTGTCGGCGACCTGCACGGCCACCTCCTTGCCTTTGGCCTCCACCTCGATGGTGATGGTCCCGCCGGTCGGGGTGTGGGCCAGGGCGTTGTGCAGGAGGTTGCTGACAATCTGGGTAAGCCTATCAGGATCGGCCTCGACCTCCAGCGGCAGGGGTGGGAGCCGGGTCTGGAGCTTGATCCCCTTGATCTGGGCCTGGTCTTGGAAACCGGCCACGGCGTTGTGAATCACCCCGCGCAGGTCGAGCGGGCGGCGCTCGAGGGTGAGCCTCCCGGCGTCGGCCAGCGAGAGGGTGCGCAGATCCTCCACCAGCCGGGAGAGGAGTCGGGTTTGGTTGTGCAAGCGGTCAATCTCGCGCATCTCCAGTGAGGCTACCCCGTCCTGGATGGCCTCGAGGCGGCCTTGCATGATGGTGAGGGGGGTGCGCAGCTCGTGGGCGATGTCCGCGATGAGGGCTTTGCGCTCGGTCTCGAGTTTCTCCAATGCCTCGGCCATGCGGTTGAAGTTACGGGCCAGCAGCGCGGTCTCGTCGTTGCCTTTAGGAGCCGGGATGCGGGCCGAGAGGTCGCCGCTCGCCAACCGGGTAGCCGCCCCCGAGACCGCCTCGATGGGCCGGGCCAGGCGACGTGAGAAGATTAGGGCCAGCAAGACCCCCAGCACGCTCGAGGCCAGCGTGGCGATCAGCAGGCTCTGCTGCAACCGGGTACGGAAGTCGGGCCGGGGGGGCGGGGGCGTCAGGGAGACCCGGATCGGCTGAGGGTCGCCGCCCAGCGAGCGCAGCCAAAAGACCCGCTCCTGCGAGCCGTCCGCCGTGGTCTCGAGGCGAACCACCACCTCCTGGCCCGAACTCAACAGCCCGTTGATCCGCTTGGAGACCGGCCAGGGCAACGCCGCCCCCTCGCTGCGCTCTTGGGCCTGCAACACGTCGCGCACGTCCCGGGGAAGTTCGCGGATGTTGCGCTGGGTCGAGTAGACGCTGATCCCCAAGGTGATGAGGTTGGTCGCCGCCACCACCAGCACGATCAGGCCGATCAGCCGGACTTCGATGCGGTTGAACCACTTCATAGCTGCTAATCCAGCTTCCCGGCGGCTCACTCCACCCACAGCCGGTAACCGACCCCCCGCACGGTCTCCAAGAGCCCGTTGGCCCCGGCGGCCTCGAGCTTCTTGCGCAGGTTCTTGAGATGCACGTCCACCACCCGCTCGAGGGCGTCCGAATCGGGCAGGGCGGCCTCCAGGAGTTCAGTGCGGCTGAAGGCTCGGCCCGGGGTGCGGGCCAGGGTCTCGAGCAGCCGGAACTCGGTGGGGGTAAGGTCGAGCCGGGTGCTGCCGATCCGCGCCACCACCCGCTCAGTGTCCACCTCCAAAGAACCCGCCCGCAGCACCGTAACGGCGCTCTCCGAGGGATTCGCCCGGCGCAACACCGCCTTGACCCGGGCCACCACCTCGCGCGGGCTGAAGGGCTTGGTCACGTAGTCGTCGGCCCCCAGCTCGAGGCCCAAAAGCTTGTCCAGGTCTTCCGAGCGGGCCGTCACCAAGATCACCGGGGTGTTGCCGTCCGAGCGGATACGGCGGAGCACCTCGAGGCCGTCGAGTTGGGGAAGCTGAATATCCAAAAGCACCAGGTCCGGCTTGGCGGCACGGTACAGGCCCAGCGCGGTCTTGCCGTCGGCGGCCCGCTCGGTGCGGTAGCCGTCGCGGCGCAGATAACCCTCGAGGATCTCCGCGATCTCGGGCTCGTCCTCCACCACTAAGACCATCGCCACGAGGTTCATTGTAGAGCTACCCATGAGAACACTGTGCGACGGACGAATGAAGGGGGTGGGTCGGTTGTGTGAAGATTTCGTGTAGAAAAGCCAACGGCTAACCGCAACCTCGGGTGGTTAGCCGTTGGTGGTTAGCCGTTGGTGGTTAGCCGTTAGTTTCTCACTGCACCGTCACCTCGAGCGGGAAAGTGTCCACGGTGTTGGTCTCAATATTGCGCACCGAGACCTCGAGGGTGTAGGTCCCGGCGGGCGTACCGGCGGGAACCGTGACCGCGTAAATGTTGGAGGCGACGGCGTTCCCGTCCGCATCCTCGGTCACCTGGGCGTGAGCGATCGCTACCCCCCAGCCCTGGGGCACGTTCTGGTCAGCGATGGCGAAGCGGTCGCTTGCGTCGCTGGTGACGGTGCTTTGGCCCTCGTCGGGGGTAACATCGAGCTTGCTCTGCAGCATCTCGACGTAGGTGACCTGACCGGCCTTGGCGGTGAAACCGTCCTCGCCCTCGCTGAGCTGGATCGGGGAGGTGAGCACCGAGCCCACCGGGGCCACCAGCCCCTGTGCACCCGCCAAGCCGAGGGTCAAAATCGCTGCCAGTGAAGCCAAAAGAATCGAACGTTTCACGGTCTTTCTCCTTTTGGGACGGGGCGTTGAGGTCTGGTGGGCTTCCCCGTTCCTGAGAACAGAGCATGAAACCAGGTGGTGTAGGGGTGGTGGAGGGTAGATGTAGGCCGTGTTTAGGTCACCCCCTGGCCAGAATCGAGTTTCTTTCGTCCAGCTCGAGGCGGACGCATAAGCACTCCCCCCATCTTCAACTTACCTTCACATATTCTCCCGCTGAAAAAAGCAGGGCACTCCCCACAGAGTTTCGTAGGTCATCGAAGCCTACTACTTTTTCGCCCTCTCGCTTTAGCGGAGCCACTTGGCTTCAGTTGGGATAAAGCCGCCCTTCATAAAACCTACACATTCCATACCAGACGGCTACACACGGTCCTAGCAGATTGAGCATTGTCGGAGGTGACGATTTGAGACCCATGGTATCCGTCCTCAGCATCCTGCTGGCCTTGGCTCCACCGGTCCTGGCGCAGAATGCCCCACTCAACCTGAACGATGCCCTGCGGGCCCTGCCGAATAGCCCCGACTGGCGGAGCGCCGACTTGGCCTACGAGAGTGCGGTGCGCAGCCTCGAGGCCGCTCAGGCTGCCAGCGGCTTCAAGCTCACCACGGGGGGAAGCTCCACCCTGAGCCAAAACAGTACCCTCACCCTCTCGAGCACGGCTTCCGTGGGGGTGCTGCCCTGGTCGCCCACCCAAGACGCCATCCGTAGCGCCCAGCGGGCCCTGGAACGGGCCGCCCTGACCCGACGCGACGCCCGCAACACCCTCTATATCAACCTGACCACCCAGTATTTCAACCTGCGCCAAGCCGCCAACGATCTGGCGATCGCCCAAGCTACCCTGGCCTTGCGCGAACGTCAACTACAGGTTACCCAAGCCCGCAACCAAGCCGGGAGCGCCACTCTGAGCGACGTGCTCGAGGCGCAGCAAAACCTCGACACCGCCCGCTCCAATCTGGTAAGCGCCACAGGGGCCCTGGCGATCGCCCGGATCACTCTGGCGGGCACCTTAGGGGTAAACCCGCAGAACCTGGGGCAGGCCACTACTGCCCCCAGCGAGCCGGAGCTTCCAAGTGGGACCCTCGAGGCCCTGGTGCAGCAGGCCTACGCCTACCGCTCCGACGTCCTCAAGGCCCAGTCGCAGCTCCAGGACGCCCAGGACAGCCTGGCCAGCGCCCAGCGCGACCGCCTGATCCCCGATTCCTCGCTCAGCGTGGCCTACGGCGGGGGCTCGAGCAGCGCGGCTTCGGTCTCGGCGGGGCTCAACTTCAAGAGCGGCAACGCCTCGCTCAGCGGCTCGCTGCCGCTGGTGACGAGTGCCAGCAGCCAAACCCCCAGTTGGAGCCTGAACCTCTCGGCGAGCTTTCCGGTCTTCGACCCGGTGAGCGAGGCCAAGATCAACTCAGCCCAGACCGCTCTGAACGCAGCGCAACAGGCCCTCGACGCCGCCCGGCGGGCCGCCGAACTCGACGTGCGGCAGAAGTACCAAGCCCTGCAAACCGCCAAGGCCAGCGTAGCCGCGGCCAAAACCGCACTGGAGGCGGCCAACCAAACCCTGCGCACCGCCCAAGCCCGGCTCGAGGCGGGAACCGGGACCGCCCTCGACGTACAATCGGCTCAGGTCAACCAGCAGCAAGCGAGTCGCAACCTCGAGAGCGCCACCGTCCAGGCCCAGCTCGCCGCCCTGGCCTTGCAAAACGCCCTCGGAACCGACCTCACCCAGGAAGGAAGCTCATGATGCGTCTTCGGTTCAATTTCTCGCTCTACGTCGTACGCTATATGTCCACAATAAAAATCCTTGGCCCAAGGCGTTCGACGGATGCCGTACGCCGTATGACAACCTTCAGCCTCCTGCTTCTCGCTTCCAGCTTCCTGATCCCGGTTTTCGCCCAGAACCAAACCTCGCTGACCCTGGTCCAAGCCTTGCAACAGGCCTACGCCAACGGTCCTTCGCTGCGAAGCGCCCAGGCCACCCTGCAAAACGCCACCTTGCAACTCCAAGCGCTCAAGGCCGACCCCAGCACGCTGATCTCGGCGCTGACCCAGGCCCAGCAGAGCGCGGACTTGGCCCGGGTGAACCTCGAGGCCACCCGCCTCCAGGTGATGAAGGACGTGGTGGATGCCTATCTGGGGCTTTACGAAGCGCGGCAGAACGTGGAGTTGCTGCAGGCCCAGGTGGCGCTGAACGAGCGCAACCTGAGCGTCGCCAAGGCCCGGCAGGCTGCCGGGAACGCCACCACCCTGGATGTCGCCCGCGCCCAGACCACCCTGGATAGCTCGAGGCAGTCCCTCACCAACGCCCAGGCCCAGCTCCCGGTGCTGGCCGCGCAACTGGCCACGCTGCTGGGGGTGAGCGACCTGGGGAACGTCACGGTCAGTGCCCCGCCCCCCGCCCCGGCCCTGCCAGCCGATCTCTCGACGCTCTCCAAAGACCTCTTTGGCCGCTTGCCGAGCGTCCTCCAGGCCCAGCAGGCGGTGGAGTTGGCCCAGCTCAACGTCAAGCTGGCCGACAACGACTACACCCCGGCGGTGAACCTGCAATCGGCCAAGACCTCGCTGGAGAACAACCAGCGCACCCTGCAAACCGCCCGCCAGAACGCCCAGACCAGCCTCACCAACACCTACCAGACTGCAACGAACGCCTTCAAGGGCATCGCCCTGGCCCAAGCCAACGTCGCCAACGCGCAGAAGGTGGTGGATCAGGATCAGGTGGCCCTGAAAGCGGGCACCATCTCGGCGGTGCAGCTCCAGACCGATCAGGTCTCGCTCAAAAGC
>DASTSL010000112.1:0-17029 GCA_035760705.1 Meiothermus sp. | reverse complement strand
GACGCAAGCCTGCGGGTGAGCGTGCTCAACCTCCTGCAAGACCTTCGTCGCCAGTATGGCATGAGCATTTTGTTCATCACCCACGACATCGGCCAGGCCTACTACCTCTGCGACCGGATGCTGGTGATGTACCAGGGCGAGCTGGTCGAGCAGGGCACGGTAGAGGAAGTGGTGCGGGGGGCCGAGCACCCCTACACCCAGCGGCTGCTGGCGGACGTACCGAAGCTGCACTAGCGCTTATAGCGCATAGCAAAAGCTTTTGCGATACGCGATACGCAATAGGCAATATGCAAGCCTTGAAAGGACACTCCATGAATCGCAACGACTTCCCCCGCGGCTTTATTTGGGGCACGGCTACGGCTTCGTATCAGATCGAAGGGGCGGTGCACGAGGATGGTCGGGGCCAGAGCATCTGGGACACCTTCAGCCACACCCCCGGCAAGGTCAAGAACGGCGACACCGGCGACGTGGCCTGCGATCACTACCACCGCTACCGGGAGGACATCGCCCTGATGAAGGAGCTGGGGGTGAACGCCTACCGCTTCTCGCTGGCCTGGCCCAGGGTTTTTCCCGAGGGGCGCGGAACCCTCAACCCGAAGGGCCTGGACTTCTACCAGCGGCTGGTGGACGAGCTATTGAACAAAGACATCACCCCCTGGGCCACGCTCTACCACTGGGACCTGCCCCAAGCCCTGCAAGACCAGGGCGGCTGGACCAACCGCGACACCGTACAGGCTTACGTGGAGTACGCCGACGCGGTGAGTGGGCGCCTCGGCGACCGGGTCAAGCACTGGATCACCCACAACGAGCCCTGGGTGGCAGCGATCATCGGCCACCTGTGGGGCTTTCACGCGCCGGGTTTGCAGGATGCCGCCGCCGCTTTGCAGGTAAGCCACCACCTGCTGCTCTCGCACGGGCTGGCGGTGCCGGTGTTGAGGGCCAACTCATCGGGCTCGAGCGTGGGCATCACCCTGAACCTCTCCCCCATTCACCCGGCGAGCCCGGCCCCCCAGGACGTGGCTGCCGCCCGCCGTCAGGACGGTTTCCACAACCGCTGGTTCCTCGACCCGCTGTTCGGCTTTGGCTACCCGGCGGACATGCTCGAGGCGTTCGGCCCCTTGGCTCCCCAGATGGAGGCGGGAGACCTCGAGAAGATCGCCGCCCCCACCGACTTCCTGGGCATCAACTACTACACCCGCTCAGTGGTCAAGCACGACTCCTCCGACCCCTTCTTGCAAACGAAGGGCGTCCGGGCCGGAGACGAGCACACCTTCTTCGATTGGGAGGTCTACCCCGATGGGCTGCGCGAGATCATCGTGCGGGTGGGCCGGGAGTACCGCCCCAAGGCCATCTACATCACCGAGAACGGCGCGACCTACCCCGATCGAATAGACACTGACGGCGAGGTTCGGGATTTCGAGCGGCAGCGCTATCTCGAGCGCCACTTCGCCAAGCTCTGGGAGGCCATCCGCGAAGGCGCACCGCTCAAGGGCTACTTCCTCTGGAGCCTCCTGGACAACTTCGAGTGGGGAGAGGGGTACGAGAAGCGCTTTGGCATCACCTACGTGGACTTCGCCACCCAAAAGCGCACCCTCAAACACAGCGGGCGTTGGTATCGGGCATTCTTGCACACAACCTCAGTGCTTTCAGGAAACTGACCCATAGGGGCAGGGCCCCGGGCCTGCCCTTCGTCACGCGACGGTGAATTCGGGCGACCTTACCCGGGGGCGCGGTCGCCTCCATGGAGAGCCATGTCAGAGCGAATCGAAGAACTGATCTACCAGATGACCCTCGAGGAAAAAGCTGCCCTTTGCACCGGGGCGGGCCCTTGGACCACAACCCCGGTCCCCCGGCTGGGCATTCCTGAGCTGATCGTCTCGGATGGGCCGCATGGGGTACGGCGGGTCGCCAACCTGAACGAGATGGCCTCGCCGAGCCTGCCCGCGACCTGTTTCCCCACGGCTTCGTGCCTCGCCGCGACTTGGAATACCGATCTAGTGCGCGCGGTGGGAAAAGCGATCGGGGAAGAAGCCCGCTCGCTCGAGGTAAACGTGGTGCTTGGCCCCGGCAACAACATGAAGCGTACCCCCTTATGTGGGCGCAACTTCGAGTACTTCTCGGAAGATCCTTACCTCTCGGGAGAACTTGCCGCCAGCTACATCCAAGGCGTACAGGGTGAGGGCGTAGGCGCTTCCCTTAAGCATTATGCGGTCAATAACCAGGAGTTTCAGCGCTTTAGTATCAGCGCCGAAGTAGACGAGCGCGCTTTGCGTGAAATCTACCTGCCCGCCTTCGAGCAGGCCGTTAAAAAAGCCCAGCCCTGGACGGTGATGTGCTCATATAACAAGGTCAACGGCATCTACGCCTCAGAGCATCACCGACTGCTCACGGAAATCCTCAAGGCGGAGTGGGGCTTCGAGGGGGTGGTGGTTTCGGATTGGGGCGCGGTGCATGACCGGGTGGCTTCTTTACAAGCCGGGCTCGACCTCGAGATGCCTGGCCCCAAGCCCCGCCACACCCAGGCAGTGATCGAAGCGGTGCAAAGCGGGAAGTTAGACGAGTCCAAGCTCAACGAGGCGGTTCGGCGCATCCTGCGGATCGTGTTCAAGGCCGCCGAGACCCCCAAGGGCGGCAGCTTCGATAAAGAAGCCCACCACGCCCTGGCCCGCAAGGCCGCTTCGGAAGGCATGGTGCTGCTCAAGAACGATGGAGTCCTGCCCCTGACGAACCTCCGGCGGATCGCCGTGATCGGGCGCTCGGCTCAGCACCCGCACTTTCAGGGCGGGGGGAGTTCATTCATCAACGCCACGAAGGTGGACGTTCCCTTCGAGGAGATTCAAAAGCTGGCGGACGGGGCCGAACTCACCTACGCTGAGGGCTACCCGGCTGACCTCAGTGTCGAACCGCCGCTCATCGACGAAGCAGTCGAGGTGGCCCAGGCCGCCGAGGTCGCGCTGGTCTTTATCGCCCTGCCCCCGGCCATCGAATCCGAAAGCTACGACCGCACCGATCTGAACCTCACCCCGCACCAAGTCGCATTGATCCAGGCCGTTACCAAGGTTCAGCCCAAAACCGTCGTCATCCTCAACAACGGCTCGGCAATCGCTATGAGCGAGTGGATCGGGGGCACCGCCGCCGTCCTGGAAGCCTGGATGATGGGCCAGGCCGGGGGCGGGGCCATCGCCGATATCTTGTTCGGCCAGGTCAACCCCTCGGGCAAGCTGGCCGAGACCTTCCCGCTCCGGCTCGCCGACACCCCGGCTTACCTCAACTTCCCTGGCGAGAACGGCCAGGTGCGCTACGGCGAGGGCCTCTTCATCGGCTACCGCTACTACGACACCAAGGAAGTGCCGGTGCTCTTCCCCTTCGGCCATGGGCTTTCCTACACCACCTTCAAGTACCGCGACCTGCGGGTCTCCGCCGAGACCTTCAAGGACACCGAGGGCCTCATCGTCTCGCTCGAGGTGACCAACACCGGAAAAGTAGCGGGCAAGGAGACCGTGCAGGTCTACGTGCGCGACGTGAAGTCCAAGCTGGTACGCCCGGTGAAAGAACTCAAGGGCTTCGCCAAACTCGAGCTACAGCCCGGCGAAACCCAGACCGTGAGTGTGCCGCTCGACTTCCGCGCCTTTGCCTACTACCACCCCGGTTACCGGCGCTGGATCACCGAGGACGGGGAGTTTGAAATCCTGGTGGGGGCTTCGGCGGCGGATATTCGTCTGAGAAAAACCGTCACGCTGGAATCCACCCTCGAGCTGCCTTCCCTCCTCAACATCGAATCCACCCCGCGCGAGTGGCTCGAGGACAAGCGGGGGAGGGCGGTGCTCGAGCCGATCCTCAACGACATCGCGCAGCAGATGGGTGCGGCGATGGGCGCTGGCGAGCAGGCCATCGGCATGGACATGATGGGCTTCATCCTCGACACCCCGCTGCGCAGCGTGTTGGGTTTTCAGGAAAACCTCTTGCCCACTTCCGCCGAGGAGATCGTGAGAGGGCTGCTCGAGCAGGTGCACGGTTAGAGGGTGTACGGACACTGCCAAGTCATGCGGGTCCTTGCGCTCTGTGCCAGCCCCCTCTCTCGTGGCGAGAGAGGGGGCTGGGGGGTGAGAATGCATCACCAGGCGTAGGCTTCGGGGGCCTCGCCGCCCGGCCCCGGCCAGATTTCGTCGAGGCGTTTTAGGGTGGCTTCGTCCAGCTTGATCTCGAGCGCCCGCAAGCTGTCATCGAGCTGTTCCAGCGTCCGCGGCCCGATGATCGGGGCGGTCACGGCGGGGTTCGACAGGAGCCAGGCCAAGGCTACGTCGGCAGGTTTCTCGCCCAGCTCACGGCAGAGGGCCTCGTAGGCCTCGAGCTGGGGGCGGTGCCGCGCGATACGGTTCTGGATGGCCTCGCTGGCCCGGCGGCCCTCGGAGATTTTTTGCAACACCCCGCCCAAAAGCCCGCCCGCCAGCGGGCTCCAGGGGATGAGACCCAGCCCGTAGGCCCGGCAAGCGGGGATAACCTCGAGTTCAATCATGCGGGCGTTCAGGTGGTAGACGCTTTGCTCGCTCACCAGGCCCATGAAGTGCCGATTCTTGGCCGCCTCGTTGGCCTGGACGATCTGCCACCCAGCGAAGTTCGAGGAGCCCACGTAGAGCACCATCCCCTGCGCGACGAGCCATTCCATGGCCTGCCAAATCTCCTCCCAGGGGGCGCTGCGGTCAATATGATGCATCTGGTAGAGGTCGATGCGGTCAGTCTTGAGCCGCCGTAGGGAGTCTTCGCAGGCCTTGCGGATGTGGTAGGCCGAGAGCCCCCGGTCGTTGACCCCTTCGCCCATCTTGCCGTAGACCTTGGTGGCGAGCACGATCCGGTCGCGGCGCGATGGATCGCCCTCGAGCCAGCGCCCGATGATCTGCTCGGTGACTCCTTCGCCCAGCTTGCGCCCGTAGACGTTGGCGGTGTCGAAGAAGTTGATGCCGTGCTCGAGGGCCCGGTCCATGATGCGGAAGCTATCCGGTTCGCTGGTCTCGGGGCCGAAGTTCATGGTCCCCAGGCACAGCTGGCTGACCTTGAGCCCGGTGCGACCGAGTTGGGTGTATTGCATAGAAACCTCCGGACCTGAGCATATTCCCTAGGGGCTCGAGGGGATATTGGCTGGATTGCAAAAGGCCGGGGTATTTCGCGGCGAGAGCCGGGTGGGGCGGCCAGGCCCGCGGTAGCCGTAAAAGATCGCCTCCCTCCGAGGGGACCGACCGCTTGGTCTACCTACTTCGCTAGGGGCCTAGAAATGCTTAGGGGTGCCCACCCAGAGGACCTGGGCCTCCTCCTCGGTGGGGTTGATCCACTTGTGGCGGATGGCCGACTGGAAGTGCCCGGTGTCGCCCGCCATCAGCCGGTAGCGTTTTCTGCCCAATCGGACCTCGATCTCACCCCGCAGGACGTAGAGAAACTCCTCCCCGGCGTGCTTCAAGGATTCGGTTTCGTACTTGGGTGGGAAGATCACCAGCAAGGGCTCGAGCTGGCGCTCCGGGTCCATCGAGCCGATCCGGGCCAGCCGCATCTTGGACTCGGCCAGGGTGAAGAAGCGAAAGTCCTTGGCCGAGCGGGTGGGTACGTCGGGCTCCTGAGTGTCGAGGAAATAGTTGACGCTCACCCCCAACGCTTCGGCTATCTTCATCAAGGAGACCACCGTCAGCCCGGTTTGTCCCCGCTCCACTTGGGAGAGAAAAGGCACCGAAAGCCCCGAGCGCCGGGCTACCTCGGAAAGGGTCAGGTCCATCTGCATGCGGCGGGCGCGAATCAGTGGGCCGACATTCATCCATAACCTCCCTGAAAGCCTCAGGCCCTGGGAACCTCTACCCAGCACCCGACCCGCCTCATCCTGGCGAACCCAAACCCGAGGGGTCCTGGCTTCCCTGAACCCCCCGTGGTTCGATCCCGGCCTGACCAGCCTTGTCTTGGGCACTCTCGTGATAAGCTATCAAATAAAGTTAAAGAACTCAAAAAAAATCTTAGCGCGGACATGATGCTCGCATCCATCATATACGAACCATTAAAACCTTTCGGGTTCTTTTTATCCTATCCACCGGCTTCCAGTATCCCATACCAGTTCCTCACATAAGGGTTTCAAGGAGCAGTTCTAGCTCATGACCACCACGAAGCAGGATACATCTAGGTTCGCGAGTTCCATGAGAGGGAGGAAGGATATGTTGCAGCACAGGCGGGGATGGGTATTGGGCCTGGCGGTGATCCTGGTGCTGGGAACCGTCTGGGCGCAAAGCCCCAAAATCATTAAAGTGGGGCTCCAGGCCGGGGGAACGTTTAGCTGGGTCATTTACGCCATCGAGCGCTTCGGGATCGATAAAGAGTTGGGGATCCAGGTGCGGGAGGTCACCTATCCGAGCAAACCGGCTACCCAGCTCGCGCTACGGGCTGGGGAAGTCCAGATCACGGTGGACGACTTTATCGAGGCGGTACGCTTGCAGCAGCAGGGGGTTCCGGCTCGAGCGGTGTACCCCTACAGTCTGGTCACCGGCGGGGTGGTGGTTCGGGCGGATAGCCCGATCAAGACCGTGGCCGACCTCAAGGGCAAGACCATCGGGGCGCAGAGCCTGAACGATAAGAGCCTGCTCATCCTGCGGGCGCTGGCGGTCTCGCGCTACGGCTTCGACCCGCAAAAAGACAGCAAGGTGGTGGCCGCCGCGCCCCCGCTGATGGCCGAGTTGATGAAGAAGGGCGACCTCGACGCGGGCCTGCCTTTCTGGCATTTCGTGGCCCGCCAGGTGGCCTCCGGCGAGTCCCGCGAGATCATCTCCGCCACCGCGATGCTACGCGAACTGGGCGCCCCTGCCGACCTGCCCCTCCTGCTCATCATCGCCCGTACCGATACCGACAAGGACACCGTGGAGCGCCTACTCAAAGCGGTGCAACTGGCCAACGAGAAGATGCGGGTCGCCGATGCTTTCTGGACCGAGATCCTGGACAAAAAGCTCTACGCCCTGCCCGACCCCTCCTTGATGCCAGCTGTGCGGCGACGCTGGGAGGCTGGGCTGCCCAAACGCTGGGACGCGGGGGTGGTGGTGGGGCTCACCAACCTGGTGCAGCGCATGATCCAGGTGGCCGGGGCCGAGGTGGTGGGGGTGCAGCGCTTCGACCCCCGGGCCTACAGCACCGAGTTCAAGCCGCTGGGCGACTAGGCGCAGGCCGCAGGGGTATGATCCGCTGACATGGAAGCCCTCCCCACCCAGCCTCGAGCCCCCACCCGTCCCGGTTTTTCCCGCGGGCTGGGGTTACGGGTCATCTCCTTGCTCTCGATCCTCGCGGCCTGGCTGCTCCTCTCGAGGCTGATGGGGCCGACGGTGGTCCCGGGCCCGCTCGAGACGGTGCAGTTCGTGGTCAAGGAGCACCACAACGGGCAGCTCTGGTTCCACATCGGCATGACCTTGTGGCGGGTACTGATCGCGTTTGGCATCACCCTAGTGCTGGGCACGGTCATCGGGGTGCTGAGCGGGGCCTCCAAGACCCTGGACGGGCTGCTCGAGGCCTGGGTAGTGACCGGGCTGGCGGTGCCCCGCATCCTGCCGGTGGTGGTGGCCTATCTGCTGATCGGGCTCAACGACACTGCCGCCATCGTGGCCCTGGTGGTGATCCTGGTGCCGCAGGTGGTGGTGCAGATGCGCGAGGCCATCCGGGCCATTGACCCCAAGCTCATCGAGATGGCCCGGGCCCTGCATCGCCCCAAGGTAAAGATCTGGCGGCAGGTGATCTTGCCGCAACTGGCCCCCTACCTGTTGGGGACGGCCCGGGGAACCCTCTCCCTGAGCTGGAAGATGGTGGTGTTCGCCGAGCTGCTGGGGCGCACCAATGGGGTCGGCTATCAGATCAACTTCTACTTCCAGATGTTCGAGATGCGCGGGATCTTAGCTTACGGCCTGGCCATGACGCTGGTGCTGGCGACGGTGGATCTGGCCATGCTCTACCTCAGCGAACGGGCCTTCCGCTGGCGGCGTTCGGTGGAGCAGGTGATCTGATGGGTCATCCGATGGGGCGGATCCACTGATGGCGGGAATCCGGGTGCAAAACCTGCACAAGGCTTACTCGTCCCGCCAGGGGAAGAAGGTGGTGCTCGAGGGGGTCAACCTCGAGGTGCAAGACGGGGAGTTCCTGGCCCTGCTGGGGCCCTCGGGCTGCGGCAAGAGCACCCTGCTCAACATCCTGAGCGGGCTGGAGCAGGATTATCGCGGGTCCGTGAGCTTCACCGGGGTGCGCGGCCAACCCGGCATCGGCTACATGTTCCAGGAGGCCCGGCTGCTGCCCTGGAGGACCGTGCGGCAGAACGTCCGCTTCGCCCTGGACCAAGACGACGGGCGGGTCGAGGGTTGGCTCGAGCAGGTGGGGCTCAAGGCCTACTCCGATTTTTACCCCAACCAGCTCTCGGTCGGGATGCAGCACCGGGTAGCCCTGGCCCGGGCCCTCATCCGCGACCCGGAGGTGCTCTTGCTGGACGAACCCTTCAGCTCGCTCGACGAGATCACCGCCATGAGCATGCGCGCCGAGGTGCTGGAGCTGTGGAAGGAACAGCAGAGCACGGTGGTGCTGGTGACCCACAACCCGCTCGAGGCGGTTTACCTAGCCGACCGGGTGCTGGTGATGGCGGCGGGTCCGGGGCGGATCGTGGCCGAACTTTCGCTCGCGGAGCGGCTTCCCAGGCCCCGCGACCCCGAGGACCGGCGGCTGTGGGAACTCTCGCGGGAAGCCGTTCATCTGCTCTCGCCGCACCTCTCCAAGGAGGCTTCGCTCGGTAGAGCCAGCGGACGCTGAGTTCGCCATCGGCGGAGGCTATGGGTGGGCAGCCTGCTCGATCTGCCGGGTGGAGCTACGTCCGAGCATAACATCGGGACAAGCCCCACCCCATGGCGAAGGTCTACGGTCAGGCAATAGGCGCAAGCGCACTTGCTGTTACGAAAGGGATGAATGTCTTGCGTGGGCGAACCCTATAGGTTATTGTGGAGCAAAATAAATTTGATACCTCAAAGAAAGCGAGACATCTCAAAACGGTTTACGGAAGGGTTTCGGAGATTCGAAACTGGACCGGGCAGCTAGGCTGTGAGCTGGCAACTCAATGACTGTGAGCACCTGCGAGGAGGACAGTGTAATGATCAGCGTCTGGAGAAAAGCCCTTATCCCGTTCATTGCCGTCAGCTTTATCTTTCAGGCTAATGCGGATGACTCCCAAGACCCGGATGTCTTGATAGCCCAAAGCCCCACTTATGGCCAGTATCTGACCGATTTCAAGGGCCGACCCCTTTACCTCTATACCAAGGACACCAAGGACGAGAGCACCTGTTACGAGCAGTGCGCCACGAATTGGCCGCCGCTGACTTTTCAGGACAAGAGCCACCCGGTAGCCGGCAAAGGGTTGAACGAAAAGCTCATCGGGTATACCAAGCGCAAAGACGGAAAGAGCCAGATCACCTATAATGACTGGCCGCTATATTACTTCGCCAAGGACCAGAAATCCGGCGACTTTAACGGCCAGGGGGTGGGGGGCAACTGGTTCTTGGTTTCGCCCAAGGGCGAAGCCATCCGGGCCGCCGGCCAGGCCCAACAGCCCGCGACTCAAACTCAACAAATCGCGCAAGCCCAACAAACCCAGCCGGCCCAGCAACCCAAAGCTGCTGATGCCGAGGCGATCGCCAAGCTCAAGGCCGAGGGGCAGCCGATCTTTGCCCAGTATTGTGCAGCCTGCCACGGCGCCGAGGGCAAGGGCGGTACGGGACCCAATTTGGTGGGGGTCTCCCCTCTGAAAAATACCAGCTTTGTGGCCCGGCAGATCATCGGCGGGGGCGAGCAGATGCCCGCGTTTGGCAGCCTGCTGAACGACCATCAGGTGGCCGCGGTAGGTACCTTCGTGCGCAACTCGTGGGGGAACGATTTTGGCATCGTGACCGAAGAAGATGCTAAAGCCGCGAGGAAGTGAGCGGGACTTTGGGGCTCGAGATGAGGAAACCCTGGGTCTGGCTGCTAATTGGATTTACACTCCTGCGCGGGGTGACTGGCCCATCCCTGGCCCAATCGCAAGACGCGGTGAACATCGCGCAGAACCAACTCGGGGACTACCTCACCGATGCCCAGGGGCATAGCCTGTACTTTTATCTGAAAGACGAAAAGAACACCAGCACCTACTATGACCAGTGTGCCAAGCTATGGCCGCCTTTTCTGATCAAAGACCAACCGCTCGCCGGGAAGGGATTTGGCGTGATGGACGAGTTCTACGATGGCCGTCTTTTGGGCACCACCCGGCGTAGGGACGGTTCGCTCCAAGCCACCATCAATGGCAGACCCCTCTATTACTTCTCCGGGGACCAATCGCAGGGAGAGGCAAAAGGGCAGGGGATAGACAAAACGTGGTTTTTGGCTTCACCTCGAGGCGAGCCCGTTGGGGAGGGGCACTAAAGGGGTAGTCCCTGAACGAGCCCATCGGTGCGATTCCAAATTAGCAGAGGGAGGTGGAGGGGAGAAAAACGGCAGCCAACCAGGGGAGGCAATCTATCTGCGGGGAGGAAAATATGCTCAGGCTGGTTTTAGCGCTGGTAATGTTCGCTGCAAGCTGGGGACTGGCTAATCCCGAACTGCTCAACCTGCAAAAAGATCAGGGCCAGTGGGTGATGCCGGGGAGAACCTACGATGGGCTGCGTTTCAGCCCGCTCAGCCAGATCAACACCCAGAACGTAAGGCGCCTACAAGTAGCCTGGACTTTTGCACTGGGGGTGCAACAGGACGGGGTCGAGGGCGAGCCGCTGGTGATCGGCGACACCATGTACGTGATGGCCCCTTACCCCAACCAAGTCTATGCTCTGGACCTGCGCAAGGGCCGCGAGGGCGTGATCAAGTGGCTCTACGAGCCCAAGCAGGATGACAAGGCCATCCCGGTGACCTGCTGCGGTCTGATGTCGCGGGGCTGGTCGTACGCCGACGGCAAGATCATCATCGCCACCCTCGACGGTCAGCTCATCGCCCTCGATGCCAAGACCGGCAAAGAGGTCTGGAAGGTTCAAAACGGCGACCTCAACAAGGCCGAGGTAACCACCACCCCCGCCATCATCGCCGGGAACACCGTGATCATCGGCATGGCCGGGGGCGAGTACGGCAACCGTGGGCACGTGACCGGCTACGACCTGGCCACCGGCCAGCGCAAGTGGCGCGCTTACAGCATGGGACCCGACGAGGACATGATCATCGGGCCCAAATTCAAGCCCTTCTACCCACAGGATCAGATCAAGGCTCCGGGCGTTTCCACCTGGTTCGGTGACTCCTGGCAGCGCGGCACCGGCACCACCTGGGGCTACATCAGCTACGACCCCGAGCTAAACCTCATCTACTACGGCACCTCCAATGGCGGTCCCTGGAACCCCAAATACCGCCGCGACCCCAACAACCCCGATCCCACCGTCTGGTCCAACAAATACGTAGCCTCGGTGCTGGCCCGTAACCCCGACACCGGTGAGCTGATCTGGGCCTACCAGTTCACCCCCCAAGAGCAGTGGGACTACGACGAGATCGGGGACATGAACCTGGTGGATTTGCGCATCAACGGCCAGATGCGCAAGACGCTGGTCCACGCCGGGCGCAACGGGTTCTTCTTTGTGCTGGATCGCACCACCGGCGAGCTGCTCTCGGCCAAGCCCTACGTCCAAACCAACTGGGCTTCCGGCTACGACCTGAAAACCGGCTTCCCCATTTACAACAAAGACAAACTGCTGGTGCCCGGCCAGGTCGTCAAAGACATCTGCCCCTACCTGATCGGCGGCAAGAACTTCCAGCCCACTTCGTATTCGCCCCGTACCGGCCTGTTCTACTTCTTGACCACCACCAACATCTGCATGGATCAAGAAGCCATTGACGTGGAGTACAAGCCCGGCGACCGCTATATCGGCGTGCGCTCGACCGCCAAGCTGGCCTCGGCGGCCAACGTGCGCACCGCGCTCATGGCCTGGGACCCCGTCAATCAGCGCGAGGTCTGGAGCGTGAAGGAGCCCTTCCGCACGCTGGCCGGTACCCTTACCACCGCGGGCGATCTGGTCTTCTACCCGACCAACGATGGTTACTTCAAGGCAGTGAATGCCCGCACCGGCGAAGTGTTGTGGCAGTTCAGAACCGGTACCGGTAGCCAGGCCAACCCCATGACCTACCTGGGGCCCGACGGGAGACAGTACATCGCCCTCCTGGTCGGCTCGAAGGCCATCGGTACGCGGGCCATCGACTTGGACGATGCGGGGACCGGGGCCATCGGAGCCTACCAGCGCAAGGGGAACTTCCTCTTCGTCTTCGGCCTGTCACAATAGCCAGTAGGGATTTTTGGGGCAAGGGTAAGCTGGTTCTCGCCCTTGCCCCATTTAGCACTCAAGCGCTCAGCGGAAAAAACCGGTTTTGTCGTCCACTCGCAACGGTGAGGTTATTATCAAACCAGCAACTTCAATCCACAACACAAGAACAACCTTTTCAAAGAGGGGCCAGGTCTTGCGGTCCTGGGTGCGCTACTGCGCTACGGCTGTGCTCAGCATTCTGATGGGTCTGGCTCATGCCCAAAGCTGGGAGATGCGGGTCTGTGCCGACCCCAACAACCTCCCCTTTTCCAACCAGCAACGCCAGGGGTTCGATAACCGAATCGCCGAGGTGATCGCCAAGGAACTCGGAGCCAAGCTCACCTATGTGTGGTGGAAGCTGAGCCCCAGCATGGTCAATGACCAGCTTCGGCAGGGCCACTGCGACTTGATTTTGGGGGTCGGGGAGAACTATCAGAACCTGCTTTCCACCCTGGCCTACTACCAGAGCAGCTTCGTATTCGTCTATAGGGAGAATAGCCCTTATAAGATCGTCTCGCTGGACGATCCTGTTCTGCACACGCTGCGCATCGCGATCGAGACCGCCGGGGTCCCCCCCTTTGAATCCCTGGCCAACCGGGGTTTATCGGCCAAAGCGGTGATCCTCGACTCCCAAGACCCCGCCCGGCCCGCCTCCCCGATCCTCGAGGCCGTCGCCAAAAACCAAGTGGACGTAGCCATTTTGTGGGGGCCTATCGCCGGATATTTTGCCAAGCGACAATCGGTAAAGCTCAAAGTGGTGCCCATCACCCCGGAGTTCGAGCCTCCGGCCATCTCGATGGTCTATGCCGTCACGCTGGGGGTGAGGCCAGGGGACGAGGCCTTCCGGGACCGGCTCAACATCGCCATCGCCAAACGCTGGGATCAGATCCAGGCCATCCTCAAGGAGTACGCGGTGCCCCAAATCCCCCTGCCCAAACCCCTGCTGGAGGTGAAATAGTGGCGCTCAGGCGGCTTAATCGGCGTCAGGTGCTGGCCCTGGGCGCGGCCTCGCTGGCGAGCAGCCTGGGCGCACGGGCTCAGGCCCCCAAAAGTATGCGGATCGGGTTAGTGGTTCCTACCCGCACCGGCCCCGGCCAGGTGGTCTCGAGCATGTACGAAGCGGTGGGCGAGGCTGCACGGATGGGAGCCATCCTGGCGGGTGACGAGATCGGGCAGAACGCCGAGTTGATGGGCCGGGAGCTCAAGGTGTTGCTGGCCAGCGCACCTACCGCCGAGGCCGCGACCCGATCCGCTCAACGGCTCATCGCCACCGAAAAGGTCTTCGCCCTGGTGGGAGGTTTAGGGCCGGGTCAGGCCCGAGCGCTCTCTCAGGTGGCCGAGCAGCGCAAAGTGCTCTTTTTTAACATCGGTGACCCGGCCCCCGCATTGCGGGCCGAGGCTTGTAGCCGCTACACCTTCCATGTCGAGGCCAGCGCTGCGATGTATCTGGACGCTCTGGCCGACTGGTTCGTGCGCTCGAGCTTCCGCCGCTGGTTCTTCGTGTACCCCAAAACCCCCGAGGGCCAAGGGCTCTACCAACGCATGATTAAGGCCCTCACGGTGCGCCACTGGGGGGCCAGAGAAGCCGGTAAGGCCACAGTAGCCGCCAGCCAGCCCGATTACAGCCGAGAGATCCAGAGCATCCGAGCGAGCGGGGCCGACGTGGTGATGCTGCTGCTCAACGGAGAAGACCAGCTGGCCTTTTTGGGTCAGTACGAATCGCTGGGCCTAAGCGTCCCCATCACTGCCTTCCCCGACCCCATCACCCAGACCCGGGACTTCTACTCGGCTTTGCGCCTGGCTGCCCCCAAGACCAGCGCCGGTTACCGGGCGACCTTGTGGGAGGCCACGCTCGACGCTTACGGGGCCAGGGAACTCAACGCCCGCTTTAGCGAGCGCTGGGGGCAGGTTATGGACCCTTCGGCCTGGGCGGCTTATGAGTCGGTCAAGATGCTCTTCGAAGCCGCTTCGTTCGGGCAGACCCTCGAGCCCAGCAAACTGGTGGCGTACCTGGAGAAACCCCAGACGGTTTTCGACGTGCATAAGGGCATCGGGGTCTCGTTTAGGCCCTGGGATCACCAGCTGCGCCAGACCCTCTATCTGGTCAAGCTTAACGCCCAGGCCCAGGCCAGCGTCGAGCTTTCTAAACGGCGGGCTATGGCCGCTCTGGTGGGGGAGTTGCCGGCCATCTACCGACCTGGCACCGACCCCATCGAGCGGCTTGATCAACTCGGCGACCTCAAGGGGGATACCCGTTGCCGATTCAAGTAGGAGCACCAACATGGGCGGATTGAAACGTGGACTCATCCTGGCCGGGGCCATCGGAATCCTGGCGTTCTCTTCGGTCTCACGGGTCCAGCAAAAAAGCCCCACATACCGAGCTTTTGTCTCCAACGAGTACGGAGCCAGCATCACCGTGATCGACGTGGCCACCGACTCGGTGATCGGCACCATTCCGGTGGCGGGAAGGCCAGGGGAGGTGCGGCCCCGGGGCATGGCGGTGAGCCCGGACGGCAAGACCATCTACGTGGCGGTGAGCGATTTCTTGCCCAAGATCGAAACCCCCGAGGACAAGATCGTGGCCATCGACGTGGCCAGCAACAAGGTAATCGCCGAGTACCGCATCGGCACCAACCCTGAGCGGGTGGCGGTGAGCCCCGACGGCAGCCAGCTCTGGGCCTCCAACGAGAACGCCGCCAAAGGCACCGGCTTCGATCTCAAAACCAAGCAGATCCTGGACTCCTTCCCCACCGGGGTGGAGCCCGAAGGGGTGGCGGTGAGCCCGGATGGGCGTTTCGTGTACATCACCGGGGAGACCAGCCACACCGTGACGGTGGTGGACGCCAAAGGGCTCAAGCTGGTCAAGCACTTTCTGGTAGGAAACCGCCCGCGCCACGTGGTGTTCTCCCCCGACGGCAGCCGGGCCTATATCTCCGCCGAGATCGGCGGCACAGTCTCGGTGGTGGATACCGCGCAGCACCGGGTGATCCAGACCATCCCGCTGGGGCTGGACTCGAGGATCGTCGAGCTGGCCCTCTCCCCCGACGGAAAACGCCTCTTCGCCGCAGGTGGGGGCACCAACGCCATCTACGTGATCGATACCGCGACCAACAAGCTGATCAAGGCTGTCAAGGAGCGCATGGGCCGCAGGCCCTGGGGGGTAGCGGTGACCCCCGACGGCAAGAAGATCTACACCGCCGATGGCCTCTCGGATAGCGTCTCGGTGATCGATGCCGCCAGCCTCAGCGTGGTCAAGAAGATCGCGGCAGGGCGTGGCCCGCATTCGGTGGTGATCGGGGTGGTGCGGTGAAGCGCTGGGTTTCGCTGCTCCTGCTGGGGGCCACCGGGGCTCAGGCCGAGCCGTTTTTCCTCGAGCACGCCGACCCCCTGCGGCTGGCCCAGGCCGCCGAGCTGCTGCGGGTCCGGCTCGAGGTTTTGCGCCATCAGCCTTCCGGGGAGGCCACAGAGGCCCTCCAGACCCAACTGCCGCTCATCGCCGGGAGCCTAACGGCCAAGAACCCGGCCTTGCTCGGCCAACTCGAGCAGACCCTGAGGCAACTCGCCAAAAACCCCGCGGGCCCCACGCTGGAGCGGGCGCGAGAGCTGTTGGAGCGAGCCCAGCAGGCGCTGATCCCGGGCAAGCTCCGCTCCGACCCGGCCTTTCAGGCCGCGGTGATCGTTCGATTGCTCCGGTCGGAGGGCGGGGTCAGCGAGGGCTACGAAGCGGCGGGCGGTGAGGAAGAAGCTTACGTTCAAGCCTGGGCCGGGTTTCAGCGGGTGAAGACCCTGTGGACCGCGCTGAAGCCGACGCTACAAAAGCGCAGCCCGCAGGGGGTCCGGGAGATCGAACGCGCCTTGGGGGTGTTGGGGCAACTCCTGCCTTCGGCCAAGGCCCCGGCCCGCTTGCGAGACCCCGAGGATGCCGAGCGGGCCGCGTTGGATGTCTCGTTCGCCCTCGAGGCCGCCCTGAGCACCCAGCTCCTGCCGCGCGACTTACCCAGCTCGCTTTCGCTGGTTCGAGGCCAGGCCGAGCCGATTTGCCCGGTATACGCCAAGCATCAACGGCTGGCCCTGGAATACGCCCTGACGGCGCAGATTTTCTTTCGGGAATACCTCGAGGGCACCCTCGCCACCCTGGAACCGGCCCTCCACCGCAAGCTCGCAGGTTTGCTCGAGCGGATCCCCGAAAAGATCCGCGCCGATGCCCCGACCACTGCGCTCGAGCCCGATTGCAAGGCCCTCAAAGCCGCCTTGGCCCAGGCCGGCGCTACACTGAGGTAAAGATGCCCGTCATCGAGTGCCGGAACCTGGGCTTTCGCTATGGGGAAACCGTGGCGGTGGAGGATTTGAGCCTCACGGTAGAGCCAGGGGAACTCTTCGCCTTTCTGGGACCCAACGGCGCGGGAAAATCCACCACCCTGCACATGCTGACCACCGTCCTCGAGCCCACCTCGGGGGAGGCCCGGGTAGCCGGGTTCGACGTGGTGCGCCAAGCCGCGGCGGTGCGGGCCTCGATCGGGGTGGTTTTTCAGGAGCCCGCACTGGACGAGCGCCTCACAGCCTGGGAGAACCTGGAGATCCACGCGGTCTTGTATGGCCTTCCCCGCGCCCAGCTCAAAGCCTCGATCGCAGCGGCCCTGGAGTGGGCCAGCCTGGCGGAGGCCGCCCGCCGCCCGGTGCGG
>DASTSL010000111.1:0-10772 GCA_035760705.1 Meiothermus sp. | reverse complement strand
AGCCGGGCAAAAGCCGGGGGTCAACCAAATTTTCTGCCATGTTTTAGCTCCTCAAAAAGAACTCTCAAACGGACCCATTATCCCCGAAATCCGACCTGCCGTCACGCAGGGTGGGAAATCCTGGCATACTCCTGGCATACTGAACGAAGTTAGGCGCGGAGCGCTCGGGATCTCTCCTGCGGGTGGACATCACCAAATTGTTCGGGTAAAAAGACCGGTCTTGGTGCCCCAGCAGCGGACCAGGGATGCCCGAGAGGGAACCTTCACTGCCTTCCCGATGACAACGGATAGGCATATCGAGCATCTCCACCATAAAACTACCTACTCCGCGGATCGAGCACCTCGGCCAGGGCATCCCCGAAGAGGTTAATCCCCAGCACCAGCAGGCTGATGGCGATTCCGGGGAAGGTCGCCACCCACCAGCCGCCGAAGAACAGCACCTCCCGCCCGTCGGCGAGCATCTGGCCCCAACTGGGGATCTCCGGGGGAACCCCCGAGAGGCCCAGGAAGGAGAGGGCGGCCTCGGTGACGATAAGGCGGGCCAGCTCGAGCGTCGCCACCACGATCAGTGGCCCCGCCGCGTTGGGCAGGAGGTGGAGGAGCATGATCCGCCACCCCGAGGCCCCCAGGGCGTACGCCGCCTGCACGAACTCCCGCTCCTTGAGCGAGAGCACCTCCCCCCGCACTACCCGAGCGTACAAGACCCAACTGGTGACCCCCAATGTCAGGATAGTGTTGCTCAGGCTGGGCCCCAGGGCGGCGATGATGGCGATGACCAGCAGGATAAAGGGCAAGGAGAGCTGGATATCGCCCAGCCGCATTAGGAAGTCATCCACCCGCCCGCCCAGGTAGCCGGCGATCAGGCCCAGCGGTACGCCGATCGCCATGCCGATCAGCACCCCGGCCACCGCGACGACGAGGGAAAGCCGGGCACCGTGGATGATCCTCGAGAGCATGTCTCGCCCCAGCCGATCGGTGCCCAGTAGGTGCCCCTCGGTTCCGGGGGGCTTGGTGATGGCCGCGAGGTCTTGGCGGGTGGGGTTGGCGGGGCTGATGAGGGGAGCCGTAGCCGCCATCAGCACGAAAAACACCATCAGCGCCAGGCCGATAAGGGCCGAGGGAGCCCGCAAAACCCGGCGCATCAGCGATCCCTCACCTTGGGCATCAGTGGTACCTCACCCGGGGATCGAGCACCGAGTAGAGCAGATCCACCACCAGGTTGATGACCGCCAAGAGCACCGCGAACACGATCACCGCCGCCTGCACCACCGGAAAGTCCTTCTGGGTGACCGCGGTGAGTACCAGACGCCCCACCCCCGGCCAGGCGAAGATGGTCTCCGTGATGACCGCCCCGGAAAGCAGGTTCCCCAGCTGCAGGCCGACCACCGTGATCACCGGGATCGCCGCGTTGCGCAGGGCGTGTTTGTAGATCACCATCCGCCCGGAGAGGCCCTTGGCCCGTGCGGTGCGCACGTGATCGCTGCGCAGTTCGCGGAGCACCCCGCCCCGGGTGAGCCGGGTGATGGCTGCCATCGAGAAGGTGCCCACGGCGATGGTCGGCAAGATCAGGTGTTGCCAGGTGCCGTACCCGGATATGGGGAGCCAGCGTAGCTCGAGCCCGAACACCAGGATGAGCATCAGCCCCAGCCAGAAGACCGGCAAGGATTGGCCCAAGAGGGCGAAAAACAGCACGGTGAACTCGGTGGTGGTGCCCTTGCGCACCGCCGCCAGCACCCCGGCCAGCACCCCGAACACCACCGAAAACAGCAAAGCCGCCGCGGCCAGGAGCATGCTGGCGGGCATCCGCTCGAGGACCAGCCCCAAGGCCGGGGTCTGGTTGCGTAGCGAGACCCCCAGGTCGCCCTGGACGGCCCGGCCCAGATAGCGCAGGTACTGCTCCCCCACGGGCCGGTCGAAGCCGTTGGCCTTGCGGAACTGTTCGCGCACCTCGGGGCTCGCGTCGAGCGGCAGCAGCAAGTTGACCGGGTCACCCGAGAGGAAGAGCAAGAAGAAAGCCAGCGTCGCCGCCCCCCAGACGACAACCAGCACCAGGATCAGACGGCGGACGAGGTAGGCGAGCATGATGGGGTGGTAGAGTCTTACGTCGTACGTCGTACGTCAAAAGTCGTACGTCAAAAGATGCTGTGTGGCCCGTGGCTTGTGGCTGGTGGTCTTTTTTCCGCTTGCCACCAACCACACGGCACTGGCCTTTCTTCACGTATGGCGTACGACATTCCTTCGTTAAGGGCTCTTGATCGCCATATCCGCCACCAACAGCCGCTCATCGGGCCGGGGTTTCCAGTCGACGCGCTTGGACACCCCGTAGAGGTCTTCCTGCTGATGCAAGAAGAGCCAAGGGGCCTCGGCGCGCAGTACCTTGAGGGCGTCGAGGTAGAGCTTCTTACGCTGTTCGGGATCAATGGTGCGCTGGGCCTGCAAGAGGGCATTGTCGAGCGGGACCGAGCGCACGTAACTGAAGGCCACCTGGCGGGGGCCGCCCCGCACGGTGCCGCCGTAGAAGAGGCTGTAGAGCGAGTTATCGGCGTCGAACTCGTTGTTGCCCCAGCCCAACAGCACGGCGTCGGTCGGGATCTTGCGCTCGAGCACTTGCCCCACGTAGCTGCTCCACTCCTGTACCCGCAGCTCGGCCTTTACGCCTACTTGGGCGAGCTGGCCCACAATGGCCTCGGCTACCTGGCGGTCGTTGAGGTAGCGTCCGTTGGGCGAGCCCAGGGTCATGCTGAAGCCGTTGGGGTAACCGGCCTCGGCCAGCAGTTGTTTGGCCCGTGCCGGGTTGTACTCATAGGGCTGGCAGGAGCGCTGGTCGTAGCCAAAGATGTAGCTGTTGAGCGAGCAGCCGGTGGGCTGGCCGAAGCCACCCAGCACGTTCTTGACGATGGCCCGCTTGTCCACCGCGTAGTTGAGGGCCAGCCGTACCTTGGGGTTGGCGAGCGGGCCGTCTTTCTTGTCTTGGGTGTTGAGGATGATGAAGATGTTGCGGATGCTGGGCACGGTGCGCACGTCGGCGGCATTGGAAGCCCGCACCGCGTTCACTGCCTCGGGGACTAAGTTGGTGATGATGTCCACCCCCCCCGAGATCAGCTCGGCCACTCGGCTACTCGCCTCGGGGATCGGGCGGAAGATGACCCGCTTGATCTTGGGGGCGCCGTTCCAGTAGTTGGGGTTGGCCTCGAGTTCGAACTGCTGGTCGCGCACCCAGCGCACGAATTTGTAGGGACCGGTGCCGACGGGCTCTTGCAGGTACTTGTTGCCGTTCTCGCTGACATATTTCTGTGGCAGGATGAAGAACCCGGTGAGGCGGGTCTGGAAAAGCGGGAAGGGGTTGCGGAAGGTGAAGCGCAGGGTGGTGGGGTTGACCACCTCGACCTTGGACAAAGCCGCCCAGGAGTTGGAGATGCGCAAAGGCTTGGCCGGGTCGATCACCCGGTCGAAGTTCCATTTGACCGTCTCGGCGGTGAGGTCTTCGCCGTTGTGGAACTTGACCCCTTGGCGGATGGTCATCTCCCAGGTGGTGGGGTTGACGGCCCGCACCCCAGTCGCCAGCCAGGGCTTGGCGCTACCGTCCGGCATCCGCAGGTAGAGGGTGTCGAAGATATTGGCCAGGACGTTAGCGGTGGGGGTCTCGAGCTGGTTGTTGGGGTCGAGCACCGTCACGTCCACCCCCTGGGCGATCACGATCGTGTCGGCCCGGTTCTGGGCAAAGGCCCCGCCCAAAAGCGCAAAACTCAGCAAAGCGCCGATCCAGCCTTTCCTCATGCGGCCCTCCTCATGGAACTTTGGTTGTTGAGTATCTTATCGGATTCGCCGGGTTATGCAAGCTGGCTCCTACCCTGCTCTCCCCTGTCATGAACGCAGTGGAGAACCCCTCCTGCGGACAATGCCAGATCACTAGAGTGACCAGGCTTCATACCTGAGCGTTTCTCCGTGGACGGGCGGAGGGGATGCTCAGTGCGCCCGCGGAAGTGCCCAGTTGCTCGGCGCAAGGGTGGGTATGCGGGGTGTGCGGCGCGGCCTGGTCAGCTACCCCTCCCCTGCCCATCCCGTCTCTGGGGAGATCCTTAGAAACAACCTTTACTGCGGCGATAAACGCTATGCGCAATGCCCAGGTTGGAGCAGCTTAACTCATCCAGCATTCCTCAGCCCCGCCGCGATGCCCAAAATCGAGAGCATCAAAGCCCGCTCGAGCCCCGGGCGCTCGGGGTGTTCGGGGAGGGTCTGGCGGTAGCGCGAAAGCAGTTCGACCTGGACGTGGCTGATGGGGTCCACGTAGGGATTGCGCAGCTCGGTCTGGCGGGCCAGGATCGGACGGTTGTGGAGGAGCGGCCCCTGGAAGGTCTCCTCGAGCACCCCCACGCTCCGCTCGAAGGCCTGGGCGATGGGGGGGAAGAAGGACTCGGCCAGATCGGGCGGGACCAGGCGAAGGTACTCGCGGGCGATGCCTAAGTCGGCCTTGGCGAGGGCTTCGGCGGCAGCCTCGAGGGTGCTCTTGAAGAACGGCCAGCCCTGGTACATCTCCCGGCGCAGCTCGAGGGGGATCTGCCCTAGCCCGGTGTCCAGCCCGTACCAACCGGGAAGCAAGAGCCGCACCTGGGTCCAGCTCATCACCCAGGGGATGGCCCGCAAGTCCTTGATCTCGCGCACCCGCCCCGAGCGGTAAACGGGCCGCGAGGCGATGTTGAGCGCCCCGATCTCGCGGATGGGGGTGAGGGCTTCGTAGAACTCGAAGAAGCGTGGCTTGGCGAGCAAGGCCCGGTAAGCCCGCTCGGACTCGCGGGCGGCCTGCTCGAGCGCCTCCTTCCACTCTCGCCGCGCCCCATCCCCCTGACCATAGGCATCTCGGGCGGCGGCCAGACCCATGTGGTAGAGCATCTGCTCGAGGTTGCGGTAAGCCAGCTCGGGGTGTTGGTAGCGGTCGGCCAGGGCCTCGCCCTGCTCGGTGATGCGCATCCGGGTGCCGACCGTGCCGGGCGGCAGGCTGGCGATAGCCCGGCCCGCGCTCCCGCCACCGCGCGCGGTGGAGGTGCCGCGCCCGTGGAAGAAATAGACCCGCACCCCCCGCTCGCGGGCCACCTGGGCAATCTGCTCTTGAGCCCGGTACAAGGCCCAGTTGGCCGAGAGGAACCCGGCGTCTTTGTTGGAGTCGGAGTAGCCGATCATCACCTCGAGGCCCCCGCGCCCCTGCACGTGCGCCCGGAAAGTCGGGTTCTCCAGCAGTTGGCCGACCACCTGGGGGGCCGCCTCAAGGTCGCCTAGGGTCTCGAAAAGCGGCACCACGTCGAAGGGCAGAGGCCGCCCCGGGCGGTAGAGCCCCACCTCGCGCGAGAGGAGGAAGACCTCGAGCAGATCGCTCGGATGGTGGGTCATGCTGACCACGTAAGCCCCTCGGGCCTGCCAGTTGTGCAGCGCGCCCAGGGCCACGCTGAGGGCCCGGGTCTGCGCTCGGTAGCCGACCGGGGCCAAGGGGCGGGCCGAGCGCAGTTCCTCGGTGAGCAAGGCTTCGCGCTCCTCCGGGTTGAGTTCGGCGTAGTTCTCCCGCACCCCGCCCACCTTGAGGAGTTCCGCCACGGCCTCGGTGTGCTGGCGAGACTCCTCGCGCAGATCGAGCGAGACCAGGTCCAGCCCGTAGGCTTCGGCCCGCAAGCGGGCGGGTTTGACCAGCGCTCGAGCGGTCTTCTGCAGCCCCAGGTGGGCCAGGCCGGTCTCGACCGTGCGCAAGTCGGCCACGAACTCTCCCCCGCCCGCGTAACCCGGCCCGGGCTGCTCCCCCAAGAGCGAGCGCAGCTTGTAGCGAGGGATCATTAGGTAGCGGCGATAGGGCTCTCCGGCGAAGCGGTCGGGCAGGGGGAGCTTTTTGAAGGCCTCCTCGGTAGCCAGGCGGATCTCGCGGGGGGTAGGCAGGCGGTCCTCGGTGAAGGAGAGGTCGCGGATCAGCCCGTCCACCTCGTCCACGAACTGCCGCAACGCCAGCTCGCGGGCATATTTCTGGGCCCACAGGGTCACCTCGGGGGTGACGTTGGGGTTACCGTCGCGGTCACCACCGATCCAACTGCGAAAGACCAGGGGGGGGGAAAGGTCGGGCCGGGTGCCGTAGTGGGCCTCCACCGCCTGCTCGAGCCCCTCCACCAGCCGGGGGATGGTGGCCCAGAGGGTGCGGGGCAGGTAGAAGAGCCCGCCCTTCACCTCGTCCTCCACGGTCATGCGGGTGCGGCGCAGCTCGAGTGTGCCCCACAGGAGCATGGTGCGGGCCTCGATCTCCTCCACCCGGCTGTCACCGGGAAAAGATGTCTCGGCGGGTCGGCCCTGCTCGGTCGTCTCTAAGAGCCCCTCGATCTCGCCCAGGTGGTAGCGCACCGTGCGGCGGCGGGTCTCGGTGGGGTGGGCGGTGAAGGTCAGGTGGAGCTTGAGTTCGCAGAGCACCCCCACCACCTGCTCGTAGCTGAGCCCCTGGGCCTTGAGCGCCCCCACCATGCCCAAGAAAGACTCCGAGCGCGGCGAGGCCGGGGTGGACTCGGCTTCGCGGGCCCGGTTGACCCGCACCCGCTGACGCTCCTCGGCTAGGTTGACCAGGTGGAAGTAGGTCGAGAAGGCCCGGATCAGCCCCTCGGCCTCTCCTAAGGAAACGCCCCCGATGAGGCTCAGGATTTTCCCGTGGGCTTCGGAGTCGCCAGGGTTCTGTCGCAGGTGTTTGGTGAGGGCTCGGACCTCTTCCTCGAGCCGGTACAGGCGCTCGCCGGAAAGGGTCTTGATGGCCTGGCCCAAGGCCCGGCCCAGGAGATCCACTTCGCGCTTGAGTTGGTCGTAGAGGGGATCCAGCGACATTAGAGAGAGTGTCGGGGCTCGAGGGCTAAGAGTCAAGGGTGGGTGCAGGTCGCACGTCGAAAGAGGGCCGGTGGAAAAAGCTTTTCACCACGAGCCTTAGGACGGTAGAGCATAAGACATGCGACGTTACTTCAACTCAAGCACCCCTTTGAATACCCGGCCCACCGGTTTTCCCGCTTCCCATAGCGTCAGGTCCGCCGGAGCCTGGGGGCGGATCTGGCCGTGGTCGGGCCAGCCCGCCGCTAAGGCCGCACCCCGGGTGAAGGCCCAGAGGGTTTCGGCTTCGCTCAGGGATTGAGCAGGGTTAATGGGGTGATGAACCGCGGCCTGGAGGCCCGCGAGCACGTCCGGCCTGGCGACCGGGGCGTCGGAGCCAAAAGCCAGAGGGAGGCCGGTGTTCCATAGGTCGCGCAGACGGAAGGCTTCGTGCTCGCAGCCCGGCTGGTGATGGCGAATCAGGGCAGCGTCCTCGAGCGCGTGGATGGGCTGCATCGAGAGGGCTAGCGGCAACCCCCTAAAAAGGGGCAGGTCGATATCCTGCACATGCTGGGCGTGCTCCATTCGTAGGGGACGGGTCGTCATCGAGGCCAACTTCCGAAAAACCTCGAGCACCCCCCGCACCGCCCGCGTCCCGATGGCGTGGACCGCCAATCCGAAGCCGGCCTCGAGCGCGGCTCTTCCCTCCTCTCGGATGAACTCGAGGTCATCGAGGGGCATCCCCAAGGAGCCGTCCGGGTAGGGCTCGATCATCCAGGCGGTGCGGCTCCCCAGGGCCCCGTCAGCGAAGAACTTGACCGCTGCTACCTCCAGGGAGTCCCCACGCCACCCCGGTTCGACCCCGCGCCAACCATCCTTGTCTAGCGCCCACCATAGCCGCAAAGGGAGTCGCTCCGAGTGGGCGAGTTCCTGAGCAAAAGCCAACGGGCACCAACCCATGTGGTGGGTGGCGGTATAGCCGCGCCGGGCTAAATCCTCGAGCCCTCGAGCCAAGTCCTGGACGGTGGGCTCGGGCAGCACGGCTTGGATCAAGCCGGTGGCCCGCTCAAGCAGGTATCCGGTGGCCTCGCCCGAAACATCGCGGAGGATCAGCCCACCCTCGGGGTCGGGGGTGGCGGAGGTGAGGTGGGCCTGCTCGAGCGCCCTGGAGTTAGCCCAGCCCGAGTGAAAATCCCGGCTCAGCAGGAAGACCGGGTGATGGGGCGCGGCCTGGTCGAGCAGGGTTTTGTCCGGGTAGGTCTCAAACAGATACCCCGACCCGCGAATCCAACTTCCCGCCGGAACTTCCTTGGCCCGCTCGGCGACCCGTTCCGCGACCGCTTCGGGCTCATGCAACCCCGACAGATCGAGCATCGAGAGTTGCTGACCCCAGAAGAGCGGGTGGGTGTGGGCATCGTGCAGGCCGGGGGTGACCCGCTGTAAGGTGAGGCGTTTCGCTTTGGGATAGCGGGCCCGCAAATCTTCCGCCGCCCCTATGTCCGCGATGCGGTCTCCCTCGAAGTATACCGCTTCGGCGCGTCGAGGCTCGGTCATGGTCAGGATTTCACCGAGGATGAGCACGTTTACATACTACCGTCCTACGTCGTACGTCTTACGTCGAACCTCTAGAGATTACCGATCGCCTATCGCCTACCACGGATCGCTAAAAGAGTTTTTGCGATAGGCCATGAGCCATCTGCGATATGCTTTCTCCCGCGTAAGACCTACAGCGTAGGGCGTACGACTATACTTTCCTCATGGCGAACCGCCGCTATCTCTACCGAGGGCGCATCCTGAACCTGGCGCTCGAGGACGAAAAATACGAAATCGTCGAACACAAAGACGCGATCTGCGTGATGGCCGAGCGGGAGGGCAAGCTCCTCTTCGTGCGGCAGTACCGCCCCGCCGTGGCGAGCGACACCCTCGAGATCCCCGCCGGGCTGATCGAAGACGGCGAAGACCCCGCCGAGGCCGCCAAGCGGGAGCTGGCCGAGGAGACCCAGCTCGAGGGCGACCTCGAGTACCTCACCGCCTTCTACGTCTCCCCCGGCTTCTGCGACGAGAAACTGCACGTCTTCCGGGCCACCAACCTGCGCGAAGCCCACGGCACCCCCGACGACGACGAGGATCTCACCGTGGAGTGGCTCGATCCCGAGCAGGTGCTCCGGGACGCGCGGGACGGCAAGGTGCAGATCTCCGCCTCGGCGATGGCCGGGATCCTGTGGTATCTGGCTTATGTTGCTGATTAACGACCCTGCCGACGCGCCGCCGGGCCCCAAGGTGGTGGCCATCGGGAGCTTTGACGGGTTGCACCTGGGCCATCAGCACCTTCTCCGGCAGGCCCTGCAAGAAGCCAAGGCCCTGCACATGCCCCTTTTGGTCTACACCTTCGACCCGCCCAGCAAGGTCTTCATGAAGGGCGAGGGCTTCCTGACCGACCTCACCGAGAAGACCGAGCTTTTGCGCAACCTCGGGGTGGAGCTCGCCCTGATCGTCCCCTTCAACGAAACCTTCGCCCAGCGCAGCAAGGAGGACTTCCTGGGGGATTTGCGCGGGCTCGAGGCCAAGGAGATCTACGTGGGCGAGGACTTCCGCTTTGGGAAGGGGCGGGCCGGGGGGCTCGAGGACCTGCAATCGGTCGCGCCCACCAAGATCCTGCCGCTCTTGGAGCTATATGACAGCCCGGTCAAGTCCAGCCGGATCCGCGAGTTGCTCAAAGAAGGAAAGGTCGAGGAGGTTCAGCCGCTTTTGGGGCGACCCTACGCGGCCCGGGGCATCGTGGTCGAGGGAGACAAGCTGGGGCGCACCCTGGGCTATCCTACGGCGAACCTCGAGGTCGCTCCCAACAAGGTGCTGCCTATGGGGGTCTACGCCGTGCGGGCCCGAACCGCCCAGGGCAACTACGGCGGGGTGGCAAACGTGGGTCATAGGCCCACCGTGGACGGGCGAGCGCTGCGCTTCGAGGTGCACCTCTTCGGCTTTATCGGCGACCTCTACGGCGAGGATATGACCGTGGAGTTTCTCAAAAAGATCCGCGACGAGAAGAAGTTCTCCGGGCTCGAGGAACTCCAGGCCCAGATCGAGCAGGATGCAGAAGAAGCCCGCCGGTATTTAGCAATCTAAAGACTCCCGCTGTGTCCGAGCAGGAGCCTAGTAAGAACTTGGTCTAGAAGCGAATCTTTAAATCTTCTTGTTCGCCTTCACGTCCCAGCCCGCCTCGACCGGGGTATCCGACGATCCATCGGGTTTCTGCGGGATGTACTCGACCTGGATCTTGGCGAAGCTCAAGCTAGCCTGGTCTCGAGGCAGATCGTCCCCGCCCTCGAGCGCGCTGATCTCGTAAGCGGCCACCACTACATCGGCGAGGGTCCAGCGCAGGAAGGTGTGCCCATTCTTGCCGGACTTGCGGGCGGTGAGCCGCGCCGACTTGAGGTGCTGACCGCCAGCACAGGCCAGAAATAGCTGGGGCGAGGCCTTGCTGGTCTTCACGAAGTTGAAAGGCTGCATGGTGACCTTGCCCGCACCCCCGCCCGCGGCACTTTGGGCCTCTCCCCAGCTAAAACCCTCGAGTTCGATTTCGCCCTTGTGCTGGGCATCCTGGCTCTCACCTTCGATACCGTCAATCTTGAGGAAATAGTCCACCGCCATAGGCCCTCCAGGCTCGATAGCGCTACTTTTCGATCTCCATCTGCTTGGGTCGCACCCACTCCACCTCCTCGAGCGCCCCATCGAAGCGCACCAAAGCCGCTACCCGCGCCCTGGAGTAAACCCGGTGCGGTTCGCGGGGGATGAAGGCCGTCACCACGTCCACCCAGCGGGGGTTTTTGTACTCGAGCACCACGTGCAACGGCAGCTTAAGCCGTGGAGGGATCACCATGTAGCCCAGCACCAACATCCGCTCATCCTCGGCGTACACCGCCAGTTCGCGGCCCCACTCGACTGCCCTCAGCACGTCG
>DASTSL010000110.1:0-52843 GCA_035760705.1 Meiothermus sp. | reverse complement strand
CCCCCCTACGGTCTCGATGGTATCCCCCGCCTCCGGGGCAACCCTCTCCGGCACGGTAGGGGTGCTGGTGCAGGCCAGTGACCCCTCGGGGATTGATCGGGTCACGGTCTATGCCCATGGCAAGGGCAGCAGTGCGGAAGGGAAATCCGTAGGCTCGAGTACCCTGGGCACCGACGGGCAGTATTTTGGTAAGCTTTGCCGCCGGTGGCCTGCCCAACCCGAACCGACCTTACCCAGAGCGCCAAACCTCGGGCGTATGACGTAGGGCGTGCGACGCGCAGCCGCAGGCCGAGCTAACCCGCATGACAGCACCGTCCCCGGCAAAAACCCCGGTAAGAATGTCCCTGAAGTGTCGTCTAGGATGAAACTGCCCGGGTGTGTGAACCGGCTGACTCACGGGTGCGAAGCTATAGCCTTAGTCTGAAGCCATGACCCTTACGTTCGTTTCCGCCTTCTTCGCGGGGCTTTTCTCATTCTTGTCGCCCTGCGTTTTGCCGCTGGTGCCTACTTATCTGCTCTATCTGGGCGGCGAGCGGGGGCGACCCCTCTTCAATGCCCTCTTCTTCGTGGGAGGGTTTGGGCTGGTGTTCTTGCTGCTGGGGCTGCCGTTTACCCTGCTAGGCAACCTGCTGGCCGAGCACAAGAGCCTGTTGGGGCAGGTGGGCGGGGTGGTGATGATTCTCTTCGGGGCTTATATGTTCAACCTCTTCGGGCTCAAGAACCTGCTCTCGAGGGGGGTCGGGCTGCGCTACCAGGGCGACACCGGGCGGCCCTGGGGGGCTTTCGTGCTGGGGGTAGTGCTGGCTCTGGGCTGGACTCCTTGCATCGGCCCCATCCTGGGTGGCATTCTCACCCTCACCGCGGTGGAGGGACGGGGGGCCGAGCTGTTGCTCACCTACATCCTGGGGCTGGCCGTGCCGTTTTTGTTGGTCGCGTTGTTCGCGGACCGGGCGGTGGCCTTGATCCGCCGCACCGGTCACCTCACCAAGTGGGTCGAGCGTGGGGCCGGGGTCTTTCTGATGCTGGTGGGGGTGCTGCTCCTCACCGGCTATTACACCCAGCTCAACAGCTTCTTTCTCAAGATCACCCCAGCCTGGTTGCTCGAGCGCCTCTGACGTTACCCGGACGTTACCCCTGGCCGATATGCTATAGACCGTCATGACCGATCCCCTCCCGCGCCCCGACCTACTCCGCGCCGAAGCCCTATCCAAGCGCTACGGGCGGGACTGGGTGATCCGGGGGCTGGATTTTAGCCTGGCCGGTGGCGAGGTGGTGGCGCTCTTGGGGCCGAACGGGGTGGGGAAGACCACCCTCTTGCGCCTGCTGGCCGGGCTGGTGCGCCCCACCGCGGGAAAGGTGAGTGGGCGGGCCACGATCGGCCTGCTGGCGAACCCCCCGGCCTTCTACCGCCACCTATCGGGGGAGGAGAACCTGGCCTATGCCCTGCGCCTGGAGGACCGCAGGGTAGACCTGGGAGCGATCCACCAACTCCTCGAGCACGTCGGGTTACCCCGCAAGAAGCCGGTGCTCTCCTACTCGAGCGGGATGAAAAAACGCCTGGCCCTGGCCCGGATGCAACTGCTCGGGCCCGAGGTCTGGCTCCTCGACGAGCCCGAGGCAGCCCTGGACGCCCAGGGCCGCGAACTGCTGGGCGAGATCGTGCGGCAGGCGCGCTCGAGCGGGGGGGTAGTGATCGCCACCCACGACCGGGCCTGGATCACCGGGCTGGCCGACCGCCAGGTGATGTTAGCCCCAGGGGGTGCCGGATGAGGCTTCTGGGAGACGGAGCCCGGCGGCGCAGAGCCCCCCTCCGGCCCGCTACCCCTTCCGGTACACTGGGGGGCGGTGCAGCGGTGAGGCGGATCTTCTGGCTGGCCTGGCGGGATTTGACCCTCGAGCTTCGCGGGCGGGCCGGGCTGTTGTCGGTGGTGTTTTTCCTCACGGTGATGCTGCTCATCTTGGGGCTGGCTTTTGGCCCTTACCCCCAGGACTTGCGCAAGGCCGCGCCGGGGGTGCTGTGGGTGGCGCTGGCTTTCGCCGGGAGCCTGTTGGCGAGCCGGGCCTTCGGGCTCGAGGTCGAGGATGGCACCCTGGACGACCTGTTGCTCACCCCCGGCGGCAAGGAGTGGATCTACTTCGGCAAGCTGCTCTTCCAGATGATCCTGCTGCTGGCGGTGGGGCTCATCCTGATCGTGTTCACCGCGGGGCTCTTTTACCTGCCGCTCACGACCTGGCCGGGGCTCTTGCTCACCTTGCTCTTGGGCACCTTGGGTTACGCCAGCGTCTCCACCTTCTACGCCGGGATGCTGGCCCGCTTGCGTGGGCGCGAGGTGCTGCTGCCGCTGCTCTTGTTCCCCATCGTGGTTCCAGTGGTCCTTTCTTCGGTGCAGGCCACGATCGCTCTGGCCCAGAGCCTGCCGGTGGGCGAGATGCGGCACTGGTGGCAGCTCCTGCTGGTCTTCGACGTGATCTACGTGACGGTCTGTAGCCTGCTTTTCCCCTGGGTGCTGGAAGGGTGAACGTGGTGCCCCACATCCGGCCCCGACCCGACCGCGTATCCCTTACCAGCGCACCCATTCTCATGCCGCTTGTCGGACAATAGAAAGAAGGTTTAGGAGGCAGTATGCAGACCCTCGAGCGCACCCCCACCACCCGCCTGGATGGCCTGACCCTGGCCCTCCTGGGAACCGGCGCCCTGGCTTTCCTGGTCGCTTTGTACTTCGTGTTGACCTCCCCGCCCGAGGTGAGCCAGGGCTACGTCTACCGGATCGTGTTCGTCCACATCTCCTCGGCCTGGGTGGGGTATCTGGCCTGCTTCGGCTGCCTGGCCTACTCGGTGGCTTACCTGGTGACCCGCAAACCCACTCACGACCGCATGGCCGCGGTGATGGCCGAGCTGATCCTGCTCTTCATGGGCCTGACCCTGATCCAGGGGATGCTCTATGCCCGCCCGACCTGGGGGGTGTACTGGGAGTGGGAGCCCCGCCTCACCACCACGGCCATTCTCTTCGCGGTCTACGTGGGCTACTTCGTGCTACGGGCGGCCATCGAAGACCCCGAGCTGCGGGCCAAGGCCGCCGCCGCAGTGGGCATCCTGGGGGTCATCAACGTGCCGATCAGCTACATGTCGGTGATTTGGTGGCGCAGCCTGCACCAGGTACAAAGCTTCAACCTCACCACCGGCAAGAGCCAGTTCGACCCGGCCATGCTCCCCGCGCTCTTGGTCACCCTGACTGCCCTCACCCTGCTCTTCTTCGGCTTCGCCCGCTTCAAGGGATATTTGGCCGCCCACAGCGCCCGCAAGGAGGCCCTCGATGGATAACCCCCTCTTCAACCCGGCGAACCCCTTCGTGGTCTGGGTGTATCTGCTCACCTACGGCGCGGTGCTGGGGTATCTGGGCTATTTGGTTTGGCGTTATCGGCGGAGGGAGTAGAGAAGGTCGGGGGTTGTAAGAAAAGCTAAATACAGCCTCCCTCCCCCTCCCCACAGCCCACAAGGAGTAAGGCAAGAATGAAACCCAAATACATCCTCGGCATCCTGGTCATCCTCGCAGCGCTGGCCTACATGATCTTTGGCGGTCTGGGGCAGAACCTGGTGTACTTCATCACCCCCTCCGAGTACTTCCAGCAGCAATCCCGCTACCAGAACCGCCCGGTGCGGCTGGGCGGGATCGTCAAGGCCGGGACCGTCCGCTACAACAAGGAGACGCTCGAGCTGCGCTTCATCCTCTCCGACGGGGTTTCCGAGATCCCGGTGGAGTCCAAGGGCACCCCGCCCGCGCTTTTCAAGGAGAAGCAGGGGGTGGTGGTCGAGGGCCGCTTCCAGGGTCAGAGCTTCCAGGGCGATAACCTGCTGGTCAAACACTCCGAGTCTTATCAGGCCCCCAAGGAAGGCTGGACCCCCGACCAGGTGCGCAAGCTGATCGAGGAGACGAAGTGAAGCCGTACGTCCTGGGCTATACGTCTTACGCCAAGAGATCTTTTGACGGATCACGTGCGACGTACGACGTGAGGCGGAGGTATTCATGACCCCCGGCCTCCTCGGCGGGTTCTCGCTCGTCGCCGCGCTACTTTTCTCGGTGATCGGGCTCGGCTTGTGCTTCTTCGCCTATTTCCAGCGGGACGGTCGCTACCTCGAGGCCGCCAAACGCACCTCGGGACTGGCCCTGCTCGCGGCTCTGGCCGCCTTCGGGGCGCTCGAGTGGGCCTTGCTCACCGATGACTTCAGCGTGCAGTACGTGGCCCTTCACCACTCGAGCACCTCACCCTTGTGGGTCAAGCTGGTCACGCCCTGGGCGGCGCTCGAGGGCAGCATCCTGCTATGGGCCACCCTGCAAACCCTCTACACCTGGATCGTCTCCTGGCGGGTGCATACCCGGGGTCTCCCGGGCGGCAAGAATGGCCTCGACCCCTACCGCGCCCCCATCGCGCTGGGGGTGCTCTTCACCGTGCAGGTCTTTTTCTTCGCGGTGATGGTCTTCCTGGCTCACCCCTTCAACGCGGTGATCCCGCCCCCCACCGAGGGGCCGGGGCCCAACCCGCTCTTGCAGAACCACTGGATGATGGCGGTTCACCCGGTGCTGATGTACCTGGGCTTCGTGGGCTTTAGCGTGCCGTTCGCCTACGCGGTGGCGGCGATGATCACCCGGCGCTACCAGAGCTGGGTGCACGAGACTCGCTGGTGGACCATGATCGCCTGGGGCTTCCTGACCGCGGGCAAGATGGCCGGGGCCTGGTGGAGCTACGAGGTGCTGGGCTGGGGCGGTTACTGGGCCTGGGACCCGGTAGAGAATGCCTCCTTCCTGCCCTGGTTGCTCGCCACGGCTTTCCTGCACACCTCGATGGTGCAGGAGCGGCGGGGCCTGCTGCGGAGCTGGAACTTCTCGCTGGTGATCCTCACCTTCGTCGCCACCTTCTTCATGACCTTCCTGACCCGCTCGGGGGTCATCCAGTCGGTTCACGCATTTGGCGAGGGGCCGGTGGGGCCGGTATTTTTGGCCTTCTTGCTCTCGGTGGCGTTCGTCAGCTTTTACCTGCTCTCTCGAGTCTCCTCCGAGGTCAAAGACGTCGGGGAGGTGCGCCTGCTGAGCCGCGAGGGAGCCCTGCTGGGCGGGGCCATCCTCTTCACCGTGCTCACCTTTGTGGTGCTGGTCGGCACAGTCTGGCCGCTGGTGGTGGAGGCCTTGAACGGCGCCAAGGTTTCGGTGGGGGCGCCCTTCTTCAACCAGATGGCGGCCCCCTTCGGGGTGTTCATGCTGCTCCTAATGGGCATCGGGCCGGTGTTGCCCTGGCGGCAGAGCAAACCCCAGGTGATTCGTAACCTGCTGATCCTGCTGGCCGTGCTGTTGATCGGCACGCTGGCCAGCCTGATCTGGGGCTGGACCCTGGGGGTTTCGCTGGCGGTGGGGCTTTTCCTTTACAACCTGGCGGCGGTGGGGTTGATGGTGGACCAGGGGGTACGCGAGCGAGCCAGATCGCTGGGCATTTCGGCGGCTCGAGCCCTGGCTGATCTGGCCGTGACCAACAAGCGGCGCTTTGGCAGCCACATCGTTCACGTGGGGGTGGCGTTGGGCTGTCTGGCTATCGCCTTCAGCCAGGCCTACCGGGTGGAGGCCCAGAAAACCCTCTATATCGGGGAGACCTGGAAGAAGGTGGGGCTCGAGGTCCGGCTCCTCGACCTGCGCCAGGTGCAAGAACCCAACCGCATCGCCACCATCGCCGTGGTGGACGTGCGCGGAACCTCCCGCCAGGGATTGTGGGCGGAGGGGCAATACCGGCCCCGGCTCAACGTCTACCCGGTGATGAACCAGCCGCTTCCTTCGCCCTCGGTGAAATACACCCTGGGCAACGACTACTACTTCATCCTCCAGCAGTTCGGCCAGGATGAGCGGGGCCTTTGGGCCACGGTGCGGGTGATCGTCACCCCGCTGGTGCTGTGGTTGTGGGTGGCGGGGATGATCATGGTGCTGGGGACGCTCTACATCCTGTGGCCGAGCGGTCTGCGGGCTCCGGCTAAGGCTCCCGGAGGGGCCACCGCGTGAAGCGCCTGTGGCCCTTCGCCCTGCTAGTCGTGCTGGGGGCGCTCTTGTTCTGGGGCTTGCGGCGCGGCGACCCCAGCGCCTTGCCCTCGGTGCTGGTGGGCAAACCGGCCCCGGATTTCACCCTGCCCGCCTTCGCCCCGTACCGGGCGGAGTGGGGCGAGCGGATCCAGCTTTCCCGATACCTGGGGCAAAAGCCGATCCTGGTAAACTTGTGGGCCAGTTGGTGCGTGCCCTGCCGCGACGAGGCCCCCATGCTCGAGGCCGCCTGGCGGCAGTACAAAAACCGCCTGCTGATCCTGGGGGTCAACGTGCAGGACACCAATCCTGGGGCCGCCTTGGGCTTCATCCAGGAGTTCGGCCTCACCTTCCCCAGCGGCATTGACGAGAACGGGCGGGTCTGGATCGACTACGGCGGCTACGGGGTTCCCGAGACCTTTTTGATCGGCAAGGACGGCAAGGTGCTCTACCGCCACGCTGGGCCGCTGGATCCGGCCACGCTCCAGGAGTTGCTGGGGAAGGTGCTGTGATGAGGGTCGAAGGTATGTCGTACGTGGCACCTCCTAGGTCATCCAAAACATCTTGGCGTACGACGTACGCCGTAAGGCGTATAGCGGCTCTTTTACTCTTGCTCGCCTGCAGCTTCCCGCCTCTAGCCTTTGCCCAGCCTGCCGCCAACACCCCACCTCCCGACTTCTCCCCCCAGGTCTTCGAGATCGCCCGCGAGTTGCGCTGCCCGGTCTGCCAGGGGGAATCCGTGGCGGAGTCGAACTCCGGGATCAGCCTGGAGATGCGCCGCATCATCGCCGAGCAACTGGCTCAGGGCAAGAATAAAGAACAGATCAAAGCCTACTTCGTGAGCCGCTACGGGCCCTGGATCCTCTACGAGCCGCCCCGGGCCGGGCTCACGCTGTGGGTCTGGCTGGCCCCGCTGGTGGGGGTGGCGCTCATCGGGGCGGGCCTGTACTTCTACCTGCAATCTGCCCGGCGGCGGGCGCTCGAGGCCGGGGCGGCGGAGGTTTCCGAAGAGGAATTGCGCCGCGCCGAAGCCGAACTCGATCAATCATGACCCTGACCCTGATCCTCGCCCTGCTGGTCTTGCTGGCCGTCATCGGCTACGTGCTGTTGCCGCTGCGCAAGGCCGCCCAACCCTTCCCCGAGAACCCCCGCCCCGAAGAACTCCAGGCCGAGCTCCACCTGCTCAAAGTGCAGGCCAAGGACGCCGAGGGCGAGGAGCGCAAACGGCTCCTGACCCAGATCGTGAAGTTGGAGGGGTCCATTTCAGACGAGCTGAAGGCTCGTTCCGTACGCGAACTCGGGCCCATCACCGGCGAACCGCTTCCGCCTGAGTACCGGCAAGGCCGGGGGCCTGTTGGCCCTTCGCTGCGCAGGCTCTCGCCGCTGCTTCCGATCCTGGCGGGGGTGGTGGTGCTCGCTTTGGGCATCGGACTCTACAGCTTCACCCTGCCCCGCCTACCGGGTGAGACCACCGTCACCGCCCGCTCCGAGGCGCGGGAACTGAAGCGGCTCGAGGACAAGGCCAAGCAGACCGGCCAGACCGAGGACTGGTTGGCTTTCGGGCGCAAAGCCTGGGAACTCCAAGACTTCGACCGGGCCGCTCAAGCCTATATCGAGGCGGTGCAGAAAGACCCCCGCAACGTCGAGGCGGTGCGCCGGGTGGGCATCCTGCTCTTTATGGGGGGCCGCCCGCAGGACGCCGTGCAGTTCCTCCAGATCGCCATGCACGCCGACCCCAAAGCCACCGAGGGCTGGCTTTTCATGGGCAATGCCTACTACCAACTGGGTCAGCGCGAGCAGGCCATCCAGGCCTGGGAGAACTACCTGGCGAATGGCGGCGAGGCCCGCGAGCGGGTGCAGGGTCTGATCGCCACCGCCAAGGCCCAACAGGGTGCCTCCAGCAGCGCCTCGGGACAGCAGGTCTTCCTGCAAAAGTGTGCCACCTGCCACGGGCCACAGGCCCAAGGCGGAATCGGGCCCAAGCTGGCCGGGAACCCCATCACCAAAGTGCCCGAAGCGGTCAGCGAGATCGTGAAGAATGGGCGGGGAAAGATGCCTGCGGTTTTGCTCAGCGATGAGGAATTCAAAGCGGTGCTCGAGTACTTGCAAGGTCTTTAGGGTGCTGGGTGGATTAAACTGACGCTGAAATGGTTTCGCTCGAGAATCCTAGCGAGATGTTGGAAAGATGGGGTTGGGGCTCATCTACGGGCTTTCCCAGGGGTCAGGGAGATCGGCGCTCGAGTCTATGAAGCTCACCCGACGCGACCTGATTTGGATCGTCCCCGGCGCAGCCACGGCGGGGTTTTTCGGCTGGTTCGCCCTGCGGGCCTACAACATCCAGCTCAGGAAGGCCGGGGTCGGTGAGCCGAAATGGAAGGATGGGCCACGGCTCGAGGCGGCTAAGGTCTCCGCGTTGGCCCAGCCCTGGGATTTCCGCTACTTCAAGTACCCGGTCGCCATCGGGGCTACCACGCGGCAGCTCGAGTCGGTGCTGGTCCGGGTTCCCCAGCCACAAGGAGGCGGCCTGACCGTGGGCGATCTACACTTCCTGGCGCTCTCGCGCATCTGCACCCACCAGGGCTGTGTGGTGCGGTACGTGCCCGACCCCGAGGTGGGCTCCATCGCCTACAATTACCGCTCCGACCACCCCTTCCTGGGCTGCCCTTGCCACTTTGGGGCCTATGACCCCTTGCAGGCCGGGAAGGCCGTGTACGGCCCGCCGCGCTACCCGCTGCCCCGGCTTCGCTTAGAAGAAGAGGCCGGGACGCTCTACGTCACCGGCCACGAAACCCCGCTCCGCCCAGCAGAGGGGGGTTAAGGGTCTGCTAAGTATCTGCAGGATAGAAACGTAGCGGGTGGAGCAGGGGTGGCTGAGGAAGCCGCGCCGCCGCACACCCCGCATAAACACTCTCCTGCCGAGCAACCCCACCCTGCTACCCTGGGCGCACTTAGTCCAAAGGTTCGGAGGATGGCAAACCGCCACCCCCATTCACCGTCTGCCTTACCCCAAAGGTATTTCCTGCAACTGCCCTAAGGGTCTGAGAGCTACTGCAACTCGTAGGTAAAGTCATACTCGGTGCCCTTCTCGTTGCGGGCGTGGAGCTTCATCTGGCCCTTGGCCCCCAGATATTTGCCGGTTCCCCCGGTGACCGCCAGCACCGAGTCCGCCGCGTCATAGAAAGGGCCTTCCACGGTGATCTGCCCACCCTGGAGCGAGAGCGTCCAGAAGCACTCCCAGGCCTTGCCCACCACGGTTCGCACGCAATAGCCCTGGTCGGTGCCGACCTTGCGGGTGTTGCTGGGGTCGTAAACCTCGTTGGCGAAGGTCAGGATGTCGCCTACGCTGTCACCCTTGTCGCCCAGGTCGGTCACGGTGTCGGTGGTGGCCCGCTCCACCACCCGGAAGGTGGTTTTCGCCAGGGCCAAACCGGCTAGCACGGCAACCAGAAGCAATAGCCCTACCAGGGACTTGCGCATACGGTCTCCTTTCAGATTTGCTTTCCTAGGTTACCCCTCGAGCCGATTTTCGACAAACCCTTCGCGCCCGGGTGAGTTGGGGAAGCTAAGGGGAGGGCTCGAGTGCTGCAATCCCCGCATCCGTCCCAGCCCTCTCATATCTACACTTGCCGACACTTAGCGCTAAGGGAGGTAGACCAGCAGGTCCAACTGCGGCGGTGAAAAGCCCGCCTGGCGGCAAAGCAGGGCGATCTGGGCAGTGTGCCGAACCTCGTGCTGCAACACGTGCCACAGCAAGCCCTCGACGGTGAAGTAATCCTCACCCCTAGAACTCTTTACCCCGACTTCTCGAGCCAACTCCCCCGGCGTGAGGCGGGAGAGGTACTCGAGCGTGCTCTTCTCTACCCGGCGCCAGTACTCGAGCACTGCGGGCAGCGGCTTGTCCGCGTAGTATGGCCCGTCCAAAGCGCCAAGCAGATCGGTGGTGCTTTCCCAAACCGGCGGGTCGCGCAAGATGTCCTCGTGCAGCCAGGAATCCTCGATCACCGGGATGTGCAGCACCAGGTCTTTGACCGAGCGGAAGCGCGGGCCGGGGATGACCTCGCGCGAGAGCACTTCGTCGGGGATGGTCTCGAGAAAGGCCCAAAGGTCGCGTCGGGCACGGACTAAGTAGTCGTAAAACCGGGGAATATCCAAGCGATTTCTCCCGTAGAAGCGGATTCCTTCGGCAGCCTTGACCTCGATCCCCGGTGCATCTTGGGCAAAACCGTGGTTGGCTCCATACATCCCCTGCAAAATCCAGTTGTGGTGGGCGATGATGCTCGAGGCCGGGGCGTGGTCGTAATCGCTGGTGCTGTGCCCGTCGGCCACCAGGGTCACCTCGTAGCCTCGAGACAGCGCCCCCCGAGCCGTGACATCCACACAGAACTGGGTCTTAAACCCGGCGATGACCAGATGGGTGACGCCCCTGGCCTCGAGTTCCCCCTGCAAATCCGACTCGAAAAAGGAATCCGCCGCCAGCTTATGAATTCGCACGTCCCCCTCTTTCGGGGCGATCGCCGGGTGGACTTCCCATTCGGGCGTGCCGTACCCGCCGATGTCGTCGTCTTGGACGTAGACGATGGGGACGCCCGCAACCCGGGCCTGCTCGATCAGCCGGGCGATCCGGCCCAGGATGGCCTCGGCTCGGTAGATCGGTTTGGGCCCCTGGAACATCCCTACCTGGGCGTCCACTACGAGTAAGGCCATCTTGCTCATCCCACCTCCCCCAGATTCGCTTCCCCCGCGATCCGCAAAACCTGCGGCAGCACCACGGTCGGGTTGGGTTTGAGCCCCAGGTGCCCGAAGGTACGGCACAGGCCTTCCACGTCCCGCCGCAGGATGTCCATGGCCATGGGGTTTTGGTCAATCTCCACCATCTGCGGGAAGTCAATCACCCACACCCGGTCCTCCCACCACAAGAGGTTGAAGGTCGAGTAATCCCCGTGGACCCGGCCCGCCCGCACGATCAGGCCCAGGTTGTGCACGGCCTGGCGGAAGGCGGATTGCACTTCCTCGGGCTCGAGGTCGGCCTCCGAGAGCCGGGGGGCGGCCCCAGTCTCGTTCCCGATGAACTGCATCAGGATCACCGGCCCGGCCCGGTCAATCGGCCTGGGAACCGGAACCCCGGCCTGGTACAGAACCTGGAGCTGATGGAACTCCTCGTCGATCCACAGCGACTGCTGCACGCTCAGCCCGAAGTTGCTCCGGGCCTCGATGGCCCGTTCCACCCGTTTTTCCTTGATATAGCGCCCCTCGCGGTACATGCGGTCGTTGCGGAAGCTGCGAATCCGCATGTCGGTGTAGATCTTCGCGGCCATCAACCCGTGGGGGCCGCGGGCCACGTAGATGGTGGCCTCCTTGCCCTGCTGGTGCCGCCACAACAGTTCGTCCAGGTGGCCCTTCTCGTGGAGGGTTTGCAGGGCCGGGTCGTCAAATTTGACCTGCCGGGCATGGCTCGCCTCGGGTGCGGCGAGAAAGGATGCCACCGAGCGGGTGCCCACCTTCTTGCGTTCCCGCTTGATCTTGCGGTCGATAAACCGCTCTTGGTTGTCTTCCAGGTCGTCCAGCCAGTGTTCTTCGTTTCGACTCATGCAAAAACCCCAAAACCATCCGCGCCCTAGCACGACGTGACCAAATGCCAAAAAAGCCGACTACGTCGGCGTGAACGTTGGCCCTGGTTGTGGGGGAAGGGTTAGACCCGAACCGGAGATGGGGCCAGGCTCACGCGGGGGGAGAAGACAATGACTTTTTCCATAGACCCACCTCCTTTGCTCGTTCCAGGATGGCACAGTCGGCTTGTTTTGGCAAGAGCGTGTTGCGGCTTGTCGCGCTTGGGAGCGAGATTTAGGTGAGGGCCTGGGAAAACCCCCTGGCCCGGTGACCGTGACCACAGCGCTGAGCCCGGTCGGCAGTCCGGTGATCTGGACGTTTGACGCCCCGCCACTTAGAGTCATGGGGCATGCGATGCGCAACGGCAACATAAGGGCCAGAAAAGCCCATATGCCAACCATCTATGCTCCCTCTGGAAAACTCCAGGGAGAGCGTAGCAAGCCAGGCGTTATGTTTGCCTTACTCTGCGATCTGCACCCGCACGAACTTGTCTTTGCCCCGCTGGAGTACCCGCGGCTTGTCCAGCGAAACCTGCATATTGGGGTCGGTGACGACCTCGCCGTCCACCCGCAGACCCCGGTTCTGGATCATCCGCTTGGCCTCGCCGTTGGACTCGGTGAGGCCGGAGAGGGTGAAGAGTTTGGCGATCCCGATCTTGCCCTCTTGGAGTTCGCTCGAGGCGATATGGACGGTGCGAACATCGTCGGGGATACCGCCCTTGGCGACTTCGTTGTAACGGATCTCGGCCTCGGCGACCTGTTGGCGCACGAGGTCGCCGACGCGGGTCGTCTCGGGCACCCAGGTTTCGCTGGGGGTGTCCTTGCCCGCGGCCTCGAAGCTGTATCCCAGGCTCTCGTAGAGGAAATGGTCGAGGCTCGAGGGAATTCGGGTGTGCGCGTAGGCCCCCGCGACCAGCCGGGCCAAGACTCGGTGCGCTCCCACCGGCCCGCCTTTTTCCAGGACGTACTTGACCTGCTTTGGGGTGAGGTCGGTGCATAGCTCGAGGTACTTGGGCAGCAGGTCGTCCCCCACCTTCATCAGCTTGCGGTAGATCTCGGCGGGTTCTTCGGTGATGCCGATGTAGTTGTCGTAGCTCTTGGACATCTTGCGCCCATCGGGGCCCTCCAGGAGCGGCATGATGAAAGCGACTTGCTCCTCGAGCCCGTAGGCCCGCTGCACCTCGCGGCCCACCAGCAGGTTGAACTTCTGATCGGTCCCGCCCATCTCCACGTCGGCTTGGATCGGCACCGAGTCGTAGCCCTGGGCGAAGGGATAGAGGAATTCGTGGATCGAGATGGGGATGCCCTGGGTATAGCGGTTTTTGAAGTCCTCGCGCTCGAGCATCTGGGCCACCGTGAGTTGCGAGGCCAGCTGGATGACGTTCTTGAAGTCCAGGGTTTCCAGCCACTCCGAGTTGTAGCGCAGCTCGAAGCGTTCGGGGTCCTCGGTGATCAGGATCTTGCCGACCTGCTCGACATAGCTCTTGGCGTTCGCGCGGGTCTCCTCGAGCGTGAGGGGGGGCCGGGTGGCGCTCCGCCCGGAGGGGTCGCCGATCATGGCGGTGAAGTCCCCGATGATGATGACGACCTTGTGCCCCAACTCCTGGAACTGGCGCATCTTGCGCAGCACCACGGCGTGCCCGATGTGAATGTCCGGGCGGGTGGGGTCTAAGCCCAGCTTGACGGTGAGTTTTTTGCCCGAGGAAAGTTTCTCCAGCATCTTCTCGTGAGGGATGATCTCGACCGAGCCGACCTCGAGCTGTTTCAGGGCTTCAGCGGGGGATAAAACCGAACTCATGCACCCAAGTATACGGAAATAGCCAACCGCAAACAGCCAATCGCCAGCACCCTGTTCCGCCGTTTGCGGCTTGCCGGTGGCGTTTTTTCTGCGAGCATCATTTGAACTAGATTTTATGAGAAGAGCGTCTATACTAAGCCCGTGCGGAATTTATTAATCCTGGCCGTCCTGCTGGGGGGCCTTTACCTCTATGCCGAGAACTTCGGTCTGGCCGTGGGTGGGCCGCCCTTTATCCCAGTCTATTACTGGAAGTATAGCGGCACCGCCACCAAGCAGCTCCGGGTGACCGGGATCGCCGACTCGGTCAAGGTCATGGTCAGTGGCGGGCTGTCGGAGGGCAGCGTGACCATCGAGGTCCGGCAGGGGGGGCAGCTCATCTCCGCACCGAAAACCTACACCGGCAACTTCAAGGACCAGCTCCAATACCAGGTAAGCCCTGGGCTTTACGACATCGTGTTCCGGCTCGAGGGGGCCAAGGGCAGCGTCCGCTATGACTGGGTCTCGACCAAGTTCGAGCCGTACTGAACGCCGGACGCTATACGAATTAACGCTCAGTGCTTTGCATCAGGGACGAAATCTTGATGGGTGTCGTATCGAGGGGGGCACGGCGCGAAGCGCTCGGGGCGATATCCTTTCACCCAAAACCCAGACATACCCGGCTCACCAGCGGCAATTGCTAGAACCCATCCTGTGTGGTAACCTTGGGGTTGGCTTGCCCGAAACGGGCATGGATGCGTTTTGAGATAGGAGAAGCATGGCACAGAAAAAAACCACCCGTAACCCCTCGGCGATGAAGCGCCACCGCCAGTCCCTGAAGCGGCGGGCCGCCAATCGCTCCAAGAAGTCCACCATCAAGACCATCAGCAAGAAGGCCGTGACCCTGGCCCAAGAGGGCAACACCGACGAGGCCACCAAGTTCCTGCGCCTGGCCGAGAGCCTGATCGACAAGGCCGCCAAGGGCTCAACCCTGCACAAACGGGCCGCCAGCCGTAAGAAGTCCCGCCTGGCCAAGAGCGTGAGCAAGCTGCTCACCCCCAAGTCGGCTTAAGGAACTATCGGCTTAGAGACCAGCTTCTAGGGGTGAATGATGGGCAAGGGAGATCGTCGCACTCGTCGGGGTAAGATCTGGCGCGGTAGCTACGGCAAGTACCGTCCTCGCAAGAAGTAGCCCCGCTGAACCGGAAAAAGAAACCCAGGAGTTTTGTACCAGCTCCCATCCTTTCGGGATGGGAGCTTTTTTATCGGTTTCGCGTTCAGCGTTTAGCGTTGGGTGTGCTCTGCTCGGCCTCTTCCTCCCAGAGCAGGTCCCGCAGCAGCCAACCCCTGCCGGGCGGGGCGATTTCGCCTTTGCGGATGCCCTGGATCAGATAGCGGCGCACCAGGCTGATGCTGTAACCGCTCTGGACGATCTCGCCCAGGTTGCGGGTGCCGTCCAGGTGGACGGTGATGTCGTCGGGGTGGGGGGCCTGTCCGGCTAGGGTGCGGCGGGCGGTGGGGTGGCGGATGCGCAGGCCGAACCAGGCATATTTGCGCAGGGGCATCAGGTCGCCCTCGCGCAGACCCCGCCAGGCCCGCTCCGCCGCGATGATGAGCGGAACCTCCCAGATCTTGGCGGCTCCCCGGATGCTCTTTCCACCCATAAAGAGCCCGTACGGCTCGGAGGCCCGCAAAGCCTCCAGCACCCGGCTGGGCGAGTCGTAGAGCTGGCGGAAGCGGGTCCACTCGTCGTAAAGCCGGGCCCACTCGCCGATCAGGGCTTTGAAGCGCAACACAGGTTGCGGCGCTAGTCGGTCGCCAGAGTGACTCCCTAGGGGGGTGCCGGTCTGGACCCCGCTGCTGAAGCGAAACGAGCCCTCTCGAGGTTGCAGGGGCAAGGTGGAAATGGCCTCGAGCCCCTCCCAGTCCAGGATTCCCCCGCCGGTGATCTCGCCCTCGAGAAACCGGAAATGCACCGGCAGGCCGTCCGCCTCGAGGCGGAGTTCGCCGGACTGCCGGTTCTCGTGGATCATCTCCAGCAGTTCCAAAAGCCCGATGGTCTCTAAGTTGCCTTCCACGGATGGCCTTCTTTAGCGTCTCTCTCGGTATCCTTCGCCCAAACCCAGCACCATGATCTGTCCCTGGTTACCAACATACCCCAGCAAGGCTTCGCGGACGGCTTCAACCGAACCAGGCGCGGCCAGCGCCGCCAGGGTCGGCCCGGCCCCGCCCACGAACGCGGCCAGCGCCCCGGCCCGGTAGGCTTTTTCCAGGGTGGGCTCGAGCCCCGGCATGAGGTGGGCGCGGTAGGGCTGGTGGAGCCGGTCCCGCGCGGCTTCACGCAGGGCTTCCAGACGCCCCGAGAAGAGCGCCGCGGGCCACAGGGCGGTGCGGGCCAGGTTGAACACCGCGTCGGCGTGGGGGATCTCCCTGGGCAGGGCGGCCCGCGCGAGCGGGGTCGGAACCTCGTAGGGGGGGATGCCCAGCACGAACTCGAGCCCCTCCGGGCGGGGTAGGGGCAGGGCCAAGGGGGGTTCGGCCAACGCGGCTACGAAGCCGCCATAGATGGCCGGGGCCACGTTGTCGGGGTGGCCCTCGAGGTGGGCCGTCACCCGGAACACCCCGTCGCGCCCCAGCTTGCCCCCGGAGAAGTGATCGGCCAGGGCCGCGCCCGCTACCAACGCCGCCGAACTCGAGCCCATCCCTCGCGCCAGCGGGATCGGGTTGAAGACCCGGATAGCGATGGCGGGGGCTTGCCCCCCGATCTCGGCCCAGGCCGCCCGGTAGCCCTCGTGGACTAGGTTATGCGGGCTCGAGGGGACGACGCCTTCGCCCTCGTAGACGAAGGAATCCTCCGGGGCGAGGTCGGCTTCGACCTCCAGGTATAAGTCCAAGGCCACCCCCAGGGCGTCGAAGCCGGAACCCAGGTTGGCTAAAGTCGCGGGAACATAAAGGCGTACCACTGCGGCGAATTATACCGGAGCGTCCCGGGCTCGGCCCCTTCGGTGGCCCGTCCGCTAGCGCCAGTAAGGCCGGACCCCACCGTTCGCTAGCCGCTCCCGCGCTGCGGGCAGGGTATCGGCGAGTTCGTGGGCCAACAGGCCGACCCTCACCCCCATCCCCCTGCCCCTTCCCGCGCCGGGTGAGGGAAGAGGAGGATTCGCCCGGACATCCCCGGCCAGGCCGTGCAGGTAGACCCCCAGCCGGGCCGCGTCCCAGGGCGATAGCCCTGCCGCCAGAAAAGCCGCGATCACCCCCGAGAGCACGTCTCCCATGCCGCCCGCGGCCATCGCCGGGTTGCCGGTGGTGTTGACCGCGAGGTCGAGGGTTTGATCTTCAGGCTCCAGACCCCCGGCCCTCGGCCCTCGACGCGAAGCCACTACCGTCGGCCCGCCCTTGAGCACCACCGTCACCGCGAACCGCTCGGCTAGTTGCCGTGCGGCCTCGAGCGGGGCTTCCGCTACTTCCTGCGTGGAGCTTCGCAGCAGCCGGGCCGCCTCGCCGGGGTGGGGGGTGATGACGGTGGGGATTCCCGCCCCGGCAAACTCCTCCACGATCTCGGGGTGCAAAGCATCGGCATCCAAGAGGGTGGGGAGGTGAAGCTCGAGCGCAGCCCTCGCGGCCTCTTTCCCCGATGGCCCGGCTCCCATCCCCACCGCTACGGCTTCGGCCTTGGCGAGCTTTAGGGCTTCTGGGCTCCAGTCCGCCAGCGGGAGGCGGACGGCCTCGAGCGGGGGGACCACCGCCGCCTGCGCGGGGTAGGCCAGCGTCACCAATCCCGCCCCGGCGCGGTAGGCGGCGAGCCCGCTGAGCGCCGGAGCCCCGGTGTAGTGGGCGTAGCCGCCCACCACCAGCACCCGCCCCACGTTGCCCTTGTGGGCGTTGCCAGGGCGGGAGGGCAGCAGGGCTTGCATGGCTTCGGGGGTGAGGAGTTCCGGCAGGGATTCGTCCGCCAGCGCCCTCGGCGGCATCCCGATCTCCTCCAGCAGGATCTTCCCGCAGGCCGAGCGGTGGGGGTAAAAGACGTGCTCGAGCTTGAGCCCGGCCAGGGCCAGGGTGAGGTCGGCTTCGACGTGCGGCGTGTAGGGGAGCCCGGAGGGCAAGTCGGCGGCCACCACCCTTAGCCCGGATTGGTTGATCTTTTCCACCAGATCGGCGTAAAAGCCCTGAAGGGGGCCGTTGAGCCCGGTTCCGAATAGGGCATCGAGCAAGACGGTTCCGGGCGTGGGTTTCCAGTCGGTGAGGGGGCGGATGGCTATCCCGTGGCTCTCGAGCGCCTGCCGCATCGCCCCAGCATCGCCTTGCTGCCCTTGGGCGGCATATACCTCGGCCTCGCACCCCCACACCCGCAGCCAGCGGGCCGCCGCCAGCCCGTCCCCGCCGTTGTTTCCTTTGCCGCATAGCACCACCGCTCGCTGGTTCGGATAGGTCCGCAACAGGGCCTTGGCGACCCTGCGCCCCGCCGTGTCCATCAGCAGCAGGCTGGGGTAGCCGATCTGGGCGGCTTTTTGATCGGCGCGCCGCATCGCGGCGGCGGTATAAAGACGCATGGGACTAGCTTAATAGGGAATGACCCCGTACGACGTAAGACGTTCGACGTATCGCGCTAAGCCGGTACGGCGACCAAGTTCTCGAGCCGGTCTCCGGGGGCCAGCACCAGTTCCGCGCCGGAGTTGGCGATGGGCTGAGCGCCCCGGAAGACCACCAGCACGCTGGCCCCGCTGGTCTCCTTAACCCGTAGCTCGCCCAGGCTGCGCCCAGCGATGGGGCTTTGGGGCCCGACGGCGATCTCCTCGAGCGCCAGGCTTTCCTTGCCCTTCTTGAGCACGGTCTCGAAGAAGCCCACCACGGTGGGGGAGAGGATCAGGTGGGCCAGCCGTTTTCCGCCGATGACGTAGGGGCTGATGGCCCGGTTGGCCCCGGCCCGCACAGTTTGGCCACGCTGCTCTCATCCACCGCCCGGCTCACGAGAGGACCCGCGCCGAGAGCACGATGTAGAGTTTGGAGGCATCGTTGCTGGTGGTGACGATGAGCCCGCTGGCCCGGCGCAACCCGGCCCGCTCGAGCACCTCGTCCTTGGCGGCGTCACCCAGCAGGAAGAGAAAGCTGTGCTCCTCGGCGTATTGGTGGGCGGCTTCGCTGGGGTCCACCACCACGAAGGGAACCCCGGCCTCTTGCAGCTCGAGGGCCGCCTGCCGCCCCACCCGGCCCAGCCCGGCCACCACCACGTACCCCTTGAGCCCCGCGATCCGGTCTTGCATCTTGAGCCTCCCCCTGGGGTCCATCAGCCGGGTGGTCACCACGTACTCCATCACCACGCCGAAGCTGTAAAACAGGCTACCCACGCCCAAAAACGCTACCAGCACCGCCCAGATGCGGCCAAAGCCCTCGAGGTTATAGACCTCCTCGTAGCCGATGGTGGTGATGGTGATGGCGGTCATGTAAAAAGCATCCAGCCAACTCGCGTGCTGGCCGCGCCAGACCAGCCAAAACCCCACCGTCCCCACCGCCAACACGCCAAGCACCAACATCAGCGGTAGGAACAACCGGGCCCTGAGGGTCTGGCTGGTGCTGGATTGCACAACCTTATCTTAAGTCCCCGCAGACGGACTCGAGTCCTGGTAGATAGCGAGGGGGCGAATAGCTAACAGGGGCGGTTGGCGATCAGCGTACACTTGGGTCATGGACGTGCGAGAAGCCCGTAGGCGGCTCAAGGAGGCCAAGCGGGTCGCGGTGCTCACCGGGGCCGGGATCTCGGCCCCTTCGGGTATCCCCACCTTCCGCGACGCGACAGTGAAGGGCCTCCAGCGGCCCGGCGATGCCGGTACTCAGGGGTTGTGGAAGGACTTTCGCATCGAAGACTACGCCACCCCCGAAGCCTACCGCCGCGACCCCCAAAGGGTCTGGGAGTGGTACGCCTGGCGCTACGCCAACGCGATGCAAGCCCAGCCTAACCGGGCTCACTGGCTCTTGGCCGAACTCGAGCGCCAGTTCACCACCCCTTCCCCCCACGTGGGCGACCGGCTCACCCCCACCGCCCGCGAAGGAAGTGGGTTTCTCCTGGTCACCCAGAACGTAGACGGGCTCCACGCCCGGGCCGGCTCCACCCACCTTGTCGAACTCCACGGCTCGATCGGGCGGGCCCGCTGTGAGGAATGCGGGGCTCGTTTCCCCCTCCCCGACCCCGGCTTGTTCATCCCCCCGCCCCAGTGCCCGGGGTGTGGCGGGCGGGGTCGCCCGGACGTGGTCTGGTTCGGTGAGCTGCTGCCGCCGGGGGCTTTCGAGCGGGCCGAAAACGCCTTCGCCAAAGCTGAGGTGGCGTTGGTGATCGGGACCAGCGCGGAGGTCGAGCCCGCCGCCAGCCTGGGCCGACTGGCGAGCTGGGCCGGGGCCTATCTGATCGAGGTCAACCCCAACGAGAGCCCGCTCTCGAGGGTGGCCGATCTCAGCCTGCGGATGGGGGCGGTGGAGGGGCTGGAACTGCTTCTCGGACCGGATTAGCCGGATGGCCCGATAATCCGGAGGTTTTACTTCGCTTCCTTTTCGCTCCCTCTCCGTCCCCTAAAGACCATCCGGAACGGCACTTCCGCCAGGCCCAAGTCCTCCCCGATGCGGTTTCTGAGGTATCCCTCGAAGGCCCTCGTCACGAACTCGGGGTAGTTGACGAAGAAGACGAAGGTCGGGGGGGCGATTTCCGGCTGGGTGGCGAAGAAGATCTTGAGCGGTTTGCCCTTGAAGTTGGGTAACGCCACCTTGGCCGCCCAGGCCGAGAGGTAGCGGTTGAGGTCGGCGGTCTCGAAGCGTTCGCGGGCCAAAGCGTAGAGCCGGGTGGCCTCGGTGAAGAGCTTGTGCAGGTTGAGCCCCGTCACCGAGGAGACATAGACCCGGGGCAGGTGCCCTAAGTGGGCCAGCCGCTCGCTGATCTCGCGGCGCACTTTGGGCTGGTCTTCTTTGTTCACCAGGTCCCACTTGGTGATGGTGAGGATCACCGGCTTCCCCGCGTCGAGAGCCTCGTTGGCCAGCTTGAGTTCGCGGTCGCCGAGTTCGGCGGGGTCAATCACCAAGAGCACGATGTCGGCTTCCTCGATGCTTTTGTGGGCTCGAGCAATCGCCAGCTCTTCCACCAGGCTCTCGGGGCGTTTGCGAATCCCGGCGGTGTCCACCAACTGAAAGAGCGTGCCGCCATAGTCGAACTCCACGTCGATCGAGTCGCGGGTAGTCCCCGGCTGATCCGAGACGATGACCCGCTCCTCGCCCAAGATGGCGTTCAACAGGCTCGACTTTCCCGCGTTGGGGCGGCCCACGATGGCGATCTTGATCGGCACCACTTCGGGCTCGGACTCCTCGCCCTGGCGTACCGGGAGCTTGGCCCAGATCTTGTCCTCGAGCTCGTCCAACCCCCGCGCGTGGCTGCTGGAGGTGGGCACCGGCTCGCCAAAGCCCAAGGCCCAGAGGTCCCCCAGGTAGTTCTCGTGTTTGGGGTCATCCACCTTGGTGGCCACCAGCAGCACGTTTGGGTGTTTGTGCCGCAGAAAATCGGCCACTTCCAAATCCGCCGGGCTGATATCGGCTCGCCCGTCCACGGTGAAGAGCACCAGGTCGGCGTCCTCGAGCGCGGCCTCCACCTTCTCCTTGATCTTCTGCTCCCACACGTCGCCCGACCACAAACCCCCGGTGTCTACCAGTTTGAAGCGGCCCCGTTCGCTCTCGACGGTGGCCTCCTTGAGGTCGCGGGTCACCCCCGGCTGGTCGGCTACCACGGCGGCGTGCCGCTTGCCCAGCAAGCGGTTGAAGAGGCTGGATTTACCCACGTTGGGACGGCCAACGATCACGACTTTGTACATGGCTACACGTCTCCATTGACTGAACGATAGCACCCTGGGAATGTCGAGCAGGAATTGCGCCGAACATTGCACCTGTTGTAAGAGGCCCCCACAATCGGAGCCAGCAGCTTCCCATAGTAGCACGAGGGTTCGGGGGCCGGACAGAGCCGGGATTGGAGTCTATACGACTCCTGTAGGAGCAAGGCATGCCCTAGCGCTCCGCGCCAATCAACCCAAGCCAAGCAGGCCGCCTATCTCGGCGGCCTGCTTGGTGAGCGTAGGGTCTGGCGGGCTTGCCCGCCGGCCCCTACGAGAAACGGCTGATCTACGCGGTATCGCTACCGTACCGCCGAGTTGTAGCGGGCGATGGCCTCGTTGGACTTCTGCGCGGCCTGGTTCAGCGCCTCTTCCACGCTGGCTTTACCCGCGATGGCTAGCTCCATGGCCTCTTCGATGTGCTGGCGGATCTGCGGCATCACCCCCGCCACCGCGCCCTGGCTGGACTTGTTGGGCGGGCTGGCCAGGATGATGTCCACCGGGGTCTTGGCGTTGGGGTTTTCCTTCCAGTAAGCCTTGGTCTCGGGAAGCTCGAGCGCGGCCCTCGAGACCGGGTAGTAGCCGGTGGCCTTGTGCCACTCGAACTGCGTCTTGGGCGAGATGGCGTACTTGATGAAGTCCCAGGCGCACTTGATCTCGTTGTCGGGGTGGTCCTTGAAGACGTAGAGGGCTGCCCCGCCGATGGCCGTACCGCCCTTGGTGCCCGCCGGGCGGGGCAGCGGCGCGGTCTTGAACTGGAAGCGCCCGCCCACCTCGCGCTGCACTGCGCCCAAGGCGGCGGTGGACTCCACGAACATCGCGGCCTTGCCCGAGGTGAAAGCCTGGCGCTGGGCCGCGCCGTCGCGCCCCACGTTGGGCATCAGGCCCTCGCGGGTCATGTCCACGATCCACTTCACCGCCCGCACCCCCTCGGGGCCGTTATAGGCCACCGCGGTGGCCCGCTTGGTACGCCCGTTGTCGTTGTTGACCACATAGCCGCCCTGATTGTAGATGAGCTGCTCGATGAACCAGCCGTAGACCCGGATGGTGGCCCCGTACTGGGTGACGCTGCCGTTGGCGTCTTTCTTGGTCAGCTTGCGGGCATAGTCCACGAACTCCTCGAAGGTCTTAGGCGGGCGGGTGAATCCGGCGGCCTTGAGCGCGTCCACGTTGTAGTAAAGCTCCGCGGTGGAGGCGTTGAAGGGGATGCCGTAATACTTGCCGTCGAGGTTGTAGTAGCGGGCCAGCGGGAAGAGGATCCCCGAGAGGTCATACTTGTCCTGGCGGGCCAGGTCCGAGGCGGGGATGATCTGCCCGGACTCGGCCATGGCCTGCAAGCCCAGGTCGTAGATCTGCTGGATGTGCGGGGGGTTCTTGCCCCTGAGGGCGGCTTGCAGCTTGGTCAGGCCGTCGTCATAGGAGCCTACGTAGGTGGCCTCCACCGAGCAGGCGTTCTGCGAGGCGTTATAAGCCTTCACCATGCGGTCTACGGCCTCGCCGTTGACCCCGCCCATGGAATGCCAGAAGCTCACCTTGACCGGAGCCTGGGCCACCGCCAATCCCAAACCTATCGCCACGAGACCAATGCCGACGCTTTTCCATCGTTGACCCTTCATTGAAGCCTCCTTGGTGAGGTGTCCCTCGCCTAATACCTTACCGACTTTGCCGGGGGGGTGTCAGAGCCGGATCAGCCCTTGACCCCACCCACCGAGATGCCCCGCACGAAAGCCCGCTCGAGCACGATAAAAGCGATTAGCGTGGGGGCCAGCACTAAGATGGCCCCGGCGGCCACGAACCCGTAGTTGGAACCCTCCTGGTCCACCAGGAAGAAGCGCAGCCCGATCTGGGCGGTGCGCCAGGTGGGGGCGCTGGTCACGATCAGCGGCCAGAGGTACTGGTTCCAGGTGTTGAGGAAGGTCAAGAGGGCCAGCGAGGCTAGGGCCGGTCTGGCCAGCGGCATGGCCACGAAGCGGAGCTGCTGGAGCGGGGTGGCCCCGTCCATCTTGGCGGCGTCGAAGTATTCCTCGGGGATTTGCAGGAAGTTCTGCCGCAGCAAAAAGATGCCGAAGGCCCCGGCCAGGAAGGGCAGCACCAGCCCCCAGTAGCTATCCAGCAGTCCCAGGTTGGAGATGGTCAGGTAGTTGGGGATCAGGGTGAGCTCCCAGGGCACCATGTAGGTGCCCAGCACCCCTAAAAACAGCGCCCGTTTGGCCGGGAAGTTGAGCCGGGCGAAGCCGAAGGCGGCCAGGGCCGAGGTCAGCAGTTGGCCCAGCGTCACCCCCAAGGCAACCAGCAGGGTGTTGAACAAGTAGCGGGTTAGCGGGGCTTTTTCCAGGGCACCCTGGTAGTTCTCGAGCGAGAACTCCCGGGGGATCAAACGGGGTGGGTACTCGAACACGTCCCCCGGCGGCTTGAGCGAGGCCGAGAGCAGCACCAGCACCGGCATCAGCACCAGCACCGCGAGCAGGGTGAGCCCAGCATAGGAGAGGATCCACTCGCCCCAGGGGCGGCGTTTGCGGGTTTGCGGGAGGGGTTGGCTGGCGTTCATAGGCTACTGGTAATGCACCCGCCGCTCGAGGCGGTTTTGCAGCACGGTGAAGCCCAGGATCACGATAAAGAGCAACACGGCCTGGGCGGTGGCGTAGCCGAAGCGGAAGTTGATAAAGCCCTCGGTGTAGATGCGGTACACGGCCACTTGGGTGGCGTTGGCCGGGCCGCCCCGGGTCAGCAGGTCGATGGGGCCGAAGGTGGTCATGGCGTGGATCACCCCCACGATCGAGGCGAAGAACAGGGTAGGGGAGAGCAAGGGCAGGGTGATGCGGGTGAAGATGCTTAGGGGCGTGGCCCCGTCCAGCCGTGCAGCTTCGATCAGGTCTTCGGGGATGCTCTGCAAGGCGGCCAGCAGCAGGATGGCGTTCAGCCCGAGCTGTTGCCAGGCCACCGCCAGGGCTACTGCGGCCAGGGCCACACTGGGATCTTGCAGCCAGGAGACCGGGGGCAGATGGAACAGGCTGAGCGCGTAATTGATGTACCCCACCACCGGGTGATATAGCCAGCGCCAGGCGATGGCGGCGGTGGCGGTCGGCACCGCCACCGGCAGGAATAAGAGCACCCGGTAGAAGCGGATCCCCGGCAGCGTGCGGTGCAAGAGCACCGCGGCCAGCAACCCCCCGCCGATCGAGAGCGGCACGGTCATCAGGGTGAAGAACAAGGTGGTGAGCAGGCTGCCGTGAAACTCGCGGTCGCGCAGCAGGTCTTGGTAGTTTTGCGACCCCACCCACACTGAGTTCCCCGAGAAGGGAGCCTCGCTATGCAGCGAGAGCCAGAATGCGCTGAGGGCCGGGTAGACGGTAAAAGCGGTCATGAAGAGCAGGGCCGGGGCCAAGAACCACAAACCGCCAAAACCTCCCCGGCGGCTTTTTCGGGCCCCGCGGAGCGCGGAAGCGGTAGCCTGAGCCATATTCGTGCCCAATATACAACCCGTGCCGGGGAAAGCTTGTCCCGCTTCCAAGGAGTGCACCCTCGAGGTAGTCCACCGGAAGTCGTGCGGTCCTCCTGAACGCAGTTTGGTGCCTAGCCCTCGGTGCCTAGCCCTCGGTGCCTAGCCCTCGGCGCGAAGCGCTCGCGATTGCTCCTGCACACAAGCACCACGGATTCATGCTGGTATGAAAATCGGGCTATTTACCTGAGCAGTGGACGGTGTTCACTCCCAGGAGAGATCCCGAAACACAACCATCGCTCCCGGCTTGGCCACACACCGTCTATGCCGCAAATGGGATGAGCCGCTCAGGATGCCAACGAATCAGCCCATGCGAGACTCTGGCTCTACTAGAAGGGCGGGGTAAACCCGGTAAACTGTCTAAAGATGCCTACCGTGCACCGTCCCCGCGGCCTACGTCAACGCCTGGCGACAGGGATGCTCAACCTGCTTGGCTGGAAGGCCGTCCTCGAGCCCCCACCCGGCCCCAAGGTGGTGATGGTGGGCTACCCCCACACCTCCAACGTGGACTTCTTCTACGCCATCCTGTGGGCCTGGGCCACCGGCCTCAAGATGAGCTTTATCGGCAAACGGCAGCTTTTCAACGGTCTGATGGGGCCGATCATGCGGCGGCTGGGCGGAATCCCCGTTGACCGCGACAAAACCAAGAACTTCGTCAAGCAGGTCGCGGAAATCTTCGCCCAGCGCAAAGAACTCTGGCTGGTTATCGCCGCCGAGGGCACCCGCAGCCGGGCCGAATACTGGCGCACCGGGTTTTACTACATGGCGCTCGAGGCCAAGGTTCCCATCGCGCTGGCTTACCTGGACTACTCGAGGAAAGAAGCCGGAGTGGGCGGTTACTTCGAGCCGACCGGTGATCTCGAGAAGGACTTCGAGGTCATCCGGCAGTTCTACGCCGACAAGGTGGGGCATACCCCCAAAAACCAAGGCCCGGTGCGGCTGAAGCCCCCGAATAGCGCTTAAGGCATCGGGTGCTTGAGGGCTAGCTCGCGCACCCGCTCCTTGAGTTCGGGGCTGGGCCCTTTGGAGAGCGCCTCGTCAATGAACTCGGCGACCAGGGGCATCTCTTCCACGGTGAACTCGCGGGTGGTGAGGGCGGGCGTCCCGATGCGGATGCCCGAGGTCACCCAGGGCTTCTCCGGGTCGTAGGGCACGGTGCTCTTGGATACGGTGATGTTCACCTGGTCGAGCAGGTTGGAAGCCTTGTTGCCCTTGATCCCCTTGTTTTGCAGGTCGATCACGAAGAGGTGGTTGTCGGTCCCGCCCGAGACCACCCGGTAGCCCCGCTCCACGAAGGACTGGGCCATGGCCTTGGCGTTTTCGATGATGCGCGCACAGTAGTCCTTGAAGCCCGGCTGCATGGCCTCCCAGAAGGCCACCGCCTTCCCGGCGATGACGTGCTCGAGGGGGCCACCCTGGAGTCCGGGGAAGATCATCTTGTCGATCTTGGCCCCCAGCTCCGGGTCGTTGGATAGAATCAGTCCCGAGCGCGGACCACGCAGGGTTTTGTGGGTGGTGGAGGTCACCACGTGGGCGTAAGGCATGGGGTCGGGGTGGAGCCCGGTCGCCACCAGCCCAGCGATATGGGCGATGTCGGCCATCAGGTAGGCTCCTACCTCGTCGGCGATCTCGCGGAACTTGGCGAAGTCGATGAGGCGGCTATAGGCGCTGGCCCCGGCGATGATGAGCTTGGGTTTATGCTCCAAGGCCAGCTTGCGCACCAGGTCGTAGTCGAGATATTCGGTCTCACGGTCCACCGGGTAGCCCACCACGTGGTAGTTCATCCCGGAGAAATTCACCGGGCTCCCGTGGGTGAGGTGGCCGCCCTGGTCGAGGGCCATTCCCAGCACGGTATCGCCCTTCTCGAGCAGGGCATAGTAAACCGCCAGGTTGGCCGAAGAGCCCGAGTGCGGCTGTACGTTGGCCCAGGCCGCCCCGAAAAGCTGTTTGGCCCGTTCGATGGCGAGAGTCTCGATCTGGTCGATCACCTCACAGCCGCCGTAGTAGCGCTTGCCCGGGTAGCCCTCGGCGTACTTGTTGGTGAGCACACTGCCCACCGCCTCGCGCACCGCCTTGGAGGTGAAGTTCTCGCTGGCGATCAGCTCGAGGCCCTCGAGCTGGCGGGCCTCTTCCTTTTCGATGAGGCTGAAGAGCAGTTCATCGCGGGGTTCGGACTTGGGGAGGGTCTGCATAGGGTCAATTATATGTCGTACTGCTACGTCGAATGCCATGAGCAAGGGCTATGCGCAATGAGCGATGAGCTATCTGCTTTCCCAGGTGTGGGACGTACCGCGTTTGATGTTCGACCTCCGTACCTTGAGCTACCTCGCTTTGTTCTAGGTCGAGTGCGCTAGACTAGCAGTATGAGAAGCGCATTCGGACGGATCCCGCTTTTTATCGGCCTCGCTCTGCTGGTGATCGCCCTCATTCTGCTGGCCTATCTCTCGGTGGACTACGTGCGGCTTACGGCGGCGGCCTCAACCCTCAACCGCACCTACCCCAACCCCATGGGCACGGTGGTGCTGACCATGCTGCTGTGCTTGGTCTCGGGTTTCTTCCTAGGGCTCAGCACGCGCTCTGGTCGGCGCGAGGAGAAGCCCGTCGCCTAAACTCCAGGCGGGCTCAGGACAAAAGGCCCAGGACCGGGTTGCTAATGTCTAAGCGGAGAATCCCTGGGTTTAGCTTGCTGCCCAAAAAGCAGCCTGCCCGTTCCACTGAGCCTTCACCCCCGAGCAAGCCCCAGGAGCCCGTCATGCTGGTCAAAGATGTGATGCGACACCCGGTGCTCACCGTGGACGAGCGCGCCACCTTGCGCTCGGCCTACCAGGTGATGCAAGACCACCAGATCCGCCACCTGCCCGTGACCAGGGCGGGCAAGCTGGTGGGCATGGTTACCGACCGGGACATCCGGCTGGCGGTGAGCCCTTTAGCCGAGGGTGGCCCGCGCCACCTCGAGGCCGCGGTGGGCTCGATCATGAGCCAGCCGGTGCTGAGCGCCGATCCCCTGGACCCGGTGGAGGAGGCCGCCCGCCTGATGCGCCGCCGCAAGATCGGGGCCTTGCCGGTGATGGAGGGGGAGGAGCTGGTGGGTATCGTCACCGGGATCGACCTGCTGGACGCCCTGGTGACCCTCACCGGGGTGGAAAAGCCCAGCGGCAGGCTCGAGGTGCGCCTTCCCGACCGCCCCGGCGAGCTGGGCCGGTTGACCCAGTTCTTAGGGCGCGAAGGGATCAACATCCACTCCCTGCTCACCTACCCCGATGACCCCAAGACGGTGCGTACGGTGCTGCGGGTAGGCACCCCCATGACCCACCAGGTCGCCGACATGCTGCGGGTGGAGGGCTTCAACGTCATCTGGCCGCCGCAGAAGAAGAGCTAGATGAGGAGAGGGGGAGATGGGGAGAAAAAGCCAGGACCAGAGCGGTGACGGTCGGTTTATCCCCCTCGCCTTGTCCTCCATCTCGATATGACCGTCCCCGTCCTCTACCACCCGGCCTACAAGACCTACACCTTCGGGCCGGAGCACCCCTTTAGCCCGCGCAGGCTGGAGATGCTGACCGGTCTGCTCGAGGCGTTGGGTTACGTAGCCCCCCAATATCCCTTGAAACCCGCCACCCGCGAGGACATCCTGAGCGTCCACGCCGAGCGGCTGGTGCGGCGGGTGGAGGGCTGCTCGGTGGGGGAGATCGCCGCCGATGTCGAACACTACGGCCTGGGGACCGGCGACACCCCGATCTTCCCCGGCATGGACGAGGCCACCCGCTGGCTGGTGGGGGGGACGCTCGAGGCCGCCCGGATGATCCTGCGGGGGGAAACCCAGGAGGTGCTGCAGTTGGGCGGCGGCCTGCACCACGCTCAGTACGACCGCAGCTCGGGCTTTTGCGTCTACAACGACCTCTCGGTGGCGATCCGGCACCTCACCCGCTCCGGGTTGCGGGTGGCTTACCTCGACATCGACGTGCACCACGGCGACGGGGTGCAGTGGATTCACTACGACGAGGCCGAGGTGCTCACGCTGAGCTTCCACGAGTCAGGGCGCTATCTCTTCCCCGGCACCGGGGCTATCCACGAGATCGGCAAGGGGGCCGGGCTGGGCCGCAAGCTCAACGTGCCGCTCGAGCCCTTCACCCAAGACGAGAGCTATCTGGAGGTGTTCGAGGCGGTGCTCGAGCCCGCCCTGGCCTGGTTCCGCCCCGATGTCATGGTCATTCAGTGCGGGGCCGACGCACACTTCCTCGACCCGCTGGCCGATCTGGTATTGAGTACAAGGGCTTACCAGAAGCTCTTCCTCCTAATGCGTCAGTACGTCCGGGAGTTCTCCGGGAGGAAAGCGGTGTATACCCTGGGAGGGGGCTATAGCCTGGATGCCACTACCCGCATCTGGGCCATGCTGTATTTGCTCCTGCAAGGCCACCCCCTCCCCGACCGCCTGCCCGAAGCTTGGCGGCAGCACTGGGAGGGCCAACTCCACAAAGCGCTCACTCCCACCCTCCACGATGCCCTGGACGCCGTGCCGGAGATCCCCCGCCGCCCCGAGATCATCCGGCACAACCGGGGACAGGTGGCGCGGCTGCTCGAGTCGGTCAAACCCTACTGGACCTGAGACGAGCCGCTGCGCCCCCAATCACATTTGCCGAGAACCCTTCTGACTAGCCTTGGTCTGGTGGAGGGACTCATGCACGGAGAGTACAAAACCCCCGGCGGAAAGCTGGTGGTGGTGGATCTCGAGGTCTACACCGGGCGGTTGGCCCGAGTCCAGGTGAGCGGGGATTTCTTCCTCGAGCCCGAAGAAGCCCTGGACCGGATCAACGCCGCGCTCGAGGGCCTACCTGCTACAAGCGACGAAGCCGAGATCGCCCAGGCCGTCCGGCAGGTGACCGCTCACGCCGAGATGATCGGGTTCTCGCCGGAGGCCATCGCGGTGGCGGTGAAGCGGGCGCTCTCAAGCTAAGTGCACCCAAGGTAGAAGGGTGAATTCCCAGATTTGCGGCGGCGCGGCCTGGTCAACTCCCCCTTCTCCACGGAGAACTTCTATGCGGACGAACTGGCACGACTACGACTGGCAACTCTTGCGCAATGGCCCCCTGAGCCCCAACCTGCACATGGCCCTGGACGAGGTGCTGACCTACGAGGTGGGGGCCGGACGGCGCAAACCGACGGTGCGCATCTGGGAGTGGGGAGCTTTGGCGGTGGTGATCGGGCGCTACCAGTCGGTAAAGAACGAGGTGGACCCGGAGAACCTGGGGCGCTACGGTTTCGAGGTGGTGCGCCGGATCAGTGGGGGCGGGGCCATGTTCATCGAGCCCGGCAACACCATCACCTACTCGGTGTACGCCCCGCAGGAGTTGGTGGCGGGGATGAGCTTCCAGGAGTCGTATGCCCTGATGGATTCGTGGGTGCTCGAGGCCCTCAAAACCCTGGGGATCAAGGCCTGGTATCAGCCCATCAACGACATCACCAGCGAGGGTGGCAAGATCGCCGGGGCCGCCCAGACCCGGCGCGGCGGGGCGGTGCTCCACCACGTCACGATGGCCTACGACATCGACGCGGCCAAGATGGTGCAGGTGCTCAGGATCGGGCGGGAAAAGCTCTCCGACAAGGGCCAGACCAGCGCCCAGAAGCGGGTGGACCCCCTACGCTCGCAGACTGGCCTGCCCCGCGCGGCGGTGATTGACCGGATGATCGAGACCTTCGACGACCTGTACGGCCTAAACCGGGATGAGCTGAAGCCCGAGGAACTCGAGGCCGCCCGCAACCTGGCGGAGACCAAATTCTCCAGGAAGGAATGGATTTACATCATCCCCTAGCGCAGCCCGGTATTCGAATCGAGCAAGACCAAGCCAACCGCCTTATGACGAAGCCTCGAGCCTACAGCGCCGCCCTGAGCGCCCCACCCCCGGCGGGATTGGCCCCCCTCTGGGAGATGATCCGGGCGGGGCTCGAGGACGTGCTGGACATTCAACCTGCGCCTGCGGTGCTCCGCGAGGAACTGGCGTTGGCGCACCAGGCCCACTACCTCGAGCACGTCTTCAACGATGGATTATCCAGGGCCGAATCCCTCAAGCTGGGTCGCCCTTTTGGCCCCGAACTCTTGCAGCGGGCGCTGTACTCGGCGGGAGGAACCCTGGCCGCCCTCGAGGATGCCCTGCGGGACGGCCTCGGCCTGAACCTGGGCGGGGGAACCCACCACGCCTACCCCGACCGGGCCGAGGGCTACAGCCTCTTCAACGACGTGGCGGTGGCGGTCGCCAAACTCCGCTCGGAGACGTGGTTTCGCCGCGACAGCGGGGTGGCGTGGTTTCGCCGCGACAGCGGGGTGGGCTACTGGGGCCGGGTCTTGGTGGTTGATCTCGATGTTCACCAGGGCAACGGGACGGCGGTGTTTTTCCGGGACGACCCCAGCGTCTTCACCCTCTCGCTTCACGGGCAGAACAACTACCCCCAGGTCAAAGAGCAAAGCGACCTCGACGTGAGCCTGCCCGACGGAACCGGCGACGAGGCCTATCTGGAAGCACTCGAGCCCGCGCTCGAGGAGGCCTTCGCCTCCCGCCCCGAGCTGGTCTTTTTCAACTCCGGGGTGGACGTCTTAGCCGGGGACCGACTTGGGCGCTTGGCTCTGAGCCTGGAGGGCTTGGCCGAGCGGAACCGGCGGGTGTACCGAAAGGTGCGGGAGAGCGGCGCGGCTCTGGTGGTGGTGGGCGGTGGCGGATACCATCCCGACTTGCGCAAGCTGACCGAGGCTCGAGTCCAGACCTACCGCCAAGCCGTCAGGGAGCTCTGGGCCCAGATCGAAGCCCCCTAATCCGTGCCAGAGCCCCCTTTTCGTCAACAGTGATCGGGGATTCAATATGCCGCAAAGACCCCGCTCAAGGGGGGTTTGGTGCGAAGCACCGGGGGGATTTTTTTCTGCTCCAAGTATCTCCACGTATAGAAAGGTAATGGGCGGGGGAGGGGTGACTCAGCAGGCCGCGCCGCCACAAACCCCGCATACCCACCCTTCTACCCTAGGCGCACTTAGAAAAACTCGTCCAGCAATCGGTAAAATTCGAGCCGCGTCCAATCCGGCTCCCGGATGCCGTAAGCTTCGAGAAAAACCTTGTCCCAGCCCTCCCCGAACTGCGGGTTGAGATCAGAGGTGAGGCTGCGGGTCATGAGGGCCAGGTCTTGATAGCGGTCGGCCACGCCGAGGCGCCCCAGGTCAACGAATCCACTGAGCTTCCCCTCGTGCAGCAGGACATTGGGCAGGCAGTAGTCCCCGTGGCAGACCACTAAATCTTCATTGGCGGGGCGCGTCTGGAGCAGCACCTCGAGCAGTTCCTCCGCCGACTTTCCTTGCCATTGGTTGTCGAAGTCTTCGATATCCACCAATCCGAGTTCGGTGCGCCGCCGCGCCTGGGCGATCTTGGCCTCGAGCTGCTGGTCGAAGGGGCAGTGCTCGAGGGGGATCGAGTGAAGCCGTTTGAGCGCTTCGGCAATCGCTACGACCACTCGAGGCCGCTCTTCCGGCGGCCAGTCTTCGGCCCCACTCCGCCCCACGATCTCGGTCATCAGCAGGTACTCAGAGCCGTCCTGTTGGCTATACTCGAGCACCCCTGGCACCGGAACCCAGGCCGAAAGCCAGCGCATCTTCTCGGCCTCTGGAGCCAACCGGAACCCCGGATCGGGGTCATCTGAATCGGGTCGGATTTTGAGGATCAGCCTGGGTTCCCCCGGTTTGCCCAGACGGTAAACGCCCGCCCCTGACATCCCGATCGTGATTGGCTCGGCCTCATAACCGGTGAGCTGCGGTGCGATCGCCTGGGGAAGTTTTGCGAGCTTAAGCGTCTCCATCGTGGAGATGATAAATCCAGGGATCATGACCGAGGCGGGAGTTGCGCCGCTGCAACCACGTACTCCTCATCTGACCCACTTATCCTGGCGCAGCTTAGACCCACAGGCTCACGAAATCGAACTTCTCCACGTCCACCAGCCCCTTGTCGGTGAGCTTGAGCTTGGGGATGACCTCGAGGGGCAAAAAGGCCACGTGCATCATCGGGTCGTGGAGGGTCGTGCCGAGCCTTTTAGTGGCTGCCAGCAGCTTATCCACCTGCTCGCGGATCTGGGGGATCGGCTGGTCGCTCATCAGCCCGGCGATGGGCAAAGGGGTAAGGGCCAAAACTTCCTGACCCAACGCCACTGCGTAGCCCCCGCCGACCTCGGCCAAGGCTTGCATCGCCGTACGCATGGATTCGTCGTCGGCCCCCACACAGGTCAGGTTGTGGCTGTCGTGGCCGACGGTCCCCGCGATAGCTCCCTTGCGCAAACCGAGCCCGTGGACGAAGCCCAAACCGACCCCGGCGTTTCCGTAACGGTTCACCACCGCCACCTTGAGCAGGTCGTTCTCCGGGTCGGCCTGGGCCAGCCCGTCCACCACCCTGGGCCGCACGATCCGCTCCTCGGTCACGACCTTGTTGGGCACCGCCCCGATGGCCCGGACCTGCGTTCCCCGGGCGGGGATATCCAGCGAGAGCTTGCCCAGATCCACCCTCACCGTGTTACAGACCCGGCTCTGGTCGGCCTTTGGGCGCACCCACTCGCCCACCGGAGCCCCCGCCTCGCCCACCCAGCGGCCATAGGCGTAGACCCGCTCGGCGCGGAAGTCCTCGAGCGAACTTACCACCACCAGGTCAGCCCTCCGGCCCGGCGCGATGGCCCCCCGGTCGCGCAGCCGGTGGGCGTTGGCCGCGTTCAGGGTGGCCATCTGGATCGCGGTGATCGGGGAGAGCCCGCGTTTCACTGCTTTGCGGATCAGAAAATCCAGGTGGCCCTCGTCGAGCATGTCCTCGGGGTGGCGGTCGTCGGTGCAGAAGGCCATCCGGGGGGCGGTCTTCTCGTTGACGATGGGCAGCAAAGCATCCAGGTCGTGGGTCACGGTTCCTTCCCGCACCAGCACATAGAGCCCGGCCCGCAGCTTCTCGAGCGCTTCCTCCGCCGTGGTGCACTCGTGGTCGGTGGCGGGGCCTGAGGCGGCGTAGGCCTGGAGCCACTTCCCGCTGAGCCTGGGGGCGTGTCCGTCAATCCGCTCGTCCTGAAAGGCCATCAGCTTGTCCAGGCTTTTCGCGTCGCCAAGCACCGCGCCCGGCACGTTCATGAACTCGGCTAGGCCCAGGATGCGCGGATGCTTGCCCCACAGCTCGAGCAGATCCGCTGCCTCCAGCACCGCCCCCGCCGTAGAGAGCGGGCTCGCGGGCACGCAGGAGGGCAACATGATCCGCACGTCCAGCGGGAGCCCCTCGCTGGCCTCGAGCATAAAGCGGATCCCGTCCAGCCCACACACGTTGGCGATCTCGTGGGGGTCGGCGATGAGGGTGGTGGTCCCCTTCGGCACGATGACCCGGGCCAGTTCGTAGGGCAAGGAGAGCGTGGACTCGATATGGATGTGGGTGTCGATCAGCCCCGGCACCAGGTAGTGCCCCTTGAGGTCGTGTTCTTCCCGACCCCCATAGCCCGTGCCCACCCCGGCGATGTGCCCGGCGAAGATGGCGACCTCAGCCGGGTAGACCTCGCCGCTGAAGACGTTCACCACCTGGGCGTTTTTGAGCACCAGATCGGCGGGGGCGTCGCCCCTGGCTACCGCCAGCAGTTGTTGCAGGGTGTCGCGTTCCATTAAGCGATTGTACCGGTATTGGGGTCGGAGGGAAGTCAAATCGGATTGAATTCGCCGTTGGGCGAGCGTTTGGCGCTACAATAGAGCGATTCACGGCGGGGAGGACATGGATCAATCCTCCAAAGAGGTCTGGACCAGCGGCGCGGTTTACGAATCCTACGTGGGCCGCTGGAGCCGCCCGGTGGCCCGCGAGTTCCTGGTCTGGCTGGCGGTTCCGGCAGGGGCGAGCTGGCTCGACGTGGGATGCGGGACCGGGGCGCTCAGCCGGACGATCCTCGAGACCACCCAGCCTTCCCGTGTAGAGGGCATTGACCCCTCGCCCGGCTATATCGTGTACGCTCGAGGCCAGCTCGAGGATGATCGGGTAGGCTTTCGGACGGCGAACGCGATGGACTTGCCGTTCACCGATGCCAGCTTCGACGGGGTGGTGTCGGGGCTGGTGCTCAACTTCATCCCCCAGCCCGAGGTAGCGCTGTCTGAGATGACCCGCGTGGCCAAGCCCGGAGGAAGGGTGGCGGCTTACGTGTGGGACTACGCGGGAAAGATGCAACTGATGCGGCGTTTCTGGGATGCGGCGGTGGAACTGAACCCGGCGGCTGCCGAGCTGGACGAGGGGCGGCGCTTTCCTCTGTGCCAGCCGGGGCCCCTGCGAGCCTTGTTTTCCGGGGCGGGGTTGCGGGAGGTCGAGGTGCGGGCGATTGATATCCCCACCCCCTTCCGCGATTTCGACGACTACTGGACCCCTTTCCTGGGTGGACAAGGCCCCGCTCCGGGCTATGCCGTGTCGCTCTCGGAAACGAGCCGAGCTGAACTGCGCGAGCGGATTCGTGCGCGGCTGCCCGTTGCCCCGGATGGGTCTATTGCCTTGATAGCTCGAGCCTGGGCAGTGCAAGGGCTAAAGCCTAGGACTAAAGCCTGGGGCTAATGCCTGAAACTAAAGCAGCCCTCGAGTAAACCCCCCGTCTACCACGAGGGTCTGCCCGGTGAGATAGCTAGCCCGGGCCGACAGCATGAAGACCGCCACGTCCGCGATCTCCTGCGGCGTGCCCAAGCGCCCCGCCGGGATCTGCTGGGCCTGCTGGTGATAGGCTTCTTCCACCGGGATGCCCTGCTGCTGGGCGCGAAACTGGAAGACCTCCTCGACCCGCTCGGTACGGGTGTAGCCCGGCCCCAGGGTGTTGACGGTGATGCCAAAATTGGCGACCTCTCCGGCCAGGGTCTTGGCGTAGCCGGTGAGCCCGGCCCGCACGGTGTTGGAGAGAGCCAAGTTCTCGATGGGCTCCTTCACCGCCAGCGAGGTGATGTAGAGGATGCGCCCGAAGCGGGCTTCCTTCATGCCCGGCAGCAGGCCACGGGTCAGCTCGAGCATGGGAAAAAGTAGAGACTGGGCGGCCTCGAGTACCTCCTCGGCGCTCATCTCCTGGGCCTGAATCGGCTTGGGGCCGCCGGTATTGCCCAGGAAAATCTCGACCGTCCCCACTTTGGCGGCCTCGCGCAAGATCCCTTCGACCGAGCCCGGCTTGCCCAGATCGGCGGGCAGCGCGTAGGCCTCTCCGCCGTGCCCAGCGATCTCCCTGACGAGTTCCTTTAGCTTGTCTTGATTGCGGGCCACCGCCAGCACCCTGGCCCCTTCCCGCGCCAGCGTGAAGGCGGCAGCCCTTCCGATTCCCTGCGAAGCCCCCGTGACCAGGGCCAGTTTCCCTCGGATGCCTAAGTCCATGCAGAGAGTGTCGAGGGTCAAAGGTCGAGAGTCAAGAGTAGGGAGGGGTCAAATGCTAGACGCCGAACGCAAAGTGCCAAAAGCTGGAGGCTCGTGGCCTGTGGCAAACAAAAAACCCCGAGCCTCTTTGGCGTACGACGCTGGCGCTACGCCAGCTCTTTCACATACCAGCGCAGGCTCGGGCCGCCATCCTTGAAGTGGCGGAACCCTCGAGCCTCCCAGAACCGCTGGGCGGCCAGGTTATTGCCGTAGACGACCGCGTAGAGCCTTCGCAGATCCCCGCTCAGGAGGCTTTCCAGGTGCTCGAGGGCCAGCGAGCCGAGCCCCCGGCCCTGGTGTTCCTCGTCGATCAGGAGCAGGCTGATGGTGGCCGCGCTCGGCTCGGGGTAGTGCAGCTTGTAATCGAGATAGCCGACGATCTGGCGTTCTTCCTTGTGCACGGGCGCTGCTACCAGACAGCAGCGCCGCTGGGGGTCGTGGGCTAAGGCCTCGACTTCGCGCTCCACGTCGCCTAGAGTGGGGATTTCCATGCCGATGAGCCGGAAGTAGGTAGGGCTTTTTTGATACAACAGGTGAATTTCGGGGGCGGAGCCGGGGTCTACCGCGATCAATTCCAGGCGCGCAGCGGTCTTCATGGCCTGTTCAGATTGTACAAGAGCGGATAGCCAAGAATCGCGTTGGAAAACGGCCACGAGTCCCCTCCTTGGGTCAGATTAGAGCAAAACCGTAAACAAAGTGTACGCATGGCTCCGTAACCCTAACGTGATGTTTAGCCAAAACGATGAGTAAGGTCTAAATCCAAAGCTAAGCCCATTATCGTAACGTCGGCTGGAAAGCCGGGTGAGGTGGACAACGCCGAGATCACGGGGGAAATTTATGCTCAGACCGGTAGGGGCCGACAAAACCCCTGGCCGCTAAGCCAGGGGCTGAGGGTTCTAGAGCGTAGCTTAGAACCGCTTGGCTGCCTCGACTACGTTCACGTTGGCCGCCTGCGGCCCCTTACCGTTCTTGCCCGGCTCCACATCGAACTCCACCACATCCCCCTCGTTGAGGGTGCGGAAGCCCTTGGACTGGATGGCGCTGTAGTGGACGAAGACGTCGGTGTCCCCTTCGCGCTCGATAAAGCCGAACCCCTTTTCTGCGTTAAACCACTTTACCTTGCCCTTTGCCATACTGCTCCTTCGAACAGAGCCCCGTCCACGCGCCAACAAAACGCCCTCGAGGTTAGTGGCTAACCCCGCCCCGAGTTCCTTCTGTAGCGTCATAGACAGTAACAGCTCTACCCAGGTACGAGGCGCTGAAATGCCCGGTGGGCCACCCCCGTAAGTTCCTGGATGCCCCTATTCTAACACATCCCTCATGAGCTAGCTTTCACGACCGGGCCATAAACGTGTTCCAGAGCACTCAGTTAGCCCTTAAACACCCGCTTAAGCCGGTCCCAAAAACCTTCCGGGTGAACCTCTTCGCCCACCTCCTTGGCATACTCCTCCAGGAGTTGCCGAGCCTTCTTGGAAAGCTGTTTGGGTACTGCGATCTCGGTCACCACCCGCAGGTCGCCCCGGCCCCGGCGTCCGGGGTAGGGCATCCCCTTGCTGTCCATCTCGAAGACCTCGCCGTGCTCGGTTCCCGGGGGGATGTCGAGGGGAACCGGCCCGTCAATGCCGGGAATCTCCACGTGGGCTCCCAGGGCGGCCTGGGCCAGCCCCAGCCGCAGCCGGTAGAAGAGGTTTGGCCCCTCGCGCTCGAGGTGGGGGTGGGGTTGCAGGTGGATCCGCACGAAGAGGTCCCCCGGCCCACCGGCATTGACATTCCCCATCCCCGAGACCCGCAGCATCTGATTCTCGTCGATCCCGGCGGGTATGCTCACGCTGATCTTTTCCTGGCGCTCTTTGCGGCCCTGGCCCTTACAGGTAGGGCAGGCCTCGGTTATGCGGTAACCACGGCCCCGGCAGGTTGCGCAGGGAACCTGGGTACGCATGGTGCCGAAGAAGCTCTGCTGGATCTGCTCTTGTATTCCCCGCCCGCGGCAAGCCGGGCAGGTCTCGCGCTTCCCCCCTGAGCCCGAGCAGGTCTCGCAAGGCACCAGGCGGTGATAGCTGACCTCCGCCTCCTTGCCCGAAAAGGCCTCCTCGAGCGTCAGCTCGACCACCGTCTCGAGGTCTTCGCCTCGGGGTACCGAGCTACGCCCCTGCCCGGCTGGGCTACGGAACCCGAACACCTGCTCGAACAGATCGAAGATGTCCCCGAACCCGCTCCCCGGGAAGCCGCCCATCTGGGGGGCCTCGGTGCCGTAGCGGTCGTAATTGGCCCGCTTCTCGGGGTCCGAGAGCACCGCGTAGGCCTCGTTGATCTCCTTGAACCGCTCCTCGGCAGCCTTGTCGCCGGGGTTCTTGTCGGGGTGATACTGCAAGGCCAGCTTGCGGTACGCCTTTTTGATGTCCTCGCTGCTCGCGTCTTTGCTGACTCCCAGGGTGGCGTAGTAGTCCTTCATAGCACTGAGCTTTAGTCTAGCAGACTAAAGTTTATAAAGTCTGGGTTTCGTAACGATGTGGGGCAAACCCGGGGGATTGCCCTTTGTTTTTATTTTTCGTAGGGGCCTACCGCGCTACGCCCAATTTCACACCGGATGTTCCTGCTTACGGGTGCCCCAGGCGCGGGGGGTTTTGGGTCTTGCGCTGGCGGTTTCCACTGCCCTGCGCGCGGGTGCCCCAGGCGCGGGGGGTTTTGGGGGAGTTAGGGTGGTGAACGACTTTTTTGGTATCGGTGATCAGCGATAAGCTATTAGCTGATGTTCTCCCAACCCCTCACCCCCGACCAGCGTCGTATCCTGGACGAGCTGAAATCTTCGGCGGGGCCGATGGACCAGATGTTCGCGGCCCGCCTCGAGCGCCACTTCGGCGAACTCTACGCGGGGCTAGCCCCGGTCTACCCCCACCCCCAGGGGATGCTGGGGGCTTTGCTCGAGGTCATGCTGCGTCACTACCGCGAGCGCTCCGCCGACCTCAAACGGCTCGACCTCGAGCGCACCCTGGCCCCCGACTGGTTCCAGCGCCCGGAGATGATCGCCTACGTCTGCTACACCGAGCGCTTCGCCGCGACCTTCCAAGGAGTGGAGGAGAAACTTGAGTACCTGAAGGGCCTCAGCGTCAAGTACCTGCACCTGATGCCCTTTCTGAAGCCCCGGCCGGCCCCCAACGACGGCGGCTATGCGGTGATGGATTACCGGGCGGTGCGCGAAGACCTGGGGACGATGGACGACCTCGAGGCCCTCACCGCCAAGCTGCGCCAGGCCGGTATCTCCCTTTGCTGTGATCTGGTGTTGAACCACGTGGCCCAGGAACACGAGTGGGCGGTGAAGGCTAGGGCCGGTGACGCCAAGTACCAGAACTACTTCCACATGTTTAAAGACCGCAGCCTCCCCGACCAGTACGAGCGCACCTTGCCGGAGATCTTCCCGGACTTCGCCCCCGGCAACTTCACCTGGGATGGGGAAGCCCAGCGCTGGGTCTGGACCACTTTCAACTCCTGGCAGTGGGACCTCAACTGGGCGAACCCCGAGGTCTTTCTCGAGTTCGCCGACCTTATCCTCTGGCTGGCCAACAAGGGCATTGACGTGTTCCGCCTCGACGCCATCGCCTTTATCTGGAAGCGGATGGGCACCAACTGCCAGAACCAGCCGGAGGTTCACGCCATCACCCAAGCACTCCGGGCGGTGGCCCGCATCGTGGCCCCGGCGGTGCTCTTCAAGGCCGAGGCCATCGTCGCGCCCGATGACCTCATCAAGTACCTGGGCCAGGGCGAGCACTTCGGCCTGGTCTCCGACACCGCCTACCACAACAGCCTGATGGTGCAGATCTGGTCGAGCCTGGCGAGCCGCGACACCCGCCTGATGACCCAGGCCCTGCGGGACTTCCCGCCCAAGCCTTCGACCACCGCCTGGAACACCTACCTGCGCTGCCACGACGACATCGGCTGGGCCATTGCCGACGACGACGCGGCGGCGGTGGGGCTCTCCGGGGAGGCTCACCGGCGTTTTCTCTCCGATTACTACTCGGGCCGTTTTCCGGGGTCGCGCAGCCGGGGCCTGGTTTTCCAGGAGAACCCCCGCACCGGCGACCGGCGAATTTCCGGCTCGGGGGCGAGCCTGGCGGGGCTCGAGCAAGCCCTCGAGAACGACGACCTGCAAGAGGCCAATCTGGCGCTCGAGCGTTTGTTGCTGGGCCATGCTATCGTGCTCGGCTTCGGTGGGATTCCTCTACTTTACATGGGCGACGAACTGGCCCTCCTCAACGACTACCGCTACTTGGAAGAGCCCGAGCACGCCGGGGACAATCGCTGGGTGCACCGACCCCAAATGGACTGGGCCAAGGCCCAACGGGCCCAATCCGACCCCAACTCCATCGAGGGCCGGATGTACCACGGCCTGCGCCACCTCATCGAGGTGAGAAAGGCTACTCCACACTTCCACGCTTCGATCGAGGCCGAGATTCTCGAGGCCAAAAACCCCCACGTCTTCCTCTACGCCCGCCGCCATCCGCTGGGGAATTTGGTGACCCTCTATAACTTCAGCGAGGAGCCGCAGTATTACCCGGTGGGCCAACTCGCCGAGCGCGGCCTGACCCAGCCCTTTGACCGCATCAGTGCCAAGAGTATAGCGGTTTCTGGGGGGTTGGTGCCGCTGGAGCCTTTCGCCCGTTTGTGGCTGACCCAGGGCGAGGGCTAAACTGGTTTTACGTGGGCAAGTACGAAGTCATTATCTACTGGAGCCAGGAGGACGGGGTGTTGGTAACCAAAGCACCGGAGCTTTCGGGCTGTGTGGCCCACGGGGATAGCCCCCAAGCGGCCCTCGAGACCGCCAAGTAGTTCGGCGATCCCATCCCCGAATCCAAGGGAAGACGTTTACAACTCGCCTAGAGGAAAGACCATGCTCGATGTCAAAGAAGCGGTCAAGGTGGCTACTGAGTACATCCAGACCCTCTTCACTGAGAAGCAGATCCCCGATCTGCGGCTCGAGGAAGTAGAGCTGAGCCCCGATGGCAAGTTCTGGGATGTGACCCTGAGCTTTGTAAGCCGCGAGTCCTCCCCTTACCTGAGCCTGGGGGAAGCAGCCAAGACGCGGGAGTACAAGGTGTTCCGAGTGAACGCCGAGACGGCTCAGGTGCAGTCGATGAAGATTCGCAGGTTCTAGGCCAATCAGTTCCTTAGCCTGGCGTGCAGGGTGGTCTTGACCGCAGGCCACTCCTCGGCCAGGATGCTGAACATCGCGCTGTTGCGAATCCCGCCATCCGAAGCGGGCATATGCGCCCGTAGAATCCCCTCGAACTTGGCCCCCAGCCGTAGGATAGCGTTACGCGAGCGCATGTTCCGCTCGTCGGTCTTGAGGGTCACCCGCCGCACCTGCCAGACCTCGAAGGCGTGGGTGAGCATCAGTAGCTTGGCCTCGGTGTTGATGCCACTGCGCTGGGCAAAGGGGGCCAGCCAGGTCCAGCCGATCTCCACGGCATCCGGCAGGCCGGGGCGGGCTAGGGGAGAGCCTTCCGGCCAGTTCCAGAACTCGAGGTGAGCCAGGCGGGTGCTTCCCACGATTTTCCCCGAACGCTTGTCCACCGTCACGAACGGCACGGTTTTGCCATGGGTTTGCTCGTCCAGTGCGATTTGGATGTATTTGCCCATCGCGCTTTCGCTGTGGGGAACCGTCGTAAAAGGGTAATCCTCCCGATTCGCCAGCTCGAGCAGCACCGGTAGATGCTCCATCGTGAGGGGCTCGAGGCGTACGATCTGGCCTTCCAAGGTGAAGGGGTTTGTCAAGTTCATGGCCTCCTCGCTGAGGTCGGCGGAGCGGATGAACTCGCGGTAGGCCGCCTTGGATTGCTCCATCCCTAGCAAGTCTTTGATCTCGGTCTTCATAGCTCGCTCCGGATCATCTCCTCTCGAGGCTTGAACCCCAGCGATGCGTACAGATGGTGCCCCATCTCCGAGGCGTAGAGCCGGACGGTGTGAATCCCGCGCCCTTTGCACTCTTGGAGGGCGAACTTCACGAGTTCCCCGGCCAGACCCTTGCGCCGGTGCTCGGGCTCGGTGTAGACGTTGAGGATGTAGCCCCACGAACTCCCTAAGTCCCGCAAGCTGGGAGGCATCTCCTGGAACATCAGCCCCAGCCCGGCGGCTACTTTAGCTGCGTGCAGGGCTAAGAAGCCGGTGTAGGTTCCCTGTATCATGGCCGATTTCACCCAGGGCACGAACGCCTCGAGCATGACCCGCATCTTTGCATCATCGGGGCGACCCATGTCCAAAAACATCTGCTTCCGCTGATGGGTCAGGACCGGGATGTCCTCCAGGGTGATCGGGCGGAACCGGTACATCAGCCTTCCCTCAGGTTTTTCCGCATCTGCGCCGCCACGGCCCGGTCAGAGGGATTCTTGCTCATCGAAAGCGCCTCGAGCACCCGCCGCTGATCGGCCTCTGAGCGGTTTTGCGAGAGCTTGAACTTGCCCTCGAGCCGGGTGATCTCGATCTCGAAGGCCACGATGCCCTTCATCATCCCCTGCAAGTAGTCGGGCGGGAGCTTCATCATGTCCCACTCCTGCTCGTGCTGCACGACCAATTCGTGTAGCAGTTGCTTGACCGCCCGGGGCTCCTCCACGATGCGCGGCTTGCCGTAGGCGTGGACGGTCATGTAGTTCCAGGTCGGCACGCTGGGATGCTTTTCATACCAGGTAGGCGAGATAAAGCTGTGGTCGCCCTGGAAGATGACCAGCACCTCCCGGTTCGGATCGAAGCCGGTCCACTGCGGGTTGGCCCGGGCCACGTGCGAGGAGAGCACCCCTTCTTTCGCCACGAAGGGCATGTGGGTGGCGAAGGGCACCCCCTGGTGGACCGAGACCAGCGTGGCAAAACTGAACCGGCGCATGAGGTCGTAGAGCACGGCTTGATCGGTGACTTGATAATGCCGGGGAAGGTACATTTTTCCAGGGTAGACCTCGCTCGTCCTCCTGCAAAGAGTCAGGCTGTCCAAAAACTGTAGCGCCTGCCGGTCGGCCCCACCGCAGGCGCTACAGCGGGTATACGGCTCAGCCCCAGCGAGGCGGATTACTCAGGGCCGAGGCGTAGTCTCGGGCAAACTGCTCCAGGTTGCGGGTGGGCTGGCCGGTCAGGCGGGGCAGGGTGTCCCTGGCCACCCCGAAGGCCGGGTGTCCCGCGCCGGACCAGCCCGCTGAGTTCCTCGCTGACCCGCCAGAGCCGTTCCTGCACGGCGGGGTCATAGGAGAGGGGGTTAGAGCGGATGGCTTTCTTGAAGGCGAAGTACTTGCCGCTCACCCCTGCGACCTCGGGGGAGGGGAAAAAGATGCGCCAGAACAGCGGGGGGTCGCTACGCCCGAAGTTGGTGCGCACCACCCCGGGGTGCAGCACGTTGGCGGTCACGCCAGTGCCCTCGAGCCGCCGGGCCAGTTGGTAGGTAAAGATCACGTTGGCCAGCTTGGACTGGTTGTAGGCGGCCTGGGCGTTGTAGCGCTTGGCGCCTTGCAGGTCGTCGAAGTTGATCCGGCCCATGCCCTGGGCTCCCGAGCTGACGTTCACGATCTGCGCCGGGGCGCTGGCTTTGAGCACGTCCAGCAGCAAGTTCGTGAGCAGGAAGTAGGCCAGGTGGTTGAAGGTGAAGGTGTACTCCAGGCCATCCGCGGTGGTTTTACGGGTGTTGAAAATCCCCCCGGCGTTGTTGACCAGGACGTCGAGGCGTTGATATTTGCGCTTGAACTCCTCGGCGAGTTTGCGGATGTCGGCCTGCGAGGAGAGGTCGGCGAGCAGCAGGTCGAGGTTTTTATTGTCGGTCTTGCTGCGGATCTCCTCGAGCACCGCTCGACCTTTGGCTTTATCTCGGGCCACCACACCAGCGTGGCCCCATCCGGGCCAACTCGAGGGCAGCCTGTTTGCCGATGCCGGAGGTGGCTCCGGTGACCAGCACGATTTTTCCACTCATCAACTCGCTCACCATGAAGCCCCCATCCAGACCGAAGGCCCATTCCTGTCCAGCGTTCGCTGTTTCATCGTTTCCTCTCAACCCTGACGCACGACCTTGAAGTTGAACACCGGAGTTTGCAGCGCGCCCCACAGCCGGACCCAGATCGGCAGGAGCATCTCGGTGCCGCGGGCGGTGGTGATGTCGCCCAGGTCGATCACGTCCTTCCAGCCGAACCAATCCCTGAGGTACTGGGTTACCCTGGCCTTGGCCTCTAAGTCGTTGCCGCTCACGAACAGGGTGTGGTCGCCCCCGGCGAGCTGCTGGGGGTTCACCATCAGATAGGCGTTCACGGTGTTGAGGGTCTTGACCACCTTCAGGCCGGGAAAGCGGCGCTGGATCTGCTCGCCCAAGGAGTCGGTGTTGGAGATGAAGAGGGTAGGCGGCATCCCTTGAGAGAAGTCCAGCGGGTTGGAGATATCGATGAGGATTTTGCCGTCCAGGTTGGCCTCGCCCGCCGACTCGAGCGCCGGGAGCGCCCCGAAGCCGTTGGTGGCGTTGAAGATCACCTCGCCCAAAGCAGCGGCCTCGGCGAAGATGCCCAGCCGGACCTGGGGGTTCTGCCGATGCCACTCGGCCAGGGTGAGCCGGGTAGCGGCGGTTTTCTGGTCGCGCTCCAAGGCCATTCGTACGTCGCGGGTGCCCATCATGACGCTGTGACCTTTGGCCGCGAGCGCCGAGGCGATGATCTGTCCGACCATTCCGGTGCCAAAAACTGCGATGTTCATGGGATGCTCCTTTGAGATAGACCTTTCTGTCTACTAGGATTGGTTGCTATAGTACAGACAGGTCTGTATACCCGTCAACGGGTCGAGTGTATATGAACCGAGCAATTCGCGAAAACTCCCCTGCCCGAGAGCAAATCCTAGAGACTGCGGGGCAACTCTTCTACCGCGAGGGCTTCCGCGCGGTGGGCGTTGACCGCATCATCGCCGAGTCGGGGGTGGCCAAGATGACCCTCTACAAGCACTTCCCCTCCAAGGACGACCTGATCGTGGCCTACCTTGAGCGCTCCAACCAACACTTCTGGAAGCTCTACGCCGAGCGGGTCGAGCCCTTGCCGACGGCGCGGAAGCGGCTCGAGGCCCTCTTCGACTGGGTGGCTGAGCGCGCGGTGAGCCCGGCCTGTCTGGGCTGCACCTTCTCGGTGAACGCCGCCGAATTCCCCAGCCTGGATAGCCCCAGCCACCAGGTGGCGATCCGGCACAAGCAGGCCATTTTGCAGAAGCTCGAGGAACTCAGCCTCGAGGCCGGGGCCAAAGACCCCCGTGGCCTGGCCGAGTCCTTGCTGCTGTTGATGGACGGGGCCTGGAACGCGGCCCGGATGTTCGGACCCGGGAGCCACGCGGGGCGGGTCGCCGAAGCAGCGAAGATGCTGATCCGTCAGGCTATCCCCTAGGGACACCATCAAGTCAGGTGGGTAAGACGTGCCCTGCCCCCGGGGTGAGCGCGGGCCCTTCCACGACTGCCCGCGATGGTCAAAAGCCTTTACACGCTCGGCAAAACCCTGTTAGACTGCCCCTCAGATGCGATTCCCCGCTCGAGCTATGCGCTAACGGCTCCTTTCCTGGATGGAAGGGGTCGTTCGGACATGCCGGGCGGGGAATCTCTTTTTGTGGAGGTTATCCCCATGATGCTCCTGACCCCTGGCCCCACCCCGATCCACCCCCGCGTACAGGCCGCGCTCGCCAAACCGATGCGCGGCCACCTCGACCCCGAGGTGCTCCAGACCAACCGCCGCATCCGCGAGTACCTGAACCTGCTCTTCGACCCCGGCGAGGGCGCTCTGCTGGCCGCGATGCCCGGCTCGGGGAGCCTGGGGATGGAGGCCGGGCTAACCAACCTGGCCGACGAGGGGGATGCGGTGCTGCTCTTGGTCAGCGGGACCTTCGGCGAGCGGATGGTGGAGATCGCCCACGCCTACAACTTCGACTACAAGGTGCTGCGCTCCGAGCCCGGCCACCCGATTGACCCCGCCCAGGTCGAAAAAGCGCTCAGCGAGCGGACCTACAAGCTGGTGGCGCTGGTCCACGGCGAGACCAGCACCGGGGTCATCAACCCTGCCCAGGAGATCGCCCGGCTGGTGGCCGACCACGGGGCGCTGTTCATGCTGGACGCGGTGACCACCGCCGCGATGATGCCGCTCTCGATGCAGAGGATGCAGGTGGATTATGCCTTCACCGGCTCGCAGAAGTGCCTCTCGGCTCCGCCGGGGCTGGCCCCCTTCGCCCTCTCGCAGCGCGGGCGGGAGATGCTGGGACAGGTGCGGGGCTGGTACTCCGACCTCTCGAGGGTCGCTGTCTACTGGGAGCAGGAGGGGTATTTCTGCACCTCGCCGGTCTTGTTGCACTTCGCCCTGGAGGAAGCCCTCAAGCTGGCGCTGGAGGAGGGCTTGGAAAACCGCCAGCGGCGGGCCGAGCACCTCTACGGCTCGGTGCTCTCGGTGCTCGAGGAACTGGGCTTCAGCGCCTATGCCGCCGCAGAGGCCCGGTTGTCTACGGTGCTGGTGGTTCGTCCGCCGGAGGGCTATAGCGAGGCGGAGATTCGCAAAGGGCTCTACGCGAAAGGGGTAGCGGTGGCGGGCGGTATCGGCCCCACCGCGGGGAAGGTGCTCCGGCTGGGTCTGATGGGCGAGGGTGCTCGCGTGGAGCATTACCGGGTGTTCTTCCGGGCCTTGGGCGAGGTGCTGGGAAAGCGGGGGCTGGAAGAGGCGTTCGCGGAGCGCGCCGAGGGTTTGCTGGTTTAGTTGGTGGGATCCGGCTGGGCCAGGGAGATCTGGGAAAGTTCGGCCTCGAGCTGCTCCAAAGCCCTTTTCAGGCTGCCGCCCTTGAAGGGCAAGGCAGTGTAGGCTTGCAGGGGTACGGCAGCCTTGAGGCGGCGGAACACCGGCCCGGCGGCCTCGGGCCCGCCGTTTTGCAGGATCACCAGAAAGACCCCCTCGCCCATGTAGAAGAGCAAGTCGGGGCCGCGCAGGCTGTGCAGGATGGGGGCGGGGTCTTGGTTGGGGGGGGTCTGCATCAGCAGGAGCACCAGCGGCCTACGGGCGGCCATGGCCTCGAGGTTGGGGGCCAGCGCGTTCAGGGCGCTACGGCTCATGGCCCCGCTGGGGTCGCGGTACTGGCCGCCCTCGAGCGGGGGCAGGGCCGGGGTCTCACGCTGGAGGCTTTGGTAGAGTGCGGTGAGGAGGATGGCCCCGCTCGCCAGGGCAGCCCAGCCCCCCAGGGCGTGAAGACCGGTGGGGAGCGAAGCCAGGATCGAAGCGCTCTCGCAGGCCAGGCTGTAGGCCATCAGACCCAGACCCAGCACCCACAGCATCCGCACCTTCGGCCCGACCGGAGCGCGGCTGTAAAGGCTCGCCGCACCGGCCAGGGTAAGGGCCGCGACCAGGAAGATCACCCCGGGGTAGAGGCTCGAGCGCGCCGGGTAAGCCCCCAGCGGCAATAAACCCAAGACGAGCAAGGCCCAGGGTACTAAGGATAACCAAGACATCGTTACCAGCATAGCCCAAAATTCATCCGTCAAGCCCCACAATAGACCCATGGAACGCACGCGGCTAAAAGAGCAGCCGGGGCTGCCCCCCCTGCCCGAGCGAATGCGCCCCAAAGCCCTGGAGGAAGTTCTGGGGCAGGCCCACCTTACCGGACCGGGAAAGCCCCTGAGGCGGATGCTCGAGTCGGGCCGGTTGCAATCGCTGATCCTGTGGGGGCCGCCGGGGAGCGGCAAGACCACCCTGGCCCGTTTGCTGGCCGAGGGGGTGGGCCAGGAGATGATCGCGCTCTCGGCGGTCAACGCCGGGGTCAAGGAGATCAAGGCGGCGGTGGAGCGGGCGCGGGAAGTGGGGGGGCTGGTGCTCTTCCTCGACGAGATCCACCGCTTCAACAAATCGCAACAGGATGCCCTGTTGCCGCACGTCGAGTCCGGGCTCCTCACCCTGATCGGGGCCACCACCGAGAACCCCTCCTTCGAGGTGAACCCGGCCCTGCGCTCGCGGGCCCGAGTCTACGTTTTGCGCCCCCTCGAGCCCGAGGAAATCCGCAAGCTGCTCGAGCGGGCCTTGCAGCACCCCCAAGGCCTCCCCGGCGTAGAGGCCGAGCCGGAGGCGTTGGAGTTGCTGGCCCAGGCCTCGATGGGTGACGTGCGGCGGGCCTTGTCGGCCCTCGAACTCGCGGCGACTTTGAGCGGGGGAAAGATCACGCTCGAGTCGGTCAAAGAGGGTTTGGGAGCGGGCACGCTCAACTTCGACAAGGGCGGCGAGCACTTCTACGACCTGATCTCGGCCCTCCACAAGAGTGTGCGCGGCAACCACGTGGACGCGGCCCTCTACTACCTGGCCCGGATGCTCGAGGGCGGCGCCGACCCCCTCTACCTGGCCCGCCGCCTGGTGCGGATGGCGGTGGAGGACATCGGTCTGGCCGACCCGCTGGCGCTGCGGCTGGCGGTGGCCGCCCAGCAGACCTACGACTTCCTGGGCAGCCCCGAGGGCGAACTGGCCCTGGCCGAACTCACCATCTACTTGGCCCTGGCCCCCAAGTCCAACAGTGCCTACACCGCCTGGAAACAGGCCCAGGACGCGGCCCGCCGCTACCCGGACGCCCCCATCCCGCTCAACCTGCGCAACGCCCCCACCAGCCTGATGAAATCGCTCGGCTACGGCAAGGCCTACGCCTACTACCACGACGACCCCCAGGAAAGCTTCGCTCAAGCTTATCTGCCGGAGGGGCTCGAGGGCCTCACCCTCTACGCAGCGACCGGGGAAGGCTGGGAGGAGCGGGTGAGAGAGCGGTTGGGAGCGCTGCGCAGGCGCTTCCGGGATGCCAGGTCCGGCAAAGGTTAATCGTGCGCTCGAGTGCCTCTTGGAGCACCTGGGCTTTTACCGCCAAGTGTTGCCCGCGTGATCTCAGATCTAGGGATGACGACTCCTGCGGGAATCGCGCCGTTCAAAAACCCGAAGCGTCCTTGCCATTCCCCCGGATAAACTTACCCTGGCGCAACTTCACACCCCACCTGCACCTCGAGCGGGGCGCAGAGCTCCTCGGTTAGGTTGGCTCGCCACGCCGTGAGCGAGGCCTGGTATGCGGACGCGGCCAGGTTTATCGCTCGATAGTTGGGGTGGGGCTCGACTTAATCCGCTGCGACGGTCTCCCCCTCGAGCATCGGTCTGGCCTTCTGGCCGAAATAAGCGTGAAGCTCGAGGAACCTCTGGTGAGCCTCAGGCCCTAAGAAACCCGGCGGGGTGAGCTCTGGCGGCAACCCGGGGTCCAAGAAGAGAAGTTTTCGCGCCTCGTGCACCATCCGGGTGAGCCGCACGAAGGCCTCCTCGGGGGTTTTGGGCTCAAAGGGGTGGATCCGCACGAACTCGCGGTAGCGTTGCTGCGCGGCCTCTAGGTTGTAGGCTTTACGGACCAGCTCGAGCGGGTTTCCCGCCGTGAACCGCTGCGCCTGGAACAGCTCGACATAGCCCCCCAGCCCGTAAAACCGCACCAGGTCCCGGGCGGCCTCGAGGCTCGCGGTGGGGCTCACCCACACCCCGGGGGCAGGGGTTCCAAAGCCCAGCAGCACCAATTCGTTGCGGAAGCGGTCACGCACGGTGCGTTTGGCCTCCGGCACGGCGTAGATCAGGATGCGCCACTGGCCGTCCCATTGGCCCACGTTCTGGTAGAGGCGATCTCGCACCTGCTCGACCTGCCAGGCCACCCGGTCAGAGAGGCGGTAATAGGCTTTGCGCCCGTCCTTCTCGGGGATGATCCAGCCGCTCTTGACGCTGCGCGACACCGCCGCCCGCACCGCCGGCTCGGAGAAGCCCAAGGCTTCCATCCAGCGGATCAGGTCGCCCACCCAGGCCCGGTTGCCGGGGTAGAGGTATTCCATGTACAGCGTGAATAGGGTGGAGCGGGCCCGCATATCTGCTAGTTTACCGCTCAATCCGCCGCTGGCACGCTGCTCCTACCCCGCTATCGCGGCGTAAGAAGCGTCTCGAGCTTGAACCAGCGCCCGCTCTTGTAGCGCCACAAGAACATGCTGATCCGCACCATCTCCTCGCCCAGCAACCGGCCCAGGAAGATCCCCCACAGGCCTAGACCCAACGGGAAGGCCAGCAGGTAGGCCAGGGGGAGCCCCACCACGAAGACCGTGATCACGTCCGAGAGCAGCAGGTAGCGGGTGTCGCCCCCGCTCGAGAGCACCCCGAAGAAGATCATGTTGGAGACCTTTACCGGCTGGAAGAGGGCGTTGAGCACGATGGCCCAGAAGCCCCAGTCCTGGACCTGGGGGGTGGTGTGGGGGTAGAGGACCGGCAGCAAAAACCCGCTGAGCGCGAAGAGGAAGCCGAGCCCGGCGGCGGCGAACAGCCCGAGCCGCCAGATGCTCCCCGACATCCGCCAGATCCCCTCGGGGTTGGCCTGGCCGATCTGACGGGCGACCAGGATGGTCGCGGCGCTGTTGAGCCCGATGGCGGCGGTGATAAAGACCCCCTCGAGCGTGGTCATGATCTGAAACGCCGCCAGCGCCTCGGTGCTCACCCGCTCGAAGAGCAGGGCGAATAAGAAAGAGCCGCCGCTAAAGACGATCTCGGTGATGAACAGTGGCAGCACCAGGGGGATCATCTCGCGCAGGATGACCTTGGCTTCGCCCCAGTTCGGCCAGCTCCAGGCGATGCCCCAGCGACTAAAAAAGAGCAACCCCACCAGCACCCCGGCCCGCAAAAACTGGGTGATGAGTGAGGCCCAGGCCGCACCCACCGCGCCCATCTCGAGCGGGATCACGAAGAACCACGACAAAAGCGGGGTGAGCATCACGGCGGTCATCGTCACCACCATCGGCAGCCGGGCGTGCCCCAGGGTGCGGAACACCGCGCTACTGACCACGCTCAGCACGCCGAGCGGCAGGCTGAGGGCGATCAGGCTCAAGTAAGGCCCCCCGATCCGGGCCACTTCCTGGCTGGCTCCCACCCCGTCCAGGAAAGGCTGAGCGAACAAGGCCAGGGGCAGCGCGAACGAAGCCGCCAGCGTGACTGCAAAGCCCAGCGAGAGGCTCGAGATACGCGAGACCGCCGGTTCGTCCCCGCGCCCCCGGGCCCGCGAGGCCAGGATGGCGCAGCCCGCTCCCAGCGTGTTGAGGCAGAGAATTCCGATAAACAAGACGTTGTTGGCGAGCCCCACCGCGGCGATGGTGGCGGTGCCCAAGGTGCCCACGATCACTTGGTTGATGAAGCCCAGCCCCAGTTGAAAGGTGGACTCGAGGCCCACCGGAATGGCGATCTTGGCGATTTCCCGGCGCGTGTGAATATCCATCAGCCCAGCCACAGTACCATGTGTTCGAAATCGGTGTAGGTCTGGCCCACCTTGAGCGCGCGTTTCTCGTAGCCCCACACCTCGAAGCCCAGCGAGCGGTAGAGCTGGCGGGCCGCCTGCTGGTGGGTCGAAACGGCCAGGGTGAGCTGCTCCAGGCCGCTGAAGGTTCGGGCTTTCTCGATCAGGGTGTGCATCAGCCGCCGGGAGATTCCCTGTCCTCTGGCGGCGGGCTGCACGTACACCGCGTACACCCCGGCGGTGTGGCGGAACTTCGTACCCTCGTGCCGGACTAACGTCGCCATTCCGACCAAGCGGCCCTCCTGGAAAGCCCCCAGGGTGAACCTAGCCTCTGCCTGGGGCTTTAGCTGTTCGCGGATCTGCTCGAGGGATCTCGCGGCGTAATCCGCGTATGCCGACCCGAAGGCTAAGGGCTCGCCCTGCAAAGCTTCCAGCCGGAGTTCGCGGTAGACCCCGGCATCGGCTTCCTCCAGCAATCGAATCTCGAGCATAACGCCCATTGTAAGTTGTGCCGGGCGGAGTCTGACCGAAAGGTGAGGTCATGGACTTGATTCCAGCGGCTATCCGCTTACGGCCACCTGGGGCTGCTCCTCCACCGGTTCATTCTTTGTGAAGACTGCTTAACCGGGAGATTCACCCCGGGCGACCTTGCGCTGGGGGGAATGCTCTGACAGTTGCATCAACTCGATATCGTTTGCGTCGGGGTCTTTGATCCAGGCCTGCCAGTTGTGGTCGAGGCCTACGCTGGGGCCGCGTTCGATGGTCACCCCGTTGGCCTTTAGCTCCGCGACGGTGCGGTGCAGGTCGTCGGTGATTAGGCACAAATGCATGAAGCTGCCCTTCCGGGCCGGGTCGGGGGCGGGGCCACCCGGGAACACCTCGATGAAGCGGTCCCCCGCGACGTGCAGGTAGACCAGCATCAAGGAGCCGTCCTCGTGGTGCAGGCGGAAGGATTCGTGGATGCCCAGCAGCTTGTAAAACTTGAGCGTCCGCTCCAAATCGTGGGCCGCGAAGGCGGCGTGGCCGAGGTCAGTGATCATAAGGCCTTCCTTTGGGGCTAGCCTAACGCCAAAATCCGGCGAGCCCGCGTTCTTCAGAGCGGAGTTCCTGGTGTTAGTACGCTGCCGGGCGGGTCTCCCGACCGGCATGGAGCTATTTCCTTTCCCTCACCCGCTCTCCCATCTCCCCAATCAGCTCCTCGACCTTCAGCGTCCGCTGTTCCTTCACTTGCCGTTCGCGCAGGTTCACCGTGCCCTGCTCCTGCTCCTTGTCGCCCACCACCAGGATCAGCGGGATCTTCTGGAGTTCGGCGTCGCGGATCTTGGCGTTCATGCGCTCGGAGCGGTCGTCAATCTCCAC
>DASTSL010000109.1:0-3705 GCA_035760705.1 Meiothermus sp. | reverse complement strand
AAGAGGCTGGTAGGCGGGTCGTGGGGGTAGACCCCAAGCATACCAGCCAGGACTGCCCGGTGTGCGGCCACAGGGAGAGGCGACCGCTGTGGGTGCGGGAGTACACCTGTCCCCAATGCGATACCCGCCAGCACCGGGACGTGGCCGCTGCCACCAACATTCTGGCCAGGGCTCGGACGGAGCCTGCGGGGATGGGTACGGCGTGGGCCGTCCCGTGAGAACCGCGAAGCCCCGTTCTTCAGAACGGGGAGTTGTCACGCAGGCTGGCAAACCCTTTCTCCCCGTACGCCACCTGGTGGCGTACCCCAGGGCCAGCCGCCCCCCGGGGTGCATCCCCAGGGCGGTCAGGAGTTCGTACCCGGGCTGCTGCTTCCTCCCTGCCCAGGCTATACCCTCCAAGGCCCGGACGTGCGGCTTGGGCACTGGGCTCAGGTCGAGTAAGACCAGGACCTCCTCCCCCTCTAAGGCCGCCGCGCTCTCCCGATAGACCCTTTCAAGTCCTAATCACGACCGGCTCATAAGCCTCGAGCTCCTTATCCGCACTCACCAGCCCCAGCCCTTCGACGAGAGCCTGGGCCAGCAGGATGCGGTCGAAGGGGTCGCGGTGATGCCACGGAAGACTTTGTACGGCCATAGCGTGCTCGGGGCGGATGGGCAAATGAATGAAACCCTGCGCCTCCACCACCTCCAGAAAACCCTCCGGCATCCGTAGCTTCCCCAGCGAAGCCTTCACCGCCAGCTCCCAGGTGGTGGCCGCACTCACGAATACTTCGTCGGTTTGCTCAATGAGTCTACGGGCCTTGCGGCTCAGCCTTTTATCGTCGGAAAGCCACCACAAGAGGATGTGGCTATCGAGCAGCAGGTTCAATGGGGTTTTCCTCCATCATCTGCGCGATCTCGACATTGGGCTGGTCGAAGTCCGGTGCCATCCAGACCTTCCCCTTCCAGACCCCCGGCACCCGCCTGGGCCTGGGAGGGGCCTCAGGAGGCACTAGCTTGGCCACCACCCGCCCATACCGCCCGATGAGGACGACCTCCCCCCGCTCGACCCGCTCGATCAAGCGGGAGAGCTGGGCCTTGGCTTCGGCGATGTTGACCAGCTTTTTGTTCCAATGGGCTGCCTTGGGCATAGTAAGACTCCCCCCTTGCAACTCCATACTAAGAAATCTGACCATTATTGGTCAACAAATACCGTCAAAGAAAGCCCTGATGCTTGCGGTATCACATCACCCTGGCCTTAGGGGGAACAGTAGGACTTACCCCACACCCACTAGAGGGTGTTAGGCACATTGGGACATGAGATTGACGAAACGGGACAGGAGCAGGATGGCGAAAGCCAGGAAGTGCAGGCCCGCCAAGGTTTGTAGCAGACGTTCGTAATCCCTGGCGAGCGGTCGGAACCTCGCCACCCAGCCGAACGAACGCTCTACCACCTCTACCACCCACCTTCTGGGTAGCAGGTAGCAATACGAAGCCCTTTCTGACCTGGGGCAGTTTGACCACTTCCAGGTGGATACCTTGCGCCTGAGCATCCTCTCGGGCTCGCTCGCCGGTGTAGCCCGCATCCACGTAAGCCAGCTCGACGTTTTGCTGGGTGGCCTGCTGCACGGCCTGGGCTAACTCAGTCATCTGAGCCCGGTCTTGCTCGTTGGCTGGGGTGACGTGTAACGCCAACAGGTGTCCTAGGGTGTCTACGGCCACGTGCACCTTACTGCCCTTCCGACGTTTAGCGCCATCGTATCCTGCTCACCCACCACTTTCAGGGCTGGATTGCAGGGTACGGCTGTCGAAGATGGCGGCGGAGGGTTGAGCACTCCTGCCTTCAGCTAACCGCAACAACACCCTCAGGTCCTGCACGATGGCCTCGAACACCCTCGCTGCCAGCCAGCGCTGAGTTTGCTGATAAACCACTTCCCAGGGCGGTAAATCCCCCGGCATCATCCTCCACGCGGCTCCGGCACGGACTATCCAGCGCAAACCGTCGAACACGTCCCGCAGGGCGTATTCCCTTTGGGGTGCGTCCTCGCGCATCAGCGTCAGGTAGGGGACCACGAACATCCACTCCTCCTCGCTCACGTCGCTTGGATACTTGGATACCGCTTCCGGCTCATCCCTCCAGCTTAGCCCTAAAGTTCATAACACCCCCTAGGGGAGCTGGGTAGCTTGAAGCCTTCTCAGATCTGCCCCATCTGCTTGCGCCGGGAAAAGAAATCGCTCGCTCAGCGCGTGCATAGGTGTCCTTGCGGGTGTGAGATGCCCCGCGACCAAGCCTCCGCACTGGTAATGCTGAGATGGGCCATAGACCCCTGGGTGTACGGGCAAAGCCCGCGCGCCGCGCCACGGCGCGGCGCTGAGGGAATCTACCCCTGGGAACCAGGGGGCGGGGAGGAACCGAAGTCTGGTTTCGTGGAACCGCGAAACCCCGACCACACCGCGATAGTGGTTGGTCGCGGGTAGTTCATAAGTGTTGAGTGTTGATCGCCTGCAAGCCCTGCCCTGCGGCAAAGCTCTAGAGTGTGTGCTGGAACGGTATGACGCGGTCTTGCGGGTGGTGGTGATCCGGGTCTGCCCGGGCTTCAAGGCGTACTTTCACGAAACCGGTGCCGCATCACTCCGGCTCCGTGAGACCCCGCCGCTAGCGGCGGAGGAACTCATCCGTTCCCTCGAGGCCGAGCTATATGGCTGGCAGCCGCAGCTGAGGCACCCGAGAACGAGTTGGCGGGAGTCGGAGTACCGTGGGCAGGTAGAAAACTTCGTGCGTTGGGTGCAGGGTCGCCAAATCAGCAGGGAGACGGATAGCTGAGGATCTGCTCGGCGTTCTCCCCGCAAGCGCCCGCAGTCTTGTTGCAGGTCCGCCAGGATCCCCTCGGCTCGAGGGGGCCAGGCGGTGAGGGGGCCTTGAGCGGCTGGCCCCCAACGGCAGATGTCCCCGCCGCGCCGGGCTCGAGGGCGGCCGCCCAGGGGATGCAGGACGGCAGGATGATCGAGCAGCTAGCCCGCCTCTGGGCGCCGGACCCCGCCGGCTGGCGCCCGGGCGTATAGTGACCCTAAGATGCGGATGCTGGCCTTGGTCTTGCTGGCCCTGCTGGGCGGGGCAGCGCTCAACCTTGACTCAAGCCTGCTCGGTTCCTTCACGCGGGCCGCCGAGAACCCGCTCCTCACCCCCCAGGGTGCTAGCTGGGAGGCCCTGGCGGTGTTCAACCCGGCGGTGATCTATGAGGGGGGACGCTACTGGATGCTGTACCGGGCCCAGGACCGCCTGGGGGTCTCCAGGCTGGGGCTGGCCACCTCGAGCGATGGGGTGCACTTTGTGCGGGAAAGCCAGCCGGTGCTCTCCCCCAGCGACCCCGGCGAAGCCGGCGGCTTAGAAGACCCCCGCCTGGTCAAGGTCGGGGACCACTACTACCTCACCTACACCGGCTACGACGGGCGGCGGGTGGCCCAGACCCGGCTGGCGGTCTCGTCAAACCTGCGCGACTGGCAAAAGCTGGGGGTGATCGTCGACACCCCCTGGAACAAGGCCGGGGCCATCCTCGATCAGCCGCTGGGCGGGCTGTACTTTATGTATTTCGGCGACCGGGAGATCCAGCTCGCCACCTCCGGCGACCTGCGGCGCTGGCGGGTCGAGCCGGAAGCCGTACTCAAGCCGCGCCCGGGGATGTGGGACGAGGGTGGGGTGGAGCCCGGTCCGCCCCCGCTCCTCAC
>DASTSL010000108.1:0-9643 GCA_035760705.1 Meiothermus sp. | reverse complement strand
GAAGCATTGCGCTCGCCTGCCGATGCGGAGTCAAGGTTTTTTCTGGGCTCGGACGGAGCCTACCCGGCTGTCGCCGCGAAAATACGCCTCGGGGATGGATACGGCAAGGGCCGTTCCGTGAGAACCGAGAAGCCCCGTTCTTCCAGAACGGGGAGTCGTCACGACAATAGAACCCGGCCAGGTAGTCCACCGGAGGTCATGCGGTCATCCTGAACGAAATTGGGGGCGAAGCGCTCGGGATCTCTTCTGTATATGGCCCCAGCGATGCGGATACAACTTTGGCAGCATGGGTTCAGCGTCTTGTGCTTTGCTCTTCAAGACGTTTAGCTCATTGCTCGGCGCTCAGGGCTCCTTGTAGGCTAATGGTCATGAACCAGACCTTGACCGCCCTCGAGGGATTCTCGGTGGGCCACTGGACCGACCCGGTGGGGCAGACCGGCTGCACGGTCATCCTGGGGCCGGCGGAGGGGTTTCTGGCCTCCGCCTCATTCTTGGGGCCGTCCCCGGGCAACCGGGAGGGGATTTTGCTCTCGCCGGAGAAGCAGGTCGAGCGGGTTCACGCCCTGCTGTTCACCGGGGGTTCGGCCTTCGGGTTGGGGGCCGCCGAGGGGGTGATGCGCTACCTCGAGGAGCGGGGCATCGGCTACCTCACCCCCGGCGGGCGGGTTCCCATCGTGCCGGCGGCGGTGATCTTCGACCTGATGGCCGGAAACCCCAAAGCCCGCCCGGGTGCGGAGAACGGTTACGCGGCGGCCTGGGCGGCCAGCCGTGACCCGGTGCCGATGGGCCGGGTGGGGGCCGGGGCCGGGGCCATGGTGGGCAAGTATCTGGGCTACGAGCTTTCCAGTCCGGGCGGCTTGGGGAGCGCCCTGGTCGAGCAGTCGGGGGTGCGGGTGGGGGCTTTGGCGGTGGTAAACCCGGCGGGGGACGTCTACGACCTCGAGGGCCGCTTGCGGGCCGGGCCGGGGCGTTTTAGGGAGTACCGACCGGTCGATCTCTACGGCCAGAACACCACCTTGGTGGCGGTGGGGCTCGAGGTGGCCCTCTCCAAGTCGGAGGCCCGGATGCTGGCCGACGCGGCCCAGACCGGCCTGGCCCGGGTGATCCGCCCCTCGCACACCCCGGTGGACGGGGACTCGGTGTTCGTGCTCTCCACGACCTGCCGTCCGGCAGCCGACCTGATGCTCCTCACCGCTTTAGTGCAGGAGGCGGTAGCGTGGGCTATTGTGAACGCGGTAGCCTGAGCGGGTGAACGCCTCGCTCCCCCGTTCCCTCACGGCGGCCCGCCTGGCCGTCTACGTCACTTTTTTCGTCTGCGGCTTGGTGTTCGCGGCCTGGGTGTCGCGGATTCCCGCCATCAAGGACAAGCTGGGCCTGGACGCTGGCGAGCTGGGGCTGGTGCTTTTCGGGGTGCCGGTGGGGTTGATCGTGGCGATGCCCATCACCGGCTGGGCCGTCTCGAGGCTGGGGAGCCACCGTGTGGTGACGGTGGCCGCACTCTCGAACTGCCTGGTCCTTCCCTTACTGGCCCTGGCCCCCAGCGGGGTTACTCTTTTCCTGGCGCTCTTCTTTTTTGGCTTTACCCAGGCCGCCATGGACATCAGCATGAACGCCCAGGCCGTGGAGGTGGAGAAGCGCTACGCCAGGCCGATCATGTCCAGCTTCCACGCCCTCTTCAGCCTGGGCGGGCTGGTGGGGGCGGCCCTGGGCGGGGCGGCGGCGGGGCTCCAGGTCGGCCCGCTGCTCTTCTTCACCCTGATGACCCTGCTCTCGTTGGGGGTGATGCTGGGGGCCATCCGCTGGCTGATCCCCACCCCCGGCGAGCCCGGCGGCCCGCGTTTCGCCTGGCCCAGGGGGGTTCTGCTCGGCTTGGGGCTGATTCTGTTCTGCGCCGGGCTGGGGGAGGGGGCTGTGGCCGACTGGAGCGCGGTGTTCATGAAACAAAACCTGGGCTCGAGCGAAGCCCTGGCGGCCCTGGCCTTTTCGGCCTTCTCGGTGGCGATGGTGATCGGGCGGCTGACCGGCGACACCCTCAACCACCGCTTTGGCCCGGTGCGGCTGGCCCGAGCGGGAGGCCTCCTGGCGGCGGCGGGGTTGGGGCTGGCGGTGGGCTCGAGCGCACCCTGGATGGCCCTGCTGGGCTTCGTGTTGGTGGGATTTGGCTATTGCACCTTGTTCCCCCTGGTCTTTAGCGCGGCGGGGAACGTGCCGGGGGTGCATCCGGGGATGGCCTTGGCCTCGGTGGCGACCTTGGGGTACACCGGTTTTCTGGTAGGGCCCCCGCTGATCGGCCTGGTCGCCGAAGCCACCTCCCTCCCGGCTTCCCTGGGGATGGTCGCCGCCCTGGCCCTCCTGATCACGGTTTTGGCTGGGTTGCTACGGACGGCCCGTTAGCCACTATCGCGGCCCAGTCGCGGTCCCGCAACAGGGGCAGCGGGTTGAGTACCTGGTAGTCGCAGGTCCACCTCGAGCCCGCGTATACCCCGAGGTGCAGGTGCGCCGGGGTGGTACGGGCGTTCCCGGTGTTGCCCACGGTTCCCAGTGCGGGTGGTGACCTTCTGGCCTTCCTTCAGCTTCTCGGCGTAGCGGTCGAGATGGGCGTAGTAGCGCCGCCCGCCGGGCCCGACCACGAAGACGTAGAGCCCGCCCAGTTGCCCATTTCCGAGGCGCCACACGTAGCCTTCGGTGGCCGAGTAGACCGGCGTACCCTTGGCCGCGAAGATGTCCTGGCTCTCGTGGCGGCGGCCCCCCGGGGAGCCCCGAAGGTGTCCGCGACCTGCCGGACCCGTACCCCCTGCACCGGCATGGGGATTTGCTGATCCGGGGTGGCGGGGAGGAGCTTGGCGTAACTCTGGAGCTTGAGGCCGTACTCGGCCCAGCGCTCCACCTGGGCGCGTTCCTCTTCGTTTTTGGGTTTGGGCGGGGGCCAGGGTGTGCAGACTTTTCCCGTACTGGGTCGGGCGGATTGGGCGTCGGCAGCGGGCCAGCCGGTGAGACCTCCGAGCAGGAGGCCCAACCCGAGAAGGGGGAGCCAAAGGCGGGAAAGGCCTCTTTTCGGCTGGCCGGCTCGAGGGGGCATGGTCTCGAGTATGCCCGGATTTTCCCGGAACCAAGGCAGCCAGCAGCACACTTAATCGCCTCATGAGCCTGCTCTGAGACACGAAATTCGCCAGTATAGTGGGGGAATGACGGCGCGTTGGCTAGGGCTCTTGATCGGGTTGGGGTTAGGCTTGGCTCAGCCCATGCAAGAACCGCCCAAGGTGCGAGAACAAGCCCTCACCTACCTGAGCGACGGGCTTAGGGTCAAGGCTCGGGTCTTCTGGCCCGCGGGGGCCGTGAAAGCGGGCGACACCTTTCCGGCGGTGCTCTTCAACCACGGGGGGGTGGACGGGCTCTCCGAGGGCACGCTGGAGCGCTGCCGCGAGCTGGCCCAGGCCGGTTACGTGGTCTTCGCCAGCAGCTACCGCGGCGAGGACGGCTCGGAGGGGATCGTGGAGGTAGCCAAGGGCGAGGTGGGCGACGTGCTGGCGGGGCTCGAGTGGCTCCGCCAGCAACCCCAGGTGGACCCCGATCGCATTGCCGCGGTGGGCACCAGCCACGGGGCCTTGGTGAGTCTCTTGGCCGCTTCCCGCACCGACCGGATCAAGGCCTTGGTCTTCGCCTACGGGATCGCCGATATCTACGCCTGGTACGACTACCTGGTGCGCACCGGCCAGCTCGGCCAGGACGAACTCACCCGTCGCACCTACGGGGGCGGCCCCCAGGACCGGCCCCAGAGCTTTCGCATCCGGCACGGGCTGGGGGTCGTCGAGAAACTCCCCGGCACGATGCCGGTGCTGATCCTGCAAGGGGCTAAGGATAGCGTCGTGCCGCCCGATCAGGCCAAGGCGCTGGCCAAGGCCCTCGAGGCTCGCCGCCAACCCCATCAGCTCCTCATTTACCCCAACAGCGCCCACGGCTTCTTGGTGAGCCGCAAGACCCTGCTCAAACAGGGGGAAAAATCGGCGGTGTACCTCGAGTCCCTGCAAGCCTGGGTAGCGGTGCTCGAGTTTCTCCGGGCCAATCTTTAAAGGGTCGCGGGAGGATTCATGAATCTTCCCCCTGGAGGGTGACGGGTTGGGTGTTTCCGTGCGCGATCAGCTCGATTGTGCGGGCGTCATCCTGGAGGGCTATACGCACCTCGAGGCTATCCGGGAACACCTCGGGTTTTCCCCACTCGATGAGCACCAGCCGGGCTTCGGGGAGGTAGTCCTCGAGCCCCAGACTATACAGCTCCTCCTGGTCGGCCATGCGGTAGGCGTCGATGTGGACGATCAGGCCCCGCTCGGTGGGGTACTCGTGGATGAGGGTATAGGTGGGGCTGGTCACCTCGCCTTTGAACCCCAACGCCTCCGCGATGAATTTGACCAGCGTGGTTTTGCCTGCTCCCATCGGCCCGCTGAGGAGCAGCAGCGACCCTTCGGGCAAAGCCTGAGCCAGCTTCTGGGCGAAGCGGCGAGTGGCTTCCAGATTCGCGAGCACCACCCCCCTAGCTTATCTCGGTTCGGCGGCCATGGCTGATCCGGTAGGATGAAGGCGGGAACACCGGAAGAATTCGGCTGGATTAAGCGGCGCGTGGGCTCGAGGTTGCGAACGATCTGGGGAGGGTTTATGCCGTATTCGAAGGAAGATAAAGACCTCGGTATGGACCGCAAGATCACCCGGCGGGATTTCTTGAACGGGGTGGCGATCACGGTGGGGGCGGCCATCTCGGGCAGGGCCTTTGCCCAGGGTGTGCCCGACCCGGCCCGCCTGACCGGCCTGCGCGGGCAATACGAGGGGGTGCAGAGCGTGATGCACGCCCTTCGGGACGGGAGGTTCAAGCTGGACCCCGGCGCCGTGCGCTCCACCGGCGAGCGCTACGACTTGGTGGTGGTGGGGGCTGGGATCAGCGGGCTGGCGGCGGCTTTCCACTACCGCCAGCTCTCGCCGGGAGCCAAGGTGCTGCTGCTGGACCCCCTCGACGACTTCGGCGGCCACGCCAAGCGCAACGAGTTTAGGGTCGGGGGAAAGACCCTCATCGGTTATGGCGGCTCGCAGTCCATGCAGACCCCCTCCTACTTCAGCCCCGCGGTGAACAAGCTGCTGGCGGACATCGGCATCGAGCCCAAGAAGTTCGAGGGCTACTACGACGGGGAGTGGTTCGACAAACGCGGCCTGGGCGAGGGGATGTTCTTCGCCAGGGAGGTCTTCGGCAGCAACAAGCTGGTGCGGGTGGAGGAGAAAGCCGCCGACTGGGTTCCCCAGACCCCCCTGAAGGCCAAGGCCCAACAAGACCTGATCCGCCTCCTCGACGACCCGCCCGACTACCTGGCTGGGATGAGCCGGGCGGAGAAGTTCGAGCTTTTGTCCCGCACCACCTACAAAGATTTTCTGCTCGAGTTCGTCAAGGCTGACCCTCAACTGGTGACGATTTTCCAGAGCAGCACCGAACCCTATTTCGGGGTGGGCATCGACGCCACCACCTGCCTTGACGCCTGGGCCAACTACAATCCCGGCTTCGACGGCATGGAGCTGGGCGAGAAGATCTACAAGACCATGAGCCCCAGCGGGCGGCTGGCCCGCACCGACCCCGACGATTACATCTACCATTTTCCCGATGGGAACGCCGGGATCGCCCGCGCCCTGGTGCGCCGCCTCATCCCCAAAGCCCTCAAGGGCCGCACGATGGAGGACCTGGTCACCCAGCGGGTGGACTACGCCCAACTCGACGTGCCCAACCGCCCGGTGCGGCTGCGCCTGGGCGCGACGGTGGTGCGGGTGCGACACCTGGGCAATCCGGCCACCGCCCAGGAGGTCGAGGTCACCTACGTGGGCAAGGGCGGGCTGCAAAGCGTGCGGGCCGGGCACGTGATCTTGGCCTGCTGGCACAAGGTCATTCCCTACCTCAGCGACGAACTTTCGGCTGAACAGCGCGAGGCCCTCGAGGACCAGGTCAAGGTTCCGCTGTTGTACACCAACGTCGCGATCCGCAACTGGCGGGCCTTCGACCGGCTCAAGATCGGCAACTTCAGCGCGCCGGGCACCTTCTTCGCCAACGACGTGGGCATCGACTTCCCGGTGAGCATGGGCGCTTACCGCTTTGCCCAGCGCCCCGACGAACCCGTGCTGCTGCACCTGGGCAAGGTGATGACCTCGCCCGGCAAATCCAGCCGCGAACAGGCCCTCGAGGGCCGCCGCAAGCTGCAAACCCTGAGCTTCCGCGACCTCGAGCGCACCGTCCGCGACCTGCTGGGCCGCGCCCTCTCGGGCGGGGGCTTCGACCCGGCCCGCGACATCGCCGCCATCACCGTCAACCGCTGGGCCCACGGCTACGCCTATGAGTACATGCGCCCCTGGGATCAGTTTTGGCCCGATGGCCCCCTGCCCATCGAGACCGCCCGCAGGAAGTGGGGCCGCGTCGCCATCGCCAACTCCGACTCGGGGGCGTATGCCTACGCGCACTCGGCCATAGACCAGGCCGTTCGCGCCGTGCGGGAGCTGGTGTACGCCCGCCCCGACGCCCCGGACTTCTCCCGCTTCCCCGGGCCGCCCTTGGAGAAGTTGGAGTTTGTGGATTGATCTGCTGCCCCGCGTCGCCGCTTAGCCGGGGTCAACCCCTACTCGATGCTCACGATCCTCAACACCTGCTCGCCCCGGGCCGTCTCCAGCCGCACCTCGTCCCCGACCTGGTGCCCCAGCAACGCTCGGGCGATGGGGGCCGTGAAGGCCACCCGGCCCTGGGGGATGGAGGCCTCGTCTACCCCCACGATGGTCAGGCGGCGCTCCTCGCCGGTTGCGGTGCGAACCGTCACCATAGCCCCGAAGCTCACCTCGCCGGGTGGCGCCTCTTTAAGCTCGACGACCTGGGCGCTCGAGAGCCGTTCCTCGAGCGCCTCGATCCGGCCCTGCACCCCGGCGAGTTGCCGGGGGTCGGACGACACCCGCTCGCGCTCGGCCATCAGCTCGGCCAGCTCGGCCTCGAGCAACGCGTAGCCTCGAGGCGTGACCAGGTTGGGGGTGCCGGGCGGTAGGGGGGCCCTCGAGGGGACGATGACCTCCTCGCCGGAAGCGTCTTCTTTGATGAAAGCTCTGCTCATGGCTCGAACCTCGCGGTTGTCTTCCTCGAAACTAAGCCCTTAGCCTGATTGTGCACTGATCGGGCTGTTCGCGTGGCGCCTCGAGTTGGGCCCCCGCCTTGAGCCTAGGCCAGAAAAGGTTGTATAGTTGAAAACTTATGACCGAATCCGAGATCATCCGATACATCACCCAAACCTTCGCCGGTGTTGAGGTCACCACCGTGAACGGGGACAGCTTTTTCTTTTACGATCCCGAGCGCAAGCTCCCCTTCGCCACCCTGGTCACCGGCAATGCCCATGACCAGGCCTCCGACCTCGACCGGCCTGGGGTTTTCCGCCTGAACATAGGCGTCGGGAGCGACACCTACCGCTCCATGTTCAGCCAACAGCCGCCCTTCCCGAGGGATGGCGGGATCGTGAACACCGGCCACGACTTCACCGCGCTCGACCAGATCATGCCCCACCCCGTCTACGCGGCGATGTCCTGGGTCTGCGTGCTCAACCCCGGCGAGGCTACGCTCGAGACCGTCAAGGTTCTTCTGGCCGAGGCCTACAAGCTGGACGTGGCCAAACACACCAAACGCCGGGCGCGGCCTGCGTGAAGCCTCATGCGCGATCAACGGTTTGTCGCGGTTCATCGGGGTGGGTTGCTGAGCAAGGAGCACCATCGCTTGTTGATGGCCTGGGCACACGATTGTGCCCAGCACGTGCTGCCGCTGCTGGGCGCAGGCATAGACGAGCGGTTGAGGGTTGCCCTCGAGACCGCCAAAGCGTGGGAGCGCGGCGAAGCTTCCGTAGGGGCTGCCCAAAAGGCCGCTTGGGCAGCACATGCGGTGGCCCGCGAGTGGGCGAACCCCGTGGCGGTCGCGGCGGCCCGGGCGGTCGGGCAAGCCGTTGCCACCGCGCACATGGCGGATCATTCGCTGGGCGCGGCGGAGTACGCCTTGAAAGCGGTCAAGGCGGCGGGCGGGTCGGTGGAACTCGAGCGAACCTGGCAGGATGAACAGCTTCCCGCCGAGGTTCGGGAACTCGTGTTGTCGGCGCGGGAAACGATACGGGCGAGGAGTCCGGGCTTTGTGGCCTAGACCTCGAGGAGAGGGGGAGAGGAACGTGCACGACGCCAATCTTGCTTTCGTGCCCTACCGGAGCGCAAAACCTGGCGAGATCATCACGTTCGGCACTTATCCGCAGACGGCGGATGGAACGGACAGAACGCCGATAAAGTGGCGGGTGCTGCAAAATTCCGGTGCGGAACTGCTCCTCTTGAGCGAGTACATCCTGGACTGCAAGCGCTATCACCGTGAGTTTGTGGACATTGCTTGGCGCGACTGCGATTTGCGCAAGTGGCTGAACGATGAGTTCTACAACGCCGCATTCAACGCCGCGGAGAAGGGATTCGTCAAAACGGCATTATGCACGGACAACGGAGAGGGCAGCCCGGACACCGAGGACAGGGTTTTTTTGCTCAGCATGGCCGAGGTGAAGCGTCTGACCGATGCGCTCGGCAAGGATTTTCGCCGTGCGGTGGGAACCGAGTTCGCCAAGGTAAGGAAAGCCGATGGCTGTCATCTGTACGTGATGGACAAAAATGTCGAGGCCGACTATATAACCGAGAACGGCAAAAAACAGGGCTGCTCGTGGTGGTGGCTGAGAACCCGAGGAAGCAGCCCGTCGCGTGCGTTTTTCGTCGGCACCCGTGCCAGCATCCGCAGCTATGCTCGAGTCAACCTTGCCCGCGACGGCGTGCGCCCGGCCCTAAAACTGGATTTACAGGGCTAGATATTTAGGTATTTGATACTGTAATCCCCCCAATGAAATGATGCCACGGGTCGTGCTAGCAGCTAAAACGAGAATTGGGCGCTGAGGAACACAAATGATACTACCCAAGATTCGAGACCCCAGGTTTATTACCCTACGTCGCGGCGGCACTCTGCAAGACGCCCATCACCGTCTGCTTGCTTTGTGGACGGCGGCTTGCGCCGAGCATGTGTTGCACTTGTTCGAGGCGGTGCAGCCCTCAGACCCTCGGCCTCGCCAAGCCATAGAACATATTCGGGCGTGGACTCGAGGCGAAATCAAAATGATGGAGGCCCGTGCGGCGGGTGGCCGTGCCATGTCTGCGGCAAGAGTGTTGAGCGGAGCTGCCCGCTACGCCGCGTATGCTGCGGGTCAGGCGGCTGTGACAGCCCACGTCGCAGCACACGAGTTGGGGGCGGCGGCCTACGCGATCAAGGCGGCGCGTGCGGCGGCTCCTAAGGATCAGCAGCAAGAAGCGGGCCGCCTCGAGTGTCAGTGGCAGAGGGCACAGCTCCCTGACGAGATTCGAGAACTCGTGCTCGACGACCAGAGGCTACGCAACGAGATCTGCTGGTTCGTATTTGATGGCTGACCGGCTCGCTCCGACTGCGAGACGGCTGCTGACCCGATAATCAACGGTTGACGAAATGTTCAAAACCCAGTACCTTGTTATAACAAGGTAGCTTGCCATATGGATAGTGAGAAGTTCAATTCACTGCGGAAAGGTTTGCTCGAGTTCCTAATCCTCG
>DASTSL010000107.1:0-5143 GCA_035760705.1 Meiothermus sp. | reverse complement strand
GAAAGGTGCGTCTCGGCGATAGCGTCCAGGACCAGGTTTCCCACCACCTGAAGGCGGGCCGGGTCAGCCCCCCGCCGGAGGGCCTCGGCCCGAGTGCGCTCGGAATCCACCAAGAACCGGTGGAGCCGGGGGTGCCAGTTGCTCCCATTGAAGCTATAAGAGAAGGCCGGGTAGCCGGTCGCGCGCGCGAGCAGCACCGCGTCGCGGGGGGCTCCGCCCAGCATCAAGACCAGCCCCTTCCCCTTGCGCGCGCGCGAGACCAGCCGGGCCAGCAGCTCGCGCCGCTCGCCCACCACGTCCAGAGGGAGTTCGCGGGCCTTCTGCCGCTCCTGGCCGCTGGCGAACTGGTCGGCGATCAGGAAAAGCTCGAGCCTAGCTCCCGGCAGCCGCTCGCGCAGCCGCCGTACCACCGGGGGAACCCAGGTGGAAAGCTCGCCGGGGCCGTTGGTGAGGAGGAGGATCTCGTCCATCGGGCGGCTACTCTTCCCACTTAGCCTCAAGGTGGACAAAAGCGGCGATCCCCCGTTTGGAAGGGGCCTGGAGGAACGCCCGGAGCCGGGAAATCTCTTCGGTGTGGGGGAGCCCGTCCGGGCTGTGGCCTTCGCGGAGGGCGCGGAAGGCCTGCTCGAGCGCCTTGTAGCGCTCCCCGCCGATCCCGTTGCGGCGCAGCCCGATGGTGTTGAGCCGGTAGTGCCGGGCCGGTCGCCCGTCCGCCAGCGCGAAGGGCAGGAGGTCCTTGCTCACCTTGGAGGCCCCGCCCACCATGGCGTAAGCCCCGATCCGCACGAACTGGTGAACCCCGGTCATCCCACCCAGCACCGCTCGCTCCCCCACCTCCACGTGCCCGGCGAGGTTCACCGCGTTGGTCAGGATCACCCCGTCTTCTACCTGGCAGTCGTGCGCCACGTGGCTATAGGCCATCAAGTAGCAGTCCGCGCCGATGCGGGTGGGCCGGTCTTCGCGGGTGGAGCGGTGCAGGGTCACGCCCTCGCGGATCACCGTGCGCTCTCCGACCTCGAGCCAGGTCTCCTGGCCTTTGAAGCTGAGGTCTTGGGGCTCGCCCCCCAGCACGGCGTGGGACGACACCCGTACCCCCGCCCCCAGCCGCACGTAAGGCTGGATGACCACGTGCGCTCCCAGGATGACCCCCGCCTCGAGCACGCTAGGCCCCTCCACCACGCAGTAAGGGCCGATCTCCACCTCCGGGCCGATCTGGGCGAGGGGCGAGACGATGGCGGTCGGGTGAATTTGAAGGTTGGTCATAGTCGGGATCAATAAGCAGCTCGCGAAAGCTTTTGCGAGCTACATCCAGCTAGGCTTCCCCCCGCACCACGAAGGTCAGGGTCGCCTCGGCGTGGACTTCCTCGCCCACCAAAGCCCGCACCTTGACCTTGCCGAGCCCACGGCGGAAGGTGAGCAGTTCGCCCTCGAGGATCAGCGTGTCCCCCGGGGTGACCGGCTTTTTGAAGCGGGCGTCCTCCACCGCCACCAAAAACACCAGCCCTCCAGGCTTCACGTCGGGCTGCTTGGCCACCACCGCGATGGAGGCCTGGGCCATGCTCTCCAAGATCAGCACCCCCGGCATGATGGGGTAGCTGGGAAAGTGCCCGGTGAAGTGCGGCTCGTTAACGGTCACGTTTTTGAGGGCCTTGAAGTGCTTCCCGTCGGCTTCCAGCACCCGGTCGATGAGCAAAAAGGGATAGCGGTGCGGCAGGAATTTGAGGATCTCGAGGATATCCATCACCGCCGATTTTACCGGAGTCTGGAGGGACGGGAGGGCTCGAGGAGGCTGGGTGGCAGAACGCTGCACCGCCAAAAGCCCACGATCGGAGCACTCGCTCCCTCTCCCCTCGCTTGGCCTATAGCGCTTGTTGGGTTTCTGGTCTGATGCCAAGCACTTTGCCGCTAGCCGGTAGGGCGGGGCTACCGTCTTGGTCAGGAATGCTATCCCGCTTCCGAGCGGTCGCTCAGCGGCGCACCGACAGGGGTTTGAGCGAGCTGGTCAGCTCGAGGGCCAGTTCCAGCGCCAGCAGGTCATCCTCGAGGGTGACCAGGGGCGGGGTTCCTTTCTGGATGCGGTCCACGAAGTGCTTGAGCTGGCGGCGCAGGGGGTTATCGTTGAGGATGGCGGTGCGCTCTACCTGCTCTTGTACCCGCCCGTTCCCGTTGGAGTACTCGCGGTACTTGGCGGGGAAGCGGTGGGTGGCGACTTCGGTGTACTCGCTGCCAAAGTCCAGGCGGATTACCTCGCCGTCTTGGGTCAGCGAGAGCGAGCGCTCGGTCTGGGGCGATACCCGGCTGGCGGTGAGCACCGCCCGCGCCCCCGAGGGAAAGTCCAGCACGGCGTTGGCGTACTCGTCGAGGCCGTCCACCTCCTGGCCCACCACGCTACACCGGTGGGGCCGCTCGCGCAGCAAAAGGAGCACCAGATCCAGGTCGTGGATCATCAGGTCGAGGATCACCCCGATGTCACGGATACGCCGGTTGTTGCCCAGGCGGCGGGCCTCGAGCACCCAGGGCCGCCTGAGCATCCGCGGCAGCTCGTTCACCGCCTTGTAAAAGCGCATCACGTGCCCCACCTGGAGCACCAACCCCTCCTGCGCCGCCAGGTTGACCAGTTCTTTGGCCTGGGGAAGGGTGGGGGTCATGGGTTTCTCCACCAGCACGTGGACCCCGGCCTGCAAGAACATCCGCACCTGGGGATAGTGCAAGAGCGTCGGCGAGGCGATGGAAACCGCCTGGACCTTGCCCAGCAGGGTCTCGGCCTCGGGATAGGCGGGGACTTCCAAGTCCTGCTCGATCACCCGGCGACGCTCGGGATCGGGGTCGGCCACACCGACGAGCCGTACCCCCGGTAGCCCGGCATAGATCTGCGCGTGGTAGGTGCCCATCACCCCTACCCCGACGACTCCTACTTTCAGCTCCATAAGCTCCTTTACCCAAATACCTCTTTGCCTGCCCAACTCGAGCCCGGCAACCCTGGCAGGATCATACACCCTCGCGCCTTAATCCAAGCTGAAGGGTTTCTCAAGGGGAGGAAGGATCGTAGCACCTCCAGGGGGCGGCAGCCCCGAATCCGGCGAGGACGTTTCGGCTTCCTCCGTGGTCGGGCTGGCCTCGGCGAGCCATTGCTCGAGCTGGGCCGCCAACCGCACATGCAGCCGGTGCGAACCGCGGTGGACGCTGAACCGCCCGGCCCAAGGGGCCCCGGCGAGGTAGAGGTCCCCCAGAAAATCCAGGGCCTTGTGCCGCACCGGCTCGTCGAGGCCACGGGGGGTGTTGAGCGGGGCGTGGTCGCCAAACACCAGGGCGTTTTCCAGCGAGGCTCCCCGGATCAAGCCCTGGGCCTTGAGGGCGTTGACCTCGGCGAGAAAGCCGAAGGTGCGGGCATCGGCCACCTCGAGCAGGGCTCGAGGTGGGCTGGCGAAGCTCTGGTAGCCGATCTTGGGGTGGGGGAAGGCAACGGTCACGTTGAGGGAGAAAGCGGCAGGCTCGACGCTGGCCAGGCTTTTGTCCTCCTGGAGCTTGAGGGATCGGAGAACCGGGCGGGCTTGTGGCCCGAGGGGGGGGAAAGCCTCGAGCGCTTCCAGCCAACCCTTGGCGCTGCCGTCCAGGATCGGGACCTCCGGCCCTTCGACCTCGATCAGTACCCCTTCCCAGATCCCCCGCACATACAAGGCCGCCAGGAGGTGCTCGACCGTCATCAGGCGCACCCCCTCCGCCTCCAGCACGGTGCAGCGGATCGTGTCGCTGACCCGGCTGGCCAACGGGCGGAAGGTCTGCCCCCCTACCCGTAGCCGCACCGGGCCTTCCTCGGCGAAAAACCGAACCCTGCCCCGCTCCCCGCTGTGTAAACCGATTCCCTCGAGTTCAATCATCGCCCGACCTCAATTCACCCCTGTGTCCGATCAATCCTTGCCGATGAACCGACGAATCTTTTTTTCTACACTCACCAACCAATCAAGCAGCGCCAAGCGCCGCCAGTGCTCGCGGATGGGCCGGGCCGGGATTCCCCCGGCCCAGGTCTGGCCGGGAGGGATATCCTTGGACACCGCGCTGCTCCCAGCGATCCGGGCACCCTGGCCGACCCGGACGTGATCCGCGAGGACCACCTGACCCGCCATCACCACCCGGTCCTCGATCCTCACGCTGCCCCCCACCGCACTGAGGCCCACCATCACCACCCCCTGCCCGGTCTGTACGTTGTGGCCGATGAGCACCAGCTCGCCGATCTTGCTGTAAGCACCGATCCGAGTCTCCCCCACCACGCTGCGCTGGACGATGCTCCCGGCGCCGAGTTCCACCCCCTCCTCGAGCACCACCCGCCCGGTGTGGGGGAGACGCACCCCGTCCTGGAAGCCGAACCCGACCACGCCCAAAACCGCCCCGGTGCCAATCCAACAGCCCGGTCCGACCACGCTATAGGGGTAGAGGGTGACCCGCGGCTCGAGCACCGTCCCCTCCCCTACCTCCACCCCTTCGCCCACATAGGCATAGGGTGCTACCACCGCCCCTGCCCCGATGTGCGCCCCCGAACGGATTAGGGCATAAGCCCCGATGGCCGCGCTGGGGTGGACCTGGGCACCGGGCTCGACGGTCGCGCTGGGATGAATTCCCCGCTCGGCCCAGCGGGGGGAGCGCTCAAAGAGCGCGAGCAGCCGGGGCCAGGCTTTTTCGGCTTGGGGGACGAAGATGACCGAGCGGTCCTGGGGCTGTTGGGGGAGCGATCCGGAAGCGTCCTCGCCCATCAGCAACGCTGCCCCCGAAGCCAGGGCGGCCTCCAGCCACCTGGGCTCCCGCACCACCACCAACTCGCCGGGCTTGGCCCTCTCCGGCCCGGCCAGGCGACGGACCTCGAGGTCCGGCCCCTCCAGACGACCCCCCAGGTGCGCAGCGATTTGGGATAAGCGCATCGTCTAACGGCGTACGTCGCAGGTCGTACGTCGGGGGAAGGCGCAGGGCGTAGGACGTACGACGTAGGACATTTCTATCTTCTCAGCACCGCATCCGAGGAAACCAGCGCATCTTGCAGGACGTGGAGCATGTCCAACGCTTTGCCGGTACCCACCGCTACCGCCTCCACCGCGTTTTCGGCCACCACCACCGGTACGCCGGTGGCCTCCTGGAGCACGATGTCGAGGTT
>DASTSL010000106.1:0-12253 GCA_035760705.1 Meiothermus sp. | reverse complement strand
CCATCGTGACGACTCCCCGTTCTGAAGAACGGGGAGTCTCGGTTCACACTGCCGCACTCGGGGCATATCTGGCTCGTGCCGTGCGGTCTGATCGCCACTACTCTCCGCCCAGCACTCGCACCTTGACAGAGAGGAGAGCAGCACCCCCGGCTGCACGTCATGCTGGGGGTGCTACGCAATATAACGTATATCTATACAGAAAAACCGGATAGTTGTACACGGATATACATGAAAAATTTACCTTTATATCGTTTCTCATTTTCACCTTTATGTCGTTGCGTGACAGTATGTGAAACGAGCGGAACGATGCGGAAAGATGCGCGAGGCACGCGGAAGGTGCATGGTGCAGAAGTGTAAAGAAACGTGTGGAAGTGGAATATGCATTTGGAACGAGATAAATCTGAAATCCTCATAATTGGAACGCAATAAATCTGAAATTGAGAACTTTATCTCGTTGCGTGACAGGACGGTGGCCGGTTTGACCCCGAGTGTGGGATTGGGGTGGGAGGCGGTCCCACTCATGGCCTGGTAGGGCTATGGTCCCGAACCCCCCACCGGGAGAGTTTATATAGATCGATGTGCCTTACCGCTCAGTGCTGCCTAGCCCAGCCGGGGGCATGCTCGGGTCAAGTAAAAGATCCCCCGAGTGCTCGGGGGATTTGCCGGGAAGGGGCGTAAGCCGGGTTCTGTTGGGTAGCGCTATGCGCTACTTGCGGTCATCTATCTGGGATCGATGTCGCCACCGACCTCAAGCGGCTGTTTCTCGCAGGTACGGGCCGGGCAAGCCCTCCCTACCTTACCCGCTTGCGCGGGCTAGCCTTGCACCAGGTGGGGTTTACCTAGCTGCCGATGTCTCCACCAGCACTGGTGGGCTCTTACCCCACCGTTTCACCCTTACCGGCTCGCGAGTGAAGGGCCATAGGCCCCCGGCTATGCCGGTACTCAGGCGAGCTTAGGCGGTCTGCTCTCTGTTGCACTTTCCGTCGGGTTACCCCGCCCAGCCGTTAGCTGGCACCCTGCCCTGTGGAGCCCGGACTTTCCTCAAGCGGTCGGCCTGTTTTCAGGTCGCCGCCCGCGACCGCGCCCCCTTCCCGGGCACTCCATTGTAGCCCAAGAAGACCTTGCTTGTCAGCACCACAGGGGCACTTAGCCCGTGCCGTTGGCCTCATCCGGCGCTGATCTTCTCGATGACCTTGCGCACCTTTTCCCCCGGAGCCACTGGCCCCAACGCTTTGGTCACCGCTCCCACCGCCGCCAGCGGAACCTTGAACTTGGAGAAATCGATGTTGGCGCGAATCCAGGCCTCGAGTTCCTCCTCGCTCATCTCCTTGGGCAAATAGCGGTCCAGATATTCGATCTCGAAGGCGTTCTTGTTCTCCTCGGCAGTGACCCTAAGCGCCTTGAGGATCTTCACCGCGTCGGCGTCCTCGATGGGTCTGCCGTCCCCCTTGCGGTCGAACTCGGCCTTGACTACCCGGGCGTAATCCCGCGTCGCGGTGTCGCCCCGCTTCATGGCCTCGATGATGTCCTTCTTGATCTGGTCGTAGATGGTCGTGCTCATGAGTACCAGGGTACACGAAGACACACAGCCCGTGGCTCGTGGCTTGTGCTCAAAAGCTGTTTCCACTGGTGACTAGCCTCTGGCCACGAGCCTCCATGCGAGATATCGCGCAAACCGGACTGAGCCTTTGGGCTACCCTTTGGGAAAAGGAGGGAAGGATGAGCCATCTGGTAGCGATCTTCGATACGGATAAGGCGCTCGAGGACGCCCTCAACAAGCTTTCACGGGAAGGGCTCTTGCCGGAGGATTACTCGGTCTACTTGAGGGACCAAGATATCGCGGAGGGCACCGTCGCCTCGGTTCCGGCGGGCGCAGTGATGGGCTCCACCCCGGCCTTCCCCACCAACCCCACCACCGCCCCTTCCGTGACCCTGGGGATGGCCGGGTACGGCTTGGATTTCGGAGGCTGGGGGCTCAGCGAGGACGAGCAGCAGAGCCTGGCCCAGGCTTATCGCAACGGGGCACGGCTGCTGGTGATGAATGCCAAACAAGACGCCGAGCGAATCGCCCAAGCACTCCGGGAAACCGAAGCCGGGCGCGTCCACCTGCGCTGAGAGCGACCCTTCACCCTACCCGGCGGGAACCTCCTGCCGGGTATGATTGCCCCATGCGGGCACTGCTTTCCGTATCCGACAAAACCGGGCTGGTCGAGTTCGCCAGGGGGTTGGTGGACTTGGGCTTCGAGCTGGTCTCCACCGGGGGAACCCACAAAACCCTCGAGGAAGCGGGCTTGCCGGTGCTCTACATCTCCGAGGTCACCGGATTTCCTGAGATCCTCGAGGGCCGGGTCAAAACCCTGCACCCTGCGATCCATGCCGGGCTCTTGGCCAAGCGCACCCCCGAGCACGAGGGGGAACTCGAGCGAGAGGGCATCACCCGGATCAACCTCCTCTGCGTGAATCTGTACCCCTTCCGCGAGACGCTAGCCCGGGGGGCCTCCTTCGAGGAGTGCTTGGAGAACATCGACATCGGCGGCCCGGCCATGCTGCGGGCGGCGGCCAAGAACCACGCCGCGGTGCTGCCGGTGTGTGACCCGGCGGACTATGCCGGGGTGCTCGAGGCGCTGCGCAGCGGGGTCACCACCGACTTCCGCCGCCGTCTAGCCCACAAGGCCTTCACCCACACCGCCGCCTACGACGCTGCCATCTCGGGCTGGCTCGAGGGGGAGAAGTTCCCGCCGCTGAAGGTGCTGGGGCTCGAGCGGGCCGACACCACCGCCTTGCGCTACGGGGAGAACCCTCACCAGGACGCGGCCATCTACCGGCTCGAGGGTCAAACCGGCCCGGTGCTCGACGCCCAGGTGCTCGCGGGGAAGCCGATGGGTTTCAACAACTACGCCGACGCCGAGGCGGCCTGGCTCTTGGTGCAGGAGTTCGCCGAGCCCGCCTGTGTCGCGGTCAAACACGCCAACCCCTGTGGGGTGGCGGTGGGAGAGACCCCAAAAGCCGCTTGGGAACGCGCCCGGGACGCTGACACGCTCTCGGTCTTCGGTGGGGTGGTCGCCTTGAACCGCCCGGTGGACCTCGAGACCGCCCAGGCCATGCGCGGAACTTTCCTCGAGGTGGTGATCGCCCCCGTGGTCAGCGAGGAAGCCGTGGAGTGGTACCGGGCCAAGAAGCCCGACCTGCGGGTGCTGGTGGCGCACAAGACGCGGGTGGGGGGGCTCGAGTACCGTCCCCTCGTCGGCGGGTTCTTGGTGCAGGACCGGGACCTGCGCGGCTGGCACGAACTCGTCCACCGGGTCGTGACCAAACGCGAGCCCAGCGAGGCCGAGTGGCGGGACTTGGAGTTCGCCTGGAAGGTGGGCAAACACGCCCGCAGCAACAACGTCGTGCTGGCCAAGGACGGCGTGACCGTGGGTATCGGCACCGGCGCGGTGAGCCGGATCTGGGCGGCGGAGCGGGCCATCCTGAACGCGGGCGAGAAAGCTAGGGGCGCGGCCCTCTCCTCCGAGGCCTTCTTCCCCTTCGACGACGTGGTGCGGGCCGCCGCCGCCGCCGGGGTCACCGCCATCGTCCAGCCCGGTGGGGCCAAGCGCGACGAGGAGGTGATCGCCGCTGCTGACGAGTTAGGGGTGGCGATGGTTTTTACCGGCTCGAGGCACTTCAAACACTAAACCCCGTGAAAGACGGAATGGGTGGGGGTAAAAGCCATCAGGTCAAACTTTCTCCGTTTTAGAACACCTCTAGGGACGCAAGGCCCGAAGCGCTTGGCGCCCCTACATGATTCGATTCCATTTTTGGGATGAGATAACGGTCTCAGTACAGCCCGATCGAAATGAACTTGGTCTCGAGGTACTCCTCCAGCCCCCACCTGCCACCCTCACGCCCGATGCCGGAGTTCTTGTAACCGCCAAAGGGCAAGTTCGCGCCCATCGCGCTCGGCACCGGATCGTTGACCCCCACGATGCCATACTCGAGGGCCTCCGCCACCCGGAAGGCGCGGGCCAGGTCCTTGGTCCAGAGATAGGCGGCCAGGCCGTAATCGGTGTCGTTGGCCCAGCGGATGGCCTCCTCCTCGCTCTCGAAGGGCACGATGGGGGCCACCGGGCCGAAGGTCTCTTCCTCGAGGATGCGCATCCCCGGCTTGACCCCGGTGAGCACGGTGGGGGCGTACATCAACCCGCCCAAGACCTTCCCGCCGGTCTTGACCTGGGCTCCCTGTGAGACCGCGTCCTCGACGTGCGAGACCACCTTATCCAGGCCCTGCTGCTCGACCAACGGCCCCACGTTGGTGGCGGGGTCGAGGGGGTCGCCCACCCGGAGGCCCTCCACCGCCCCGGCCAGGGCGTCAGCGAAGTCGGCCTCGAGCTTCTTATGCACGTAAAGCCGGTTGGCCGAGACGCAAGTCTGCCCCGCGTTGCGGTACTTACAGAGGATGGTGAACTTCACCGCGGCTTCGATGTCGGCGTCCTCGAAGACTAGGAAGGGAGCGTGCCCGCCCAGCTCGAGACTGATTCGCTTCATGGTGTCGGCGGCCTGGCGGTAGAGGAGCTTGCCCACCGGGGTCGAGCCGGTGAAGGTGATTTTGCGGATGCGCATGTCCTCCATCAGCACCCTCGAGACCGGCACGGGATCCAAGGCCGGGAGCACCTGGAGGGTTCCGGCGGGGCCACCGGCTTCCTCCCACAGCTTGGCCATGTAGAGGGCGCACAAGGGGGTTTGCTCGGCGGGCTTGAGGATGATCGTGCAGCCTGCCGCCAGAGCGGGCGCGGCCTTGCGGGTGATCATGCTGGTGGGGAAATTCCAGGGTGTCACCGCGTAGACCGGCCCCACCGGCTCGTAGATGGCCATCTGGCGTTTGTTGGGGAAGCGCGACTGGATCAGCTCGCCGTTGATCCGGCTGGCTTCTTCCGAGCACCACTCCACGAAGCTGGCGGCGTAGAGCACCTCGCCCTTGGCCTCGGTGATGGGTTTGCCCATCTCGAGCGCGGTGAGCCGCCCCAGCTCCTCCTGGTGGCTCACCAGTAGGTCGAACCACTTCCGCAGGATCTTGCCCCGCTCGTGCCCGGTTTTGGCCTTCCAGGTCCTGAAGGCCTCCACCGCAGCGTCGGCGGCGGCCCTGGCCTCGGCCTCGCCACAGTCCGCCACGTCAGCGATTTTCTCCCCGCTATAGGGGCTCTTGACCGCGAAGGTCTTGGGGGTCTTGTGCCATTTCCCGCTCAGGTAAGCAGCACTGGGGAAGTCGAAGTCTTTGACCATAGCCCTTCTAGCCTACCGCTTCGCCCGGCTTTGAAAAACACCCGCCACCCCAATCAACACCAAGGCCGCGCCCGCAAGGGTCCACCCGGTCAGTTGCTCGCCCAGCAGGAGCCAGCCCAGGAAGGCCGTCAGCACCGGGTTGACGTAAGCGTAGGTCATCACGATGGAGAGGGGCAAAAGGCGCACCGCCAGGATGTAGGAGGTGTAGGCTAGGAGCGAGCCCGCTGCGATCAGGTAGACGAGCGCACCCCATCCCGCCAGGCTGGGGCTGCTCCAGCGCTCGCCCAGGAGCGGCGCGATCAGGAGAAAGCCGATCCCGCCAAAGAGCTGCTGGTAGCCGGAGACCACCACCGCGTCCAGCTCGAGCGGCTTGCGCTGGGTGATCACGCTCCCCGCCGACCAGCAGATCGGCGAGACCAGGAGCAAGAAGAACGAGAGCAGGCTGGTGGGGGTGGGTTGGGCCAGTTTGGGCACCGAGAGTACGCCGATCCCTACCAGGCCGATCAACAAGCCGAAGATCAACAACGGGGCGGGCCGCTTGCGGTCGAGGAGGGCCTCCAAGGCATTGGCCCAGATCGGCGAGGCCGCGATCATCAAGGCTTGGTAGTTGCTGGGGGCGTACTGGGCAGCGATCAGGATGAGGCCGTTGCCCCCGACCCACATCACCACCCCGGTAAAGGAGAGTGTTCCGAACTCCTCCCGGCTCAGCCAGAGCCGGTGCCGCCCGTAAGCGTAGCCCAACAGAATCAAGGCCGCCGGGATAAAACGGGCCGCGCCCATGATGAACGGCTCCCAACCGCCCCCCGGCCCCACCCCTACCCGAAAGGCCAGATAGGTGCTGCTCCAGACCACATAGACGACGAGGAGGTGGAGTAAGCCGGTTGGGGAGAGATTCATGAGAGGGATTGTCTATCGCGTATCGCCGAGCAATATTTTGCGATCCGCGATAAGCAATGTGCGATACGCCCCGCCGATGTGGGACGTAGTAACGTTTGACCTATTCAGAATAGGCTTTCCTGGCTGGCCGCATTGATCTCTCGGTCGGTTTTGGGGCCCAGCGAGTCCATCTTTTGCTTGAGGGCTTGGATATCGATCCAGGTCAGGTGCTTGGGGCTACCCGCGGCCCTCGAGGGGTTCCTGAGCAGATAGGCCGGGTGGAACATGGGGAAGAGCAAGATGCCGTGCCAGTCCATCCACTGCCCACGGATCTTGGTAATCGAGACCTTCTCGCCCAGGAAAAACTCGGCGGCGGTCGCACCTAGGGGCACGATGATCTGGGGACGGATCAGCTCGAGCTGCTTGCCCAGCCACAGGCTGGTGCAGGTCTTGGCCTCGTCGGGGAGGGGGACCCGGTTCTGCGGCGGGCGGCATTTGACGATGTTGGTGATGTAGATAGACCCGCGAGGGATCCCGGCGGCCTCCAGGATACGGTCTAAGAGTTGACCAGCCTTGCCCACGAAAGGCCGCCCGGTCTTGTCTTCTTCCTCGCCCGGCCCTTCCCCCACGATGATCACCTTGGCGTCGGGGTTGCCCTCACCGAAGACCACCTTGGTGCGGGTCTCGGCCAAGCGGCAAGCGGTACAGACTTGGGCCTGGGCGGATAACAACTCGAGGTTCATAGCGTTCAGCGTACAAGGTTTAGGGGGTAGGGAGTGAGCGTTTCTCTACACCCTACCCCCACCCACGTTCTTTTTATTCCACGGGTTTACGGGCTTTGCGCGCCTCGCGGCGGACCTTGGGGTCCAGGCCGATCATCAAAAAGAAGTTCTCGAGGGCGTTTTCCTTCCCCTTGATCTCGGGGTAGGCGTCCTCGGCGGTCCCGGTCACGAAAGGGAGGGTCTGGTACAGATTGATGGCCTGCCCGACCACTTCTTCGGGGCCGTGCAGCTCGGCGATCTCGGCGAGCTGGGCGTACACCTCGCGCCGGGCTTCGGCGTGGCGCTTGAACACTTCGGGGTTGGGGGTCTCGGGCGACCGAAGGACATCCTGCTTGGCGATACGCCGGTAGTGCTTGAGCCCCCGCACGATCTCCTCGGTCGAAAGCGTAATCTTGTACTCCATCCCAACTCCTTTCAGATCTACTCCCGAAAACGCCGGGCCTGGTGCGGCGCTATCCGATCAGGGCGCATCCAGAGGGCAAACCGGTTCAGCCTCCGCCATGGCCCGAGCAGCGCGCTCACGTAGGGGAATTATAGAAGTGGTCAAAAAGCGATGTCAACGATGGATTGTCCTGGCTGGGTGCTGAGCTATAAGCCCGAATAGATTGCGGGCAGGGCCGCTTTGTTTGGACCCCCTCACAAACTATAGCTGGCCAGCGGGGCTCTCAGAGATATCTCAGCCAAGAAAAATCGTGCCTTCGGAAGCCCTTTATGGCCGAGGGTTTTCGTCACCGACAGGCTTTATCGGGGAGAGATGGACTTGGTAGCGCTTGGTGGGCGCACTTATACTCAAGGCTATGGAAAGCTTGGGGCCTTATCTGCTGCGTCGGCCCCTGGGATTAGCCGGGGATATTACGACCAAAAATGGGCAGCCGTTGGGCGTGTTTGAAGCCCAGGACGCCCGCACGGGCATTCCGGTTCTGGTGTACCGTCCGGTTCAAGCTGTGCTGCCTGCGGAGCGGGTGGAAGGAAGCCTGCACTGGCTCGAGGCCCTCACCCCCGAGGACGGCTCGGAGGCGGCCTGGGTGGCCGAGTTGCCTTTGGGGGCGGTTCCGGCCAACCGCTATCTGGGATCGGCCCCGGCGGAGCGCTTACGCGACTGGGTGATCGCTCTGACCGAGACCCTCGAGCGAGCCAAGGCGGCCCGCCTCGAGCATGGCGCGATCACCCCCGAACGGATCTGGGTCAAGGGATCCAAGGCTTGGTTGGAGGGGCTGGGGTTACCGACCCGCCCCCAGCGCCCGGACCGCGAGGGGTTGCTGGAGAGCGTCCGGGCCCTGGCCGGAGAAGATTGGGGACGCCTCCCCTGGAGGGGGGCGTTCGAGGCCTGGGCCGAGGGAAAGCTGGCGGCCGCCAAGCTGCGGGAGCAGTTGGAAGCGGCGGCCCAGACCGTCCCCCCCTCCCGTTCCGAGCCGAAACCGCGGGAGGTGCCCGCCTCGCTCCGTAGCGAACCTGAGGAAGTCGCTTTCCCCACCCCCAGCCTTTCGCCGGAGCGCTCTACCGCCGAGACCGAGCCCACCCCAACCCCAGAAGAGCCCAGGGGGGAGGAGAGGCTCGAGGCCCCCGAGATCGAGCCGCCCCCTGCGCCGAAGTCCAAAGCCTCACTCAAGGTGGAGATCACCGAGGAGACCCCGGCTCCCGAGCCGCCGACCACGACTCAAACCAGCTCCCCGAAAAAGGTGCGCATCGACGACCCGCTCGAGCCCCCCTTCCCGGTGATCGACCCGGGTCGCAGTCGGCGCGGGGTCGTTCCCGGTTGGCTGCGCTGGGTGGTGGTGCTGCTCCTGCTGGCGGGGATCGGCTTTCTGGCCTACCAGTACTGGCCGCGCCCGAACCCCGTGACGCATCAGGGCTTTACGGTGGCGTTCCGGGTGGAGCCTGCTGGACAGAACGCACGGGTCGAACTGCTGGAAGCCCCCGAGGGTTCTACCATGCTGGTGGGCACGGTGATCGCCGAGGTGCCGGGGCCGGTCTTCTTTGACAAGGCTGGGGTCTACCGGCTGCGCATCCGCGCCGATGGCCGCGAGCCGAGCGAGCTGCTGCTCGAGGTTCCCGCACCCAACGGGGTCAATATCCGACTTCGCTAAACGCCTGAAGCCGGGGCGCTTGTTTCGGCATAAGCCGTGGCAAAATCTGTGTAGGTCTCCCCCCTCCTTGGCTTCCCGCCTCCCGCCTCCAGCCTTACACTCTTCACATGAGCGTCGTCATCCTCGATTACGGCTCGCAGTACACCCGGCTCATCGCCCGGCGCATCCGGGAGCTGCGGGCTTACTCGGTGATCCTGCCGGGAACGGCTCCCCTGGAGCGCATCCTGGCCGAGAAACCCGAGGCCATCATCCTCTCGGGTGGGCCGAACTCGGTCTTCGACCCGGCCTCGCCGCGACCGGCAGAGGGGCTACTCGAGCAGAACCTCCCCACCCTCGGCATCTGCTACGGGATGCAATTCCTGGCCCAGCACTTGGGCGGAAAGGTCGAGCGGGCCGGGCGGCGCGAGTACGGCAAGGCCCTCCTGACCCGTCACGAGGGGCCGCTTTTTGCTGGGCTGGAGGGCGAACTCCAGATGTGGATGAGCCATTCCGACGCCGTCACCGAGCTTCCCCCCCAGTGGCGGGTGATCGCCGAGACCGAGGAGAACCCGGTGGCAGGGATCGCCGCGCCGGATGGCAGGACCTTTGGGGTGCAGTTCCACCCCGAGGTGGTGCATAGCCCCAAGGGCATGACCGTGCTGGAAAACTTCCTCGAGCTGGCCGGGGTCAAGCGGGACTGGACCCCAGAGCACACCCTCGAGACCTTGATTGCGGAGATCCGGGCCAAGGTAGGCCAGGACCGGGTGATGCTGGCGGTTTCGGGCGGGGTGGATTCTTCCACCTTGGCCTTGCTGCTCTCGAGGGCCATCGGCGACAAGCTCACCGCGATCTTCGTGGATCACGGCCTGTTGCGCCAGGGCGAGCGCCACGAGGTCGAGGCCGCCCTGCGCCCCCTGGGCGACGAGTCCTTCCGGGTGGTGGATGCCTCGGAACAGTTCCTCACGGCCCTTAAGGGGGTGAGCGACCCCGAGCAAAAGCGTAAGATCGTGGGCCGGGAGTTCATCCGGGTCTTCGAGGCCCAAGCCCGGCAACTCTCCGAGCGGGGCTACCGCTGGCTGGCCCAGGGAACCCTCTACCCCGACGTGATCGAGTCGGCGGGCGGGGAGGGGGCGGCCAACATCAAGAGCCATCACAACGTGGGCGGCCTGCCCCCCGATCTGAAGTTCGAGCTGCTCGAGCCCTTCCGCTATCTCTTCAAGGACGAGGTGCGCGAACTGGCCCTGCTGCTCGGGCTCCCCGAGCACATCCGCATGCGCCACCCCTTTCCTGGGCCGGGCCTCTCGATCCGGATCCTGGGCGAGGTCACGCCGGAAAAGCTCGACATCCTGCGCCGCGCCGACGACATCTTTATCAGCACCCTGCGGGATTGGAACCTCTATGAGAGTGTTTCTCAAGCGCTGGCAGTCCTCACCCCGATGCAGAGTGTGGGAGTGATCGGGGATGAACGCAGCTACGGCTACGTGCTGGGGCTAAGGGCAGTGAGCACGGTGGACTTCATGACCGCCGACTGGGCTCGGTTGCCCTTGGAGTTCCTCGACGAAGTGGCCCGCAAGATCACCCGCCAGGTGCCCGAGGTGGGGCGGGTGGTGTACGACATCACCAGCAAACCGCCCGCGACTATTGAGTGGGAGTAAGCCCACCGGGTTTGTTTCTTCAGCGGGTGAACACCCATAGAGGCGGCCACAGACGCACCTAACCGGAGAACGTTCGGTGGTGATTTCACGCGTGGTTAGGAATGACAGCTTCGGGCGTTGATTCTGTCATAAAGGGGATTGATTAATCAGGGTGCACCCAAAAGGGTGGTTGTTAAGGAGGTGAAAGATGGAACCTCGAGAGCTTGAGTTGTTGCCAAGCCCACTAACCTTTGCCGACCATCGCGTGCAGTCTATGATTGAGACTGTATACCAGCTGGGTATTACCCACCCACTCCAACTAGAACCTGCGCTCACAAACCTTGGCCTTGCTCCTCGGCTTATTAACCCTCCTTTCGCTACTACAGTATGTACCCCGCTGGGGAAAATGCTTCACATCCCGGTGCAAATTTCCACCAAGGCGGAAGGTCGGCTTTCGCTGTATTTTCTGCCGGTTGGCGAGGAGACCTTAGCTGGATATCTCATCAATTCACAGGGGGAGATCTACGAACGCCGGGTAAAGCGAGAGACTGGTTCGACGATTCCCGCCCAGACCGGTGACGAGTTCAGGGTCCAGCTTAGAACCCTCAAAGGAGAAGTGCTTTGGGATGGGGTGGGTAGGCTCCAGATCATCGATTCCAAGCGAGGAGAAGGGCGGCTAGAAGGCATCGGGAACAACCCCAAGCCCTTTGGCTGTTATTGGGCGGGTTGGAGTTTTGTGATGGTTTGCGACTGAATTTGTGGCGATCCGGGAGTGGTGAAATGGAAAACTCCTTGGTGTGGGTGGATCAAGCCAGCGCTTCATACCGCTCCCTCCAGGGCCGGCCTAGGCCGGCCCTGGAGAATATATGCTTACACCTAGCACCTGGTGAGATCCACGCCCTTGTAGGGCGCAATGGAGCGGGTAAAACTACCCTCCTCAGACTTGTTTTGGGCTTGCTAGCTGCGCACCCAGGCAAGGTTCGGGTTCTAGGCCGAGATCCGGTTACTAACCGAATCGAACTGATGCGAGAAGTTGGCGTGATGCTGGACGGTAAAAGGGCATTAGAACCACGCCTAACCGGCTTAGAAAACTTATTGCTCAAGGCTTCTATTTACAAGCTGGCTCCAAAAGAGAGTTTTGGCCGAGCAAAGGCTCTGTTGGACTACTTTAATCTTCCGGCCAAAGAGGCGGTAAACCGGTACTCGCGGGGAATGCGGCAGCGCCTTATGCTCGCCGTAGCGGTACTACACGAACCGAAAGTTCTACTCCTCGATGAGCCCACCTTAGGATTAGACGTTCAGGGGCAGGATTTGCTACTGCGGCTTATCAAAGAAATGATCAAAAGAGCGGGTACAGTGCTGATGACTTCGCAGGAGATTTCGTTTATAGAACGGGCAGCAACCCAAGTTAGCGCCTTGGAGCGGGGGAGGATTATAGCTACAGGAAAGCCCTTGGACGTTGTAAACAGGCTGGGATATCAGCCTCGAGTTCGGATCCGGGTGCTCGACCCGGCAAAGATGCTACACCCCCTACCTTCCGACTTTTCGTGGAACGGTGAGGTGCTCGAAGGTCCACTGAGCTTATCTGGGCTTGAGCAGGTGGTCTTTTATCTGCGCTCGACTGGCGCAGGAT
>DASTSL010000105.1:0-26236 GCA_035760705.1 Meiothermus sp. | reverse complement strand
CTGGACGAGCGCCTCACAGCCTGGGAGAACCTGGAGATCCACGCGGTCTTGTATGGCCTTCCCCGCGCCCAGCTCAAAGCCTCGATCGCAGCGGCCCTGGAGTGGGCCAGCCTGGCGGAGGCCGCCCGCCGCCCGGTGCGGGCCTTCTCCGGCGGGATGAAGCGCCGCCTCGAGCTGGCCCGGGCACTCATGCACACCCCCAAGGTGCTCTTTCTCGACGAACCCACGCTGGGTCTCGATCCGCAGGGGCGGCGACACCTGTGGGAGCGCATCACCACCCTGCGCGGGCAGGGGCTCACGGTGTTCATGACCACCCACAATTTGCCCGAAGCCGAGGCCAGCGACCGGGTAGGTATCCTCGAGCGGGGGAGGCTGATCGCGCTGGACACCCCGGCGGGGCTCAAGATCCAAGTCACGGGTCGCCCCGAAAGCAGCCTCGAGGACGTGTTTATCCAACTCACCGGGCGCCAGCTCCGCGACGAGGAGGCCCGCCCCAGGGACCGCCTGAAGAGCTTTGCCCGGCGGGGAGGGGAGCACACCCGATGACCCTGAGACGCCCCTTCTTCGACCCCGCGGTGGTCCGGGTGATGTGGCGGCGTGAACTCCTGCGCTACGTGCGGGATCGTTCGCAGCTTTTCGGGGGGTTCTCGCGTACCATCCTCTGGCTGGTGATCCTGGGCTTCGGTCTGGGGGCCTCCTTCCGCGACATCGAGGGGTACACCTATTCGCAGTACATCTTCCCCGGAGTGATCGTCCTCAACATCCTCTTCGCCGCCCTGCAATCGGCGGTGGCGTTGGTCTGGGACCGGGAGGTAGGGCTCTTGCGCGAGGTCCTGGTCTCCCCCGCCCCGATGCTTTCGGTGGCCCTGGGCAAGCTCCTGGGGGGCGCTACCATCGCGGTGATTCAAGGCTCGATCCCCCTGCTGTTCGCCCCGCTGATCGGGGTAGGGCTCAACCCCCTGGGTTTGCTGCTGGCCTGGGGCGTGATGTTTCTTTTGGGTATCTCGGTCACCGCCCTGGGGGTCTTCATCGCCTCGCGGATGGCCACCTTCGAGGGCTTCGGGAGCATCTCCAACGGGATCATCCAACCGCTTTACTTTCTCTCCGGGGCGATTTTCCCGCTTAGGGGCATCATCGGCGGGGTGGGTTTTTTGGAGATTCCCGATAATCTCCGCGAGGAGCTTAACCGGCTGGGGATTCGCGCCATCGGCGGGGGCTGGGTGGTGCAACTGCCCGGCTGGCTGCAAGTGCTGGTTTATCTCAACCCGGTCACCTATTTTCTGGATCTGCTCCGCGCGGTGATGCTCAACTACCAGCAACTGCCGATGGCTGCCGATTTAGGCGTGGTGCTGGGTCTGCCGGTGGTGACGGTGCTGCTGGCGACGCTCAGCATGACTCGGATGCGCCGCCGATAGAAGATGGAGCGGTGATGAGGAAGCGACCAACCCGACCCTCAACCCCTCTACCCGTTGATGCATGTCTGCTCGAGTCAGGCGCACTATGAATCGTCTAGAGGAAGGGCGATTGTATGGGAAAGATGCCTAAAGTAGCTCAGGGGGGTGGAATCGTCCACCCCCGTAGGCTGGTCTCGCTAGCCTCGAGCTTGGTTTTTCTCGGGCTGGGTCTGCTGGGTTGGTCCTTGGCCGCCAAGCCCAACCCCATGATCCCCTTCCCGCAAAACCACCGCCAAACCCTGGTGCGCTACGCGGTGGTAGACCGGATCGACAACAAGTCCAGGGACCTATATATCTCACCGATTGGCCTGGAGGCTCTCCGTTCGGGCCTGCCTTTGCCGGTGGGGACTACCTTGGCGATTGAGACCTTTAGTGGGGTCGGGCTGGACGATAAGGGCCGGTTGAGCCGCACCAAAGAGGAAAACCAGCTCCACGTGATCACCAAACTCCAGCCGGGGGAGGGTCTGCGGTTCTGGGGGTTCGGGGCCTATACCCTGGATGGCAAGCCCGAGCCCGTGGTGATCGAGATGCCCGGGAACTGCCTGGCCTGTCATCAGGAAGCCGTCAAAACCGATTTGATCATCTCGATGGACCTGCTGAAACAGTTCGTCGCCACCGGCCAGGTGCAATATAGCCGCTGCAACCTGTCCGGACGGCAGCTGTGCACGGTTCCTTGAGATGAAGAGGCTCGAGATGAAGCTCGCCTTCCTAGCGGCATTTTTTTTACTGGGCTCGTGGGTGCTGGCCGAGTCCAACTTCCCCTATCTGGGCACCGACACCGCCAAGGCCAATCTTCCCCTAAATCAGATCCTGAGCGCGGGCCCGCCACCCCAGGGGGTCCCGGCCCTGGGGTTCTCGGGGAACTCCACCGGCCAGATCCCCCCCACCGCCGCACCCCGGTTTATCCCCGTTGGCGAAGCCCGCTGGCTAAGCCCGGAAGAGCCGGTGATCGTCTATGGCGGGCGGGCCTACCCCTTGCAAGTCCTGCTGTGGCACGAGATCGTCAACCAAAGCCTGGAAGAGCCCGTCGCGGTCACCTTCTGCCCCCTGAGCGATAGCGCCCTGGTGTTTGACCGGCGGGTCCCGCTGTCGAATGCCCAGCGGGAGGCTGTCCTCAAGTTGAATCCCAAAGCCAAGATCGCTCCCTTAGATGCCGGGTTTCGCGCTGCCTATAAGCTCCAGACCGGCCAAGAGGCCCCGCCCTGGGGCTTGGAAGTCACCTTCGGCACCTCGGGTATGCTCTACAATTCCAACACCCTGATGTTCGACTCGGCGACCGGCAGCATCTTCCCGCAGATCTCGGGGGAGGGTGGAGTGGGTACGCTGGCCGGGGCTCGCCTGCTGCGCTACCCGGCCCAGGTGGTGAGCTTCGCTGAGTTCGTCCGGGCCTACCCGGGGGGCCTGGTGCTCTCGCGCGAGACCGGTTTTACCCGACCCTACGAGCAGAACCCTTATCTGGGCTACGACCGGATGGATACGCCCCCTTTCCTGGACTTGGGCGCTCGGGATAACCGTCTGCCGCCCAAGGAGCGGGTGGTGGCCCTCGAGCTGATAGCCGAACCGGTGGTCTATCCGTTTTCGACGCTGGCTGAAAAACGCGTGATCAACGACACCGTGGGTGGGATCGAGCTGGTGGTCTGGTGGACCCCAGGGACCCGGAGCGCCTTGGACGCCAGCCCTATCGCTAAGTCCAGGGATATCGGGGCGGTGGGGGTTTTCAAGCGGAGCCTGGAGGGTCGAACCCTAAACTTTGTATGGGATGGCCGTGGTTGGGTAGACCAGGAGAGCGGAAGCCGCTGGAACCTGTTGGGTCAGGCCGTCGAGGGCCCCCTAAAGGGCAAGCGTTTAGCCGCTGTTCCGTACGAAAATGCTCTGTGGTTCGCCTGGTCAGCTTTTAGACCCAACACGCAAATCCGCCGCTAAGTATCTGCAAGATAGCAACCGTAGTGGGTGGAGCAGGGGTGGCTGACGAGGCCGCGCCGCTGCACACCCTTGCGCTGAACCACCCCACCCTTCTACCCTGGGCGCACTTAGCTAGCCGTCGCGGCAAGCCAGCTCAGGTTCTCTTCCGGCTACCTAAGACAAACACCCCCTCGAGCCCATGGGCTCGAGGGGGTTATTGTTGGCGGGCCCGAGAGGATTCGAACCCCTGGCCTACTGATCCGTAGTCAGTCGCTCTATCCAGCTGAGCTACGGGCCCCTAGCCTTTACGCTCACTCGAGCGCGTCCTGTAAGATAGCACAGCCCTCCAGGGCTGTCAACAAAAAAGCGGAGCCCGAAGAGGAAAGCCGCTCTCACCCTTAGTTCAAGGTCCCATCTCGAGCAATCACGCCTATACTGAACTCGATGCAGCCCTTTACCCCAAGCTGGTACATGGTTCTGGCTTCGTACTGGTTTGCCAGCAGCTTCAAGTGGGCTGCTGTCCTCCTAGCCCTGCTCCCCGGACGGGTGGCGCAACTGGTGCCCGACGAGCAGAAGGCCGGGGCGCTGGGTCTGCTCTTCGCCACCGGCGCGGTGATGGCCTTTATCGGTCCCCCGGTGATGGGCTACCTCTCGGACCGCCTGGGCCGGCGGATGCCTTTCCTGGCCATTGGGGCGGTGCTCACCGCGGTGGCCTTGGTCTGGATGGCCCACGCCCCCAGCTACGCCATGCTTTTCGCGGCCTACATCCTCTTGCAGATCGCCGATGACCTCAGCACCGGCCCCTATTCGGCCCTGATCCCCGATCTGGTGCCCCGCTCCAAACGGGGAACGGCCTCGGGGTACTTGGGGACCATGCAGATGATCGGCAATATCGTGGCGGCGGTGCTGATCTTCTCCTTGCCCAACGTCACCGGGCAGTTTTACGTCCTGGCCGGGGTCAACCTGCTCGGAGCCCTCCTCATCCTGCGGGTAATCCAGGAGGTGCCTGGGCTACGCCAGCGCCAGCTCAGCTTCGTGCAGAGCATGTTGGCCCCCTGGAAAAACCCCGACTTCCGCTGGGTGTGGGCCACCCGCTTCTTCGCCATGCTGGGCCAGTACAGCGTGCAGACCTATCTGCTCTACTACCTGAGTGACGTGGTCCGCACCTTCAATGCCTTTGGCCTGCGCATCGGTGACCCGGCCCAGGCGGTGGGGGTGTTGGGGCTGATGATCTTCGTGGGCGGGGCACTCTCGGCCATCTACGCCGGGCGGCGCTCGGACCAACTGGGGCGCAAGCGCCTGATCTACATCTCGGGGGTCGGGTTATCGCTGGTGATGCTGCCGATCCTGCTCTTACCCCGTTTCGATCTGCTGGTGGCGTTGGCCCTGATCTTTGGCGTGTTTTTCGGCATCTATCTGGCTGTGGACTGGGCCCTGGTCGCGGACGTGCTCCCCGACCCCGAGGGCTACGCCACCGACATGGGGCTGTGGCAGACTTCCATCGTGCTGCCGCAGGTGATCGCGGGGAGCTTGGGCGGGTTGATCGACCGGGCCAACCAGGCCTCAGCGGGCTCGGGGTATACCTTCCTCTTCCTGGCGGCGGCGGTGTTCTTCCTGTTGGGAACCTTCCTGGTACGGCAGATCCGCGGGGCCCGTTAACCCTCTGGCTCGCTGGGCTACCTGCCCCCGTTTGCATTGACGAGGGCAATACGGTCCTATACGATGGTCGGGTCAGTTTAAGGGAGGTTCTATGAGGTTTTTGCTGGGTATCTCGCGGGCTATCGACGCGCTCAGCCTAAACATCAATAAAGCGGTAATCTGGTTGGTTTTGCTATCTACCTTGGTCTCGGCGGGCAATGCCTTAGTGCGTTACGCTTTGCACAGCAGCTCAAATGCCTGGCTCGAGCTGCAGTGGATCATGTTCGGGGCTATCTTCCTGCTAGGGGCCAGCTATACCTTGATGAAGAATGGTCACGTGCGGGTGGATGTGCTCTATAGCAAGTACCCACCTAGGGTCAAGCTCTGGGTGGATTTGCTGGGAACGCTTTTCTTTTTGATCCCCACCGCGGTAGTGATCTTCCTAACCTCACTGCCTTGGGTGGCTAACTCCATCAGCACCCGGGAGATGTCGCCGGATGCCGGGGGTCTGCCTTATTGGCCGATCAAGCTCCTGATTCCCGTGGCGCTTGTCCTGCTAATCCTGCAAGCAATCTCCGAGGTCATCAAGCGTTTGGCTATGCTCACCGGGCACCTGGATATCCCCGAGTACGTGACCGAGGAAGAAGCCGAGGTTCAAGAGGTCAAGGCCATCGTAGTGCAAAACGACCCGAAGGAGGATAAACAGTGAGCTTCGAGGTAATGGCCCCGCTGATGTTCGTGGGTCTGATCGTCTTTTTGCTCTTGGGGTATCCGGTAGCCTTCTCGCTGGGCGCGGTAGGCTTGTTGTTCGGTTGGATTGGTATGCACTACGACTTTATCCAGCCGGTATTCCTACAAAATATCCCCCTGCGCATCTTCGATACCCTGAAAAACCAAACCCTGCTGGCCATTCCCTTCTTCACCTTCATGGGGTTGATCCTCGAGCGCAGTGGCATGGCCGAGGATTTGCTGGATACGGTGGGGCAGCTTTTTGGGCGGCTACGCGGCGGGATTGCTTATGCAGTCATCCTCGTAGGCGCCTTGCTGGGTGCTACGACCGGCGTGGTGGCGGCCTCGGTGATTGCGATGGGCCTCATCTCGCTACCGGTGATGCTGCGCTACGGTTACTCCCCCCGGGTCGCCTCCGGGGTGATCGCGGCCTCGGGCACCCTGGCCCAGATTGTTCCCCCCAGCCTGGTGCTCATCGTCATGGCTGACCAGCTTGGCGTGAGCGTGGGCGACATGTACCGCGGGGCCTTGGTTCCTAGCCTCATCCTCACCGGGCTCTATCTGGTTTACGTCGTCGTGGTCAGCCTAATCAACCCCAAAGCAGTGCCCAGCCTCCCGGAGGAAGCCCGCACCTACCGCGGCGCCCGGCTAGTCAAGCGAGTGCTTACCGTCATGATCCCCCCCCTGGTGCTGATCTTCTTGGTGCTGGGTACTATCTTTATCGGAGTGGCTACCCCCACCGAGGGTGGGGCCATGGGGGCAGCGGGGGCGCTGGTGCTGGCTGCCCTGCGGCGGCGGCTGAGCCTGAAGGTGCTGCTCCAAGCCATGGAGTCCACCGCCCGGCTTACCTCGTTTGTGGCCTTTATCCTAGTGGGCTCGCGCATCTTCAGCCTGGTGTTCGTGGGAGTGGATGGTGACCGCTGGGTAGAGAACCTGCTCAAAACCGCCCTGCCCGATAATCCCATCGCCTTTTTATTAGTTATCAATGTACTCGTCTTCCTGATCGCTTTCTTCCTCGATTATTTCGAGATCGCTTTCATCATCATTCCGCTGATCCTACCCGCTGTGACGGGGATCATGGAGGGGCTGTACCCGCAAGACTACAAAATTGGGCTGTACTGGTTCGGGGTGATGCTAGGGGTGAACCTCCAAACCTCCTTTATGCATCCCCCTTTTGGGTTCGCCCTATTTTTCCTGCGCAGTGTGGCCCCCCCCAGCCTCAAGACCTCGGATATCTACTGGGGTGCGGTGCCTTTCGTGATCATTCAGGTCATCATGACGTTGGTACTACTCTTTAATCCTTGGCTGGTAACTAACTGGCTGAAGTAAATGTATATCCCACACCGCCAATCGAGCGGTGTGGGATATGGGCGAGGCGCTTATCCGACGTTTGGGAAAGCGAACTGCTCGTAGCCTAACTCGTACACCGCGAAAGCCTTGTACTCGTCGTCGCGGAACTTGCGCCAAGCAGTGTACACCTTTTTATAGGTAGCGTCCTTAGCTGCCTCCTCCTCATACCAGTCGAAGGCTGCTTTCTGACCAACCTTGAGGATTTCGTTGGGGAATTTGCGCAAGCGCACCCCATTTTTAAGTAGCCGCTGCAGGGCTTCGGGGTTCACCTTATCATACTTGGCCAACATGGTGAGGTTGGCTTCGGCAGCGGCTACCTCGAAGGCCTGTTGGTAGCCTTTGGGCAATTTCTTCCACTCGTTCAGGTTGACATAGAACGAAAGCTGCGGCCCTGGTTCCCAGAAGCCCGGATAGTAGTAGTATTTGGCAATCTTGTAAAAGCCTAGCTTCTCGTCGTCGTACGGGCCCACCCACTCGGTGGCATCAATGGTGCCGCGTTCCAAGGCCGGGTAGATATCCCCACCTGCCAACACCTGCGGAACTACCCCTAACCGACTCATCACCACGCCTCCGGGGCCAGGGATGCGCATCTTGATGCCCTTGAGGTCGGCGGCGCTGTTGATCTCCTTGCGGAACCAGCCTCCCATCTGGGCACCGGTGTTACCGCCGGGGAAGTTAATAACATTGAAGTCGGCAAAGATCGGGCGGAACAGCTCGAGCCCCCCGCCATAGTACATCCAGGCATTTTGTTGGCGCGCGGTAAGGCCGAAGGGTACTGCACAGTCGTAGGCCAATACCTGGGCCTTGCCGACGAAGTAGTAGCTGGCGGTGTGGCCGATTTCCACCGTACCCTGCTGCACCGCGTCGAGCACCTGGAGCCCCGGTACGATCTCTCCCGCAGGGAAGGTGCGGATTTGGAACTTCCCATCGGTGAGCTGGCTCACCCGATCAGCCAGCACGTCAGCTGCCCCGAAGATGGTATCGAGGCTTTTGGGGAAGCTGCTCGCCAACCGCCAGCGAATGCTCGGGGTGGTCTGCGCGAAAACCGGGCCAAACACCGTGCTGGCTGCTACGCCTACACCAGCTTTTTTGAGGAAATTGCGTCTATCCACATAGCCTCCTAAGGACAGATCTTTTTTGCACTTGCTGGGTGCGAGGTGATTATATGCAACTCCCGACCCCGGTTCAAGCTGAACCGGGGTCGGGGTTTGTGCGTCTGGGAAACGGCTGGGGGTTTTGCTGTGGCCGGGCTAAAGGGCAATCGGCTCGAGGGACATCCTTACTGGGTGATGTAGAAGTAGGTATCGCTCACGTCCCGCACCTGGGCCCCGCTCAACTGGAGGTAGCTGCTGGTGCGGCTGTTGAAGCCGTTGCTGTAGATCCGCCCTTCGAAACGCACCGAGCCCGGGGTAGGGGTGTTGGTGTAGATGGCCCGCACCTGTTGCAGCCCCAGCGGGTAGGTCAGGGTGTACTGGATCTGCCGGCTCGCCAGGGGGAGCGTGTAGGTGCCGGGGTTGAGGTAGAAACGGTCGAACTCGTAAGCCCGCCCATCGGGGTCTACCCCTACCAGAGCGATGTAACCGGGGCGGTTCAGACTGATCACGAAGCGCACGGCTTCGCCGACCCGGTAATAGCTGCCCTCCCCCCGGTCAGGGCGGAACTGGGTGATGACCGGGCTCAGCTCCACGCCAAAACCTACCCCCACGCTCACCGTACCGGGGCGAACCCCGATCGTACAGGCCGAGAGCACCAGTGCTAACAAAATCAAGCTCAGCAGTTTGAAGTTCAGGCTAAATCGCATGATCTTAGGCTATCCGGGCAATCTGAAGGAAGACTGAAGCGCACCCTAATCCCGGTTGAATTAACGCTTTTATTCAACCTGCCGGGGTCAGCCAACGGCGCACCGGGGCGAAGGTCTTACGGTGAACCGGTGAGGGACCCAGGCGGGTCAAGTTCTCCAGGTGAACCGCGGTGCCGTAACCCTTATGGGCGGCGAAACCGTAGCCGGGGTACAGCGCCTCCAGCTCGAGCATGTGCCGATCCCGCGCCACCTTGGCCAGGATGCTCGCCGCCGCCACGGTGGGGCTGTCCCGGTCGGCCTTGGGTGGGCAGCGGAAGAGGGAGGCGGGCTCCCTCTTCCCGCTGCTCCCCGCTTCGCGGCGTAACCAGCATCTGTGTTCCTGGTACTCCCGCCACTCCCGCTCGAGCCGCAGATAATCCGTGAGCAGGGCATCGGGCGGCATTGGCAAGCGTTCGAGCGCCCGCTGCGCGGCCAAATGGGTAGCCTTGAGGATGCCCAGCCGCTCGATCTCGTCCACCCCGGCGAACCCCACCCCCCAACCCAGCGCCACCGCCTTGACTTCAGCCTCGAGGGCTTCCCGCTGCCGGGCGCTGAGGGTCTTGGAGTCGCGGAAAGGGTACTCACCCCGCGGCAGGACTACCGCCCCAGCCACCACCGGCCCGGCCCAAGCTCCCCGTCCGGCTTCGTCCACCCCGGCCACCCGCAGCCCGGCTTCCCACCAGGCCAGCTCGAGCGGGCGGGTTTCGCGCTTAGCCACCTCTGGCGTCATGTTTAGCTACTCTAACCGGCCCCTGGGGGAAGTGCTACTCTTGAGGGGTGGCAGCTACGGCTTCCCCCTCTTCTTCTTGGCCGACGCGGGCGCTCGGCTGGGTCAAAGCCCTCACCAAGCCCCTCTACTGGTGGTATGAACGCCGCCTCGAGTCCGAGGTGCGCGGCGGGCGCGTCCCCAAGCACCTGGGGATGATCCTCGACGGCAACCGGCGCTTCGCCCGAAGTCTGGGGCTCGAGGGCCACGAGGGCCACGAATTCGGGGTGGTCAAGGCCTACGAGGTGCTCGAGTGGTGCTTGGAGCTGGGCATCAAGACCGTCACCGTGTGGGTCTTCAGCACCGACAACTGGGGCCGCAGCCAAAAAGAAGTCGAGACCCTGATGAACCTGTTCGTCAAGGAGGCCCGGCGGATGGCGGTGGACCCGCGCATCCACGCCAACGAGGTGCGGGTCAAGATCATCGGGCGACACGATCGCTTCCCCCCCAAGGTTTTGGAGGCCCTGGAGGAACTCGAGCACGCCACCGAAAAGCACGAAGGGATGCTGCTGCAAATCGCCATGGGCTACGGCGGGCGCGAGGAGATCGTGGACGCAGTGAAGACCCTCTTGCTCGAGGCCGCCCAGACCGGCAAAAGCCCCGAGGAACTGGCCGCCGAACTCGACATCGAGCATATCGGCGAGCGGCTCTACACCGCCGGAGTCCCCGACCCCGACTTCATCATCCGTACCTCAGGCGAAGTAAGGCTCTCGGGCTTTTTGCTCTGGCAGAGCGCCCACAGCGAATATTACTTCTTCGATGCTTTCTGGCCCGCCTTCCGCAAGGTGGACTTTTTGCGAGCCATCCGCAGCTACCAGGGCCGCGAGCGGCGGTTCGGGAAGTGAAGGAAGGGGTTTTCAGCGAGCCCCTATGCGGCCAAGCCGGTATGCGGCCGAGCCGGTATGCGGCCAAGCCGGTAAATGAGCGGTTTTTCTAGGGACGCACGGCGGTGCGTCCCTCGTCGCTATTTGAGCACCAGATCAGCCTCTACCCGGTCTGTCCCATTCGGCTTCACGCTGAGGGTAATGGTGTAGCTTTTGAAGGTCAGCTCGGAATCGAAGATGCCCTTGGCCTGCGTGGCCTCGCCGTTCATCGTGGCCGGGTCATCCTTCTTGCCGCCCATCATGTCCCCGTGAATCATCCAGCCTTCATTGAGGAGCGCGTTGTGGTAGAGGTCGAAGACCTTCTGGGCATCTTGGGCGGGGTTTTTGCTGATGTAGTAGAAGGTGGCGTGAGTGGGCGCCACGCTGCGGGCCTTCACGGTGAGGCCGGGGTAGGCGGCCAGCTCGATGTGTTCCTTGTTTCCCGCCGCCATCATCATGCCGTTGGCCGCCGCATCCTTGACGAAGATGAAGGTCGGGGCCGCGAGAGCTGTTGCCGCTAAGAGAGCTGAAATCACCAGGGTCTTCTTGAACATAGCTACCTCCGAGCTGGGTTGCTCTGCGCGATGCGCCTCGAGTAGCCGTACGCACCTCAGAGCGCAACCGGACGAGTTACTACACTAAGCTCATGGCAACCAAGTACCGCTTTTCTCTCATGAATTCGAGCGGATGTTTGCCGACGTGCGCCATGTCGAGCTGAAGGGCGCAATTCCCCCAGCGAGTCCTGGCAACGATTCGACCCAGCTCATCAGGGAAACACTTGGCGGCTTGACAGCGAACGCCGAGTTGTATAACCTTGCTCCCAGGATGATCTTAAGTGCAAAAAAGCCGAGTGCCGGGGGGCTAGTCTCAAGCTAGTCCGCGTTTTCGCGTACCCCGGCCCGCACCCTGCGCGGGCCGATTTTTTTCGAGGAAACCATGACCCAAGCTGAACCTCAACCCCGGCGCATCGAGATCGTGGACACCACCTTCAGGGATGGTCAGCAGTCGCCGCTCTTGTTCGACACCGAGAAGTATCGCTTCAGCCTCGAGGAGAAGAAGCAATTGCTGGCGGGCTTGATCGAGCTGGGGGTCACCCACATCGAGTTCTTCTCGCCGGTGGTGGGGATGGCTGAGGAACAGGACGTGCGCGAGCTGATCGCCTACGCCAAGACCCTCACCCAGCGGGAGCTGCGGTTCCTGGCCCACTGCCGTTGCAACCGGGCCGATATCGAACGGGCGCTCGAGGTCGGTTGTAACGGGCTCAACCTGTACCTGGGCGTCTCGCCCTTGGCCCAGGAGCACAACGCCCAGAAGAGCCTCGAGGAGTCCATCGCGCTCGCTGGCGAAGTGATCCGCAGCACCCGCCAAAGCTATCCAGACCTGTATATCCGCTTCAGCGCCGAAGACGCCTTCCGCACCCGCAAAGAAGACCTCTTTTGCCTCTACGATGCCATCTACCCCTACGTCAACACCTTCGGGATGCCCGACACGGTGGGCCTGGCCGAGCCGGAGGACGTGACCGAGGTGGTTACGGCCCTGCGCCTGCGGTATCCGAGGGTGGACCTCGAGTGCCACTTTCACAACGACCGGGGTCTGGCCCTGGCAAACGTGCTGGCGGCGGTGCGCTCAGGGGTGCGCTACGTGGACGCCTCCATCTGGGGTCTGGCCGAGCGCTCGGGGATTCCCTCGGTGACGGGGGTGCTCTTCAACCTGTCCAAGCATTACCCCGAGCTATTCCAGCAATACAACCTCAGCCTCTGCTACCCGCTCAACGTGCTGATGGCCTCGATTTTGGGTACGCTGGTGCCCTACACCGAGCCGGTCTCGCTCACCAACCGCACCCACACCGCCGGGGTACACCAGAAGGCCGTGCTCAACGAAAAAAAGGTCTACGAAGCGCATAGCCTGCACGACTTCGGGGTGGACAAGAACCAGCTCCTGTTGGGGCCGCTTTCTGGCTGGCATCTGATCTACTATTATCTGAAAGAAGTCGAGGCGCTCGAGATCAGCAAGGAGCAGGCCAAGGCCATCACCCAGGAGTTCAAGAGCCGCACCGGCGAGATCGGGCGGCGCAAGAAACCCGAGGAACTACTGCTGGAGCTGGCCGCCCTTCACGGCATCCGCAAGCACCTGCTGCCGGAGGAAGTGCCCACGGCGAGGCTCGAGAACCTGGATTGAGGGATTATGTCAGAGCTTGCGGTACTCTTCTTCAGTCAGCCGCACCTGTTTGAGGATTTCCTTGAATAGCTTTTTGGGCAGTTCGCCGGTATGAAAAGGAATGATCATACGACGACCATCAGGATGGGTGTATACCCGATGTCCACTTTCGCTAAGCCGCTCGACAAAGCTAGCTCTTTTGAGCTTACGGGCCAGTTCATCCGGTCTAGGCGGCATTGGATTTCAGGGCGACTTCTACGGTTGCCAGACTCATGTCCAGTTCCTCGGGGATGGACTCGCCATCTTCCTGAAGAACCTCGAGCATCATCTCCCACTCCAACGCCTCCTGGACATGCCGAACCGCCTCTTCTCGAGGGTATCCCCACGAATCCACCCCTTCAACCGCAGGAACCGTCGCAACCATTTATCAGGTTCTTCGGGATCGCGGTAAGTCAAAACCGAATACTTTAGGTTCATAGTGCAATTATAGGAGGTCGCCATGAGTTTAACCCTGGCCGAAAAAATCCTCTCCCAGCGGGCCGGGCGCACGGTTCGCTCGGGGGAGCTGGTGGTGGTGGAGGTGGATCAGGTGATGGTGGTGGATTCCATCGCCGGGAGCTTTTTCAAACGGCTCGAGCAGCTCGGAGCCATCCCACGCTACCCCGAGAAGGTCGCCATCGTCATTGACCACGTGGCCCCCGCCGCCAACGTGGAGGTCGCCAAGGCGCAAAAGGAGATCCGCGAGTGGGGCAACCGCTACGGCTGCCCGGTTTTCGACGTGGGGCGCGGCATCTGTCACCAGGTCTTGATCGAGGAGCGGCTGGCCCTGCCCGGCGGGATCGTGCTGGGCTCGGACTCGCACTCCACCACCTACGGAGCGGTGGCCTGCTTCGGAACCGGGATGGGGGCCACCGATATCGCCTTGGCGGCGGCCTCCGGGCGCACCTGGCTGCGGGTGCCGGAGTCGGTCAAGGTGACGTTCCGGGGCACTTTCGCGCCGGGCGTGACGGCCAAGGACGCGGCGCTCGAGATGGTGCGTGTGCTTACCGCCGACGGGGCTACCTACATGAGCATCGAAATCCACCTGGCGGACGGGGCGGAAAACCTGTCCCGGGGCGAGCGCATGACCCTGGCGAACCTCACCGTGGAGGCCGGGGCCAAGTGCGGGCTGGTGGTGCCGAGCGGGGAAATCCTCGAGATGTACGACGTGCCCGGCTGGCTCTCCCCCGACCCGGACGCGGCTTACGTGCGCGAGATCGAGATTGACCTCTCTTCGCTCACGCCGCTCATCTCGGTTCCTTTCTACGTGGACAACGTGCAAACCGTGGACGCGGTGATGGGCAAGCGGGTGGATCAGGTTTTCGTGGGCACCTGCACCAACGGGCGGCTCGAGGACTTGCACCAGGTCGCGGAGGTACTAAAGGGGCGCAGGGTAGCCCCGAACGTGCGGATGCTGGTGATCCCGGCGAGTTCGCAGGTGCTCGAGGACGCCACCCGCGACGGCACCCTCCTCGCGATTCTTCAGGCGGGCGCGACGCTGGGAACCCCCGGCTGCGGGCCGTGCATGGGCCGCCACCAGGGGGTGCTGGCCCCCGGTGAGGTCTGTGTCTCGACCAGTAACCGCAACTTCAAGGGGCGGATGGGCGCGGCGGACGCGGAAATCTACCTGGCGAGCCCCAGGGTGGCAGCCGCGAGCGCGGTGGCGGGATACATCACCACGCCGGAGAGGCTAGACGCCGAACGCGAAACGCAAAAATATGGATCGGACAGCTTCACTTGGAAATGACCGGGAAGGAAATCCGATGGCACGCATCTGGAAATTCGGCGACTCGATCAACACCGACGACATCCTGCCGGGGAAGTACGCCCCCTTCATGGTCGGGGAGGACAAGTTTCACACCTACGCCTTCGCCCACTTTCGCCCCGACTTCGCGCCCAACTACCGGCCTGGCGACATCCTGGTGGCGGGGCGCAACACCGGGCTGGGGAGCAGCCGCGAATACGCCCCGGAAGCCTTACGGAAGCTTGGGCTGCGGGCAATCATCGCCAAAAGCTACGCCCGTATCTTCTACCGCAACCTGGTGAACCTGGGCATCATACCGTTTGAAGCGCCGGACGTGGTGGACGCCCTGAACGACGGGGACGAGGTGGAACTCGAGCTCGAACAGGGAATCCTCAAGCGGGGCAGCGAGACCTTCCAGCTCTCCCCACCGCCGGATTTTTTGCTCGAGGCCCTCAAAGAAGGCTCGATCCTGGAATACTACAAGAAACATGGGAGGTTTCCGGGCGAGGGTCCGTCGTAAACTTTAAGGAGGGAGGGTGCTATGGACGAGGTCGAGGTCAATTGTCCAGTCTGCGGCGAGGTCAACTACATGTCCGCCGAAGAGTACGACGCGCTTGCCGAAGGCGACGTGATGGACTGCCCTACGTGCGGGGCTACCCTCGAGGTCGTCTCCATCGAACCGCTCGAGCTATTAGTTGTGGAAGGCGACCTGCACGAGTTCTACGTGGACTGCCCCCGCTGCGAAACCCAGATCGCGGTCTCGGCGGACGAGGAAGGCGAGCCCGTGACCTGCGAGAACTGCGGCTTCACCTTCGTGCCGGACTGGTCGGAGGTTCACGAGGACGAGGGGGAGCCGGAATACCTGAACTGAGCGTATTGCAGCTTGCGTATAGTTGTCTCCCGCTTCTGCCATACGCGATAAGCGATCTGCAAGGAGTTAAAGAATGGCAAAAGTCACCTTTATCAACCCGGAAACCGGCGCAGAGATCGTTTTGGAGAACCCCGAGCTGGGCGAGATCGTGGTGGACGACGAGACCGGCATGGAGTTCGAGGTGGTGAGCCTGGACCCGCCCCGGCTCGAGGCTGCCCCGGAGGAAGCGGAGGACTGGGGAGAATAAAGTTGGAGGAAAGAGGAAAGGTCAAAGAGGAAAGCAAAGGTTTTCTTTCCTCCTTCCTGTTTTCTCTTTTCTCTAAAACGTCTTTTTGACAAACCCCTTCACGCTATGCTCGCAATTTTGTATGACCGTATACGCCCCGACGAGGAGATGCTGTTCGAGGCCGCCAGTCGGCTCGGCATCCCGTTCAAGAAGATCTATGCCAAGCAGCTTCCCATGCGACTGGGCCAGCGCCCGGCTGAACTCGAGGGCGTCAGCACCGCCGTCGAGCGGTTGGTGAGCCAGAGCAAGGGCCTGGCCGTTTCGCGCTACCTGACGAGCTTGGGCATCCCGGTGGTGAACCGCCCGGAGGTAATCGAGATCTGCGGCGACAAGTGGGCGACGAGTTGCGCGCTCGAGGCCCACGGGGTTCCCCAGCCCAAAACCGCCCTCGCCACCGAATCCGAAGAAGCCTTGAAGCTTATCGAAGCCTTCGGCTACCCGGTGGTGATGAAGCCGGTGGTGGGCTCCTGGGGACGCCTCCTCTCGCTCATCCGCGACCGCGACGCCGCCGAAACGGTCTTGGAGCACAAGGAAGTCCTGGGCGGCTATCAGCACCAGCTTTATTACGTGCAAGAACTCGTGGACAAGGGAGGCCGCGATATCCGGGCCTTTGTGGTGGGTGACACCTGCATCGGGGCCATCTACCGCAGCAGCGAGCACTGGATCACCAACACCGCCCGGGGCGGCAAGGCCTCTAACTGCCCGGTCACACCCGAACTCGCCGAGATCGCGGTGAAAGCCGCCAAGGCCGTGGGCGGCGGAGTGGTCGCCATTGACCTCTTCGAGAGCCCGAGGGGGCTCTTGGTCAACGAGGTCAACCACACCATGGAGTTCAAGAACTCGGTGAGCACGACGGGCGTGGACATTCCGGGGAAGATCCTCGAGTACGCCTGGAGCATCCGTCGGCAGTAGCCATGGCCTCGAGGTCGAGGCCGTCGCGGTGGACTGAGACCCGATATGCTCTATACCCTCGGCCACTCCAACCACAGCGCCGAAAAGTTCATCGCGCTCTTGCAGCACCACGAAATCGAGCTGGTAGCGGACGTGCGCTCGCAGCCGGTCTCGAGGTTCTCCCCCCACTTTCGTAAACAAAACCTCGAGCGTCTTTTGTCCGAACACGGGGTTGAGTACATCTGGCTCGAGACCCTCGGCGGGCGGCCCAAGGACCCTCAGCTTTACGATGAATCGGGTCGCCCCGACTACGCGAATATGGCCGAGTCAAAAGCTTTCCGAGAGGGGCTCGAGGCGCTGAAAAGGCTCGCCTCCGGGCGCCGGGTTGCCGTGCTGTGCAGCGAGGAGGACCCTAACCGCTGCCACCGCAGGCTGCTGGTGGTGAAGGCCCTCACCGGGGAAAACCCGGCGCTGGCGGCGGAGATTTACCACATCCGCAAGGACGGGACGGCGCAGGCCGAGGCGGAGCTGGCCCGGTTCGACCCGCCGCTGGGCCTGTGGTAGCCAAAGGCCCCGGCATCGGATATGCTGTTGCCTTGATTTTGGGGATGCCAATGGAGAAAAAGACCGTTTCCATCGTGGGGGGCTCCGGCTACGCCGGGGGCGAGTTCTTGCGGCTGGCGCTTGGGCACCCCGGCCTCGAGGTCAAACAGGTGACCAGCCGCCGCTACCTGGGCGACCCGGTGAGCCTGATCCACCCCAACCTGCGGGGCCGCACCCAACTCAAGTTCGTAGACCCCGCGAACCTCGAGCCCGCCGACATCCTGGTGCTCTCGATGCCGCACGGGGTGGCGGCCAAGGAGTTCGAAAAATACCGGGACAAGGCCCCCATCATCCTCGACCTCTCTGCCGATTTCCGGCTCAAAAACCTCGAGCTGTACCGGAAATACTACGGCGAGGATCACCCCCGGCCCGATCTGCTCGAGCAGTGGGTCTACGCCAACCCGGAAATCCACCGCGAGGCCATCCAGACCGCCAACTATCTAGCCTGTTGCGGCTGCAACGCCACCGCGACCCTGCTGGCCCTCTACCCGCTCATCAAGGAGGGGGTGCTCGCCCCCAAGCCGATCTTTGTCAACGTGATGATCTCGACCAGCGCGGGCGGGGCCGAGCCCAGCCTGGCCAGCCACCACCCCGAGCGCTCAGGTTCGATCCGGGCCTATAAACCCACCGGGCACCGGCACACCGCGGAAATCCTCGAGAACCTCCCCGGCAAACCCGACCTCTACCTCACCGCCATCGCCACCGACAAGGTGCGCGGCATCCTGATGACCGCCCAGACTTTCTTGCAGGACGGCTGGAGCGAGCGCGACGTGTGGACGGCGTACCGCAACGTCTATGCCAACGCGCCCTTTATCCGTATGGTCAAGGTGCGCAAGGGCATCCACCGCTACCCCGATCCGGGCGTGGTGGAGGGAACCAACTACTGCGATATCGGCTTCGAGCTCGAGGAGGACACCGGACGGCTGGTGGTGATCTCAGCGATTGACAACCTGGTCAAGGGCACGGCGGGCCACGCCATCCAGAGCCTGAACATCCGCATGGGCTGGGAGGAAACGGCGGGGCTCGAGTTCAGCGGATTGCACCCCTGAGCTTCCCGCTTTCCCGCTCCGCCAGATAGCTCCTCAAGCGGGCAAAGACCCGCTCCATCTCCCTCGAGTGCAGCCGATCGAAGGGCGCGAAGCGTTGCAGAGTGCGCAGCCACAGCGGCCCCGGCTCGATGTCGATGCGGTAGGAGAGGAGGCAGCACTCGGGGGAGGGGGCCTCGAGTTCCCAGGCCGTGCGGCCCTCCCAGGCCCCGCGGTAGCAAAGCCCCAGGCGCTTTCCCGGCTCGATCTCGCTGATCTCGGCGACCCAGCGGATGAGCGGGCCGTATTGGGCCGCGAGACGGGTTCCGGGCTGGGCAGGTAACGGCCCCAGCACGCGGAACCGGAAGGGTTCGGGCCACCAGCGGGAGTACGAGCCCACCTCGAGCAAGACCCAAAAAACGCTCGGGCTCGGGCAAGGCAATTCCACCTGGTCCAGCGCGACGATGCGGGGCATAGCTCTCCCCCATCCTATCCAAAGCTATAACCGCCTTCAGCAAAAACAAGCCGGTGGAGGGGTATTTTCGCGGCGATAGCCGGGTGGGGCGAGCAAGCGCGAGGTGGCCAGAACCATGGCCGCTATAGAGTGGAAGCATGACCTGGACTCGAGGCGAATACCAGATCAGCACCGAGCAGACCCGGCTCGACTTGGAGCGGATTCACCACTACCTCTCCACCCAGGCTTACTGGTCGCTGGGCATCCCCCGCGAGGTGGTCGAGCGGGCTTTCCGCAACTCGGTATCCTTCGGGGTTTACCGGGCCGAGGAGCAGGTGGGCTGGGCTCGAGTGGTCAGCGACCGGGCCACCTTCGCCTATCTGGCCGATGTCTTCATCCTGCCCGAACACCGCGGACGGGGGCTTTCCAAGTGGCTCATGGAGTGCGTGCTGGCTCACCCCGAGCTTCAGGGGCTGCGCCGCTGGATGCTGGCGACCCGCGACGCGCACCCCCTCTACGCCCAGTTCGGCTTCACCTCGATCCCCCACCCCGAGCGCTTCATGCAGCTTCACTTCCCCGACGTGTATAAAAAATCGCCCTGATCCGGCTATGATGATCGGCTAGGGAGTTCGGGCATGATCGTCGTCAAAGTCGGGGGTTCCGAAGGCATCAACTACGAGGCCGTCGCCAAGGACGCGGCGGCACTGTGGAAGTCGGGGCAGCGGCTCATCCTGGTGCACGGGGGCTCGAGCGAGACCAACAAGGTCGCCGAGGCGTTAGGCCACCCGCCGCAGTTTCTGACCCACCCGGGCGGGATGACCTCGCGCCTCACCGACCGGCGCACCCTGGAGATCTTCGAGATGGTCTACTGCGGCCTGGTCAACAAGCGCATCGTGGAGCTGTTGCAGCGCGAAGGGGTCAATGCTATCGGGCTCTCGGGCCTCGACGGGCGCATCTTCGAGGGGAAGCGCAAAGAGGCTGTCAAGTATGTGGAAAACGGCAAGATCAAGATTCACCGGGGCGACTACACCGGCTCGGTGGAGCGGGTGAACACCGGCCTGCTCGCGATGCTCTTAGAAGCCGGATACCTACCCGTGCTGACCCCGCCCGCCGTGAGCTACCAAGGCGACGCCATCAACACCGACGGGGACACCGCGGCCTCGATGCTGGCGACCTCGCTGAAGGCCGAGGCCCTCTTGCTCTTATCGAACATCCCCGGCCTGCTGGCCAACTTCCCCGACGAATCGAGCCTCATTCGGGAGATCCCGGCCAGCCGGGTGAATGACCCACAGTACATGACGGTAGCCCAGGGCCGAATGAAGAAGAAGGTGCTGGGAGCGGTGGAGGCCGTGCAGGGCGGGGTGGGCCGGGTGATCTTCGGGGATGCCCGGGTCGAGGAGCCGATCCGCCGGGCGCTCGAGGGGGCCGGGACGGTGGTCAGGTAAAAGGTGAAACGCCCAGCAGTAGAGCGGCTCCGATCCAAATACCAGCTTGGCGAGCATAACCTGCTCGGTAAGGGCATGGAAGCCGAGGCGTACGCCTACGGCGACAAGCAGGTTCTAAAGGTCTACACCAACGACCTGACCCTCGAGCAGCTTTGTACCCTACAAGCCTTTTACGCCGAACTGGACCCCTCGAGCCTGAGCTACCAACTCCCCCGCATTCACAAAGTCTGGGAGGAAGAGGGTCTGCTGCTCAGTTTGGAGCAGCGGCTGGACGGAACCACGCTGAGCACCCGGCTAGGGAACTTGAGCGAGACCGAACTCGAGGCGGTGTTTGACCGCTATGTAAAGGCGATCCTCGAGCTACGCCAAGTCCGCTTCCCCGCCCGCTTCCAGCGCTATAAACTCTTCGACCCCGAGTGGCTGAGCTTGCGCTCCGAGGGGGAATTGAACGCGTTCTTGCTGCGTTATTTACAGCATCGCCTAACCTCCTGTGAGGTCTACCTGCGGCGCGACGTGACCGATTGGGAAGGGAAGCTCGAGCGCCTCCGCACCCTCCTGAGCCAGCCCTACCGCGGCGAATACGCCCTGGTGCACGGCGACTTCTTCCCGGCGAACCTGCTGGTGGACGAACACCACCGCATCACCGCCCTGCTCGACTTCGGCTGGATGACCCACTACGGCGATCCGCTTTACGACCTCGCCACCGGCTGGGTGTTTTTTGACATGTACGATGAGCTAAAGCGAGATATCTGGAGGCGTCTGGGGCGGGTGGTTCGGCGGGCGGTGGGGGAAGAGACCTTAGGTATTTTGCATCGGTACATTTTGCTCTACAGCGTGTTAACCGCGAATGCCTACGCCTATGCGGGCGGGGATGGACATTACTACTGGTGCGTAGGGAATCTGAATAATCCCGAGTATTGGGCCGAATTGGGGTAAAAAGTCGGTTGCCGGGCAGGTCGAGATCGCTGACGGCCACCCCACTACGGCTGGCGCGACCTGCGGGTGAACACCATCAGCGAGACCAGGATCAGCCCGAAGACCAGCAGCGGAACCAGCGAGCGCAGGCTGGGGATGAGAGCGTAGATGAGCACCACTAAGGTGAATATGCCTGCCGTTCCCTGCACCATCTGGCGATCCAGGGGGGTGAGGGGCGGGGCTTTATTGAGGAGCAGCAACATCAGCAGCGAGAGGGCTCCCAGGCTCTCCACCAGCCCTCCCGAACGGCTCCCCAGAAAGAGCCAGTCCCCTGCCCAGGCGAACACCACCAGGAAGAGCGGGACCCACCCGTAGCGGGAGCCGCGCAAACGCCAGGCCATCACGCAGGCCAGGGCGAAGATGAAGGCGAGCATCCAGTAAACGGGGGTCACCTGAGGTATATTACCTAAGAACAACCCGTCTTCCAAAACCGTGAGGAACCGCATCGGGTTCTTCACCTGGATGTTTTTTTAAATTCACCGCTTAGGGTACAATAACCACCGCTGAGGGGCGGATCCTGCGGTCTGGGCATCGCTCGGACCTCCCGGCCTTCCCCTGAGACCTCCTATGACCCGTTTTGTGTTGGTGTTGCACTCCCACCTGCCTTACGTGCGGGCGCACGGGATGTGGCCTTTCGGCGAGGAGACCCTCTACGAAGCCGTCGCCGAGGTGTACCTGCCCCTCACTCGGATGCTCCAGAGCCTCGAGGCCGAGGGCATCCCGGCCCCCCTCACGCTGGGCATCACCCCCATCCTCACCGAGCAACTGGTGGACCCTAAGGTCAAGGAGGGCTGCCGGGCTTATATCCGCGACCGCCTCGAGCGCGCCCAGGGGGACCTGCAGCGCTTCTCCGGGACAGTTTTCGCGGCCAGCGCCCACCACCAACTGGGCTACTGGCAGACTGCCCTCGAGCAGTACGAGGCCCTGGGGGGTGACGTGGTGGGCTTTTTCGCCCAGGCCCAGGAGAAGGGCCAGATCGAGATCATCTCCAGCGCTGCCACCCACGCCTATCTGCCCCTGCTGGGCTCCGACACCGCGGTTTGGGCACAGATCAAAACCGGTCTCGAGGCCTACCGCCGCCACTACCGCCGCGAGCCCAGCGGTTTCTGGCTGCCGGAGATGGCCTACCGGCCCCGCAAAGAAGGCCGGGGCGGCCTGGACGAACTGCTGATGAAAGCCGGGCTGCGCTATACCTTCGTAGACGCCCATCTGGTCGAGGGGGGCCAGCCCTTGCCGCCCTACGCCGAGCCCGATGCAACGCCAAGTGAGAGTAGCGACGCACTATATGGGGTGCTGGAGCTCGAGTCCGGCCTGCGCCTGCTGGCCCGCAACCGCGAGACCACCCTCCAGGTCTGGAGCGCCGACTTGGGCTACCCCGGCCTCGGCGACTACCGCGAGTTCCACCGCAAGGACGCCACCTCCGGGCTGCACCACTGGAAGGTCACTGAGCGCAAGACCGACCTGAGCGCGAAGGAACCCTACGACCCCCAAGCCGCCGCCGCGCTCGCCCACCAGCACGCTCGGCACTTCGTGGGCTTGCTCTTGCGGTTGGCGGTTCAGCACCCCGACGGGGTGATCTGCGCAGCCTACGACGCCGAGCTGTTCGGCCACTGGTGGCACGAGGGGCCGATCTGGCTCGAGCAGGTCTACCGCGAACTGCACCGCTCCGGCAACATCACCGCGCAAACCGCCCGTAGCGCCACCCGCGGCCCCACCACCCGCACCGCGCTGCCCGAAGGCTCCTGGGGGCGGGGCGGGATGCACCAGATCTGGCAGAATGCCGCCACCCGGGATTACTGGCAGCGGGTATACGAGGCCGAAACCCGCATGAAGGAAGTGGTCAAGAACACCCGGCGGGAGAGTGGCGCTTCGCGGCGCATCCTACGCCAGATGGTGCGCGAGTTGCTGCTACTCGAGGCCTCGGATTGGCCCTTCCTGATCGAAACCGGCCAGGCCGCCGAGTACGCCCGGCAACGCTACACGGACCACGCCGCCCGCTTCGCCGAACTCGAGTCTATGTTGCACAGCGAGGCCGTAGACCTAACCCGGCTCGCAGAACTCGAGTCCCTCGACAACCCCTTCCCCGAAGCCGACCCCACCCTCTATCTGAACGGCATAATGGCCCACTAGCTGGGAGGGGGAGACAAAAAGAGGAAGAGCAAGAAACGATCACCGCTCTTATCTTGGCTTTTTCTCCTCTTCCCCCTCTCCCCCTCTTTCTACCTTTCCCCGCGAAGCAGCCAACAAAACTCAACCGAGCACGATCAACCCGCCTGCCACGATAAGCTATTCTCATGGTCTACCGCATCGCCTGGCAAATCGCTAACTTCTTGTTGCGGGTCTTGTTTGGCTACCGAGTCGAAGGCGCCGAGAACGTCCCCGAAACCGGGCCGGTGATCCTGGCCGCCAACCACTTCTCCATCGTGGACCCTATCGCGGTGGGATCGGCCATCCGCCGTCCAGTGGTGTTCATGGCCCGCTCCGAACCCTTCAAGATGCCGGTGCTCTCCTGGCTGCTGCCCCGGCTATACGTGATCCCGGTGGAGCGCGGGACCAGCGACTTAGGGGCCATCAAGACAGCCATCCGCGTGCTCAAGGAGGGAAAGGCCTTCGGCATCTTCCCTTCAGGAACCCGGGGCCGCGAAGGCAAGGTGCTGCCTTTCAAAACCGGGGTGGCCGCCATCGCCGCCCGAACCGGCGCGACCGTCGTCCCGGTGGGGGTGATCGGCAGCTACGAGGCCTGGCCCTACGGGCGAAAAATCTACCTGCGTCGGCCCATCAAGGTGGTTTTCGGCGAGCCGATCCGGGTAAGTGAACAAAAGCTCGATCACCAAGCGCTAGATGCGCTCACGCAGCAAATCGAGGCCGCAGTTATCGCGCTTTTGCCACCCAAGTACCACCGTGGCTGAATCCTTACACGATTGAAAGCCTAAGCATTAAGAGAAAGAAACCCGGCCACCAGCTTGCATTTTGCGAGTGAGGTGTGCTATAGTCGTTGGCGAAGGGAAATATAGGAGGTGACGAATGGCTAAGAAGACCAAGACGAAAGCCGATCTGATTGACATGATCGCTAGCTCTGGCGGTATGAAGAAAAAGGATGCCAAGACCGCGGTGGATCACTTTCTCAGCCACCTGCAAGATGCTCTAGCGGGCGGCAACAAGGTGCAGCTCACCGGCTTCGGCACCTTCGAGGTGCGCAAACGCAAGGCCCGCACCGGCGTGAAGCCCGGCACCACCCAGAAGATCAAGATCCCCGCTTCCTCCTACCCGGCGTTCAAGCCCGGCAAGGCCCTGAAGGAGAAAGTTAAGAAGTAAGTTCTGACCTTCCCTTCCGGCGGGGGGCGCTTTGCGTCTCCCGTTCGTTTCCCCCCGACCGAGGAGAGCGAAATCAATACACTATAAGGGCGGCCCCGACGGGCTGCCCGAACCTTTTATGCGCATCACCACCCTCAACGTCAACGGCATCCGTTCGGCCTGTGCCAAGGGGCTCGCTCCCTGGCTCGAGGCCCACCAAGCCGACGTGATCTGCTTGCAGGAGGTACGGGCTTCGGAGGATCACATCCCCCTCTTGCTCCCCGGCCATCACACCTACTGGCACCTGGCGGCCAGGCCGGGGTATAGCGGGGTGGGCCTGCTCAGCCGGAAAAAGCCCAAGCGGATCGTGTACGGGATGGGAAACCCGCTCTACGACGCGGAGGGGCGGGTCTTGCGGGCTGACTTCGCCGATTACAGCATGATCTCGGTGTACGTGCCTTCGGGGGCCTCTTCGCCGGAGCGCCAAGCCTTCAAGATGCAGTTCCTGCCGGCCTTTTTGCAGCACGTGGCCGCGCTGGCTCGAGAGGGACGCGAACTCATCATCTGCGGCGACATCAACATCGCCCACAAACCCATCGACCTGAAAAATTGGCGCTCCAACCAGAAGAATAGCGGCTTTTTACCGGAGGAGCGGGCCTGGATGGACGAACTCCTCGGAAGCGGGTTCGTGGACACCTTCCGCCAGTTGGTCGGGCCCCAAGCCGCGTATTACTCCTGGTGGTCGAACCGGGGCCGGGCCCGCGAAAACGACGTGGGCTGGCGGCTGGATTACCACCTGACCACGCCAGGGATAGCCCACGCCGCACACAGTCCGGCGATCCACAAGGAACCCTTCTTCTCCGACCACGCCCCGGTGACGATTGATTACAGGATCGGCTAGCGCAGGTCGTATACCGAGGAAGGCTCGTGGCCTGGGGGAAAAGCTTTTCCCCCGGACCACCAGCCTTCAGGGGCGTAAGCCGGGTGACGTACGACTCCCTTCTCAACGCTCCTGCTGGTGCGCCTCCACGAACCACAACATCTTGTCCACCGCGCGGGAGATCTCGGTGCAAAGGTCGGCGGTGTCCTGGTCGCCCAAATCGCCCGCCTGGTCAATCGCCTTGCGAAGCGCCTTGCCAAAGCTCGAGAGGGACTGGGAAACCGCCTCGACGTGCTCGGCCCACTCGGTAGCGTGCAGGGGGTAATCGGGCAAGGCCGAGCGTTCGGCAGCGACTTTGATGGTGCCTTCGGCGATCCCGCCGAGTTGGACGATGCGCTCGGCCAGGAGGTCGGCCCACTCGTCCACGGCCTCGGCCAAGCGGTCAAAGAGTTCGTGCAGCCCGATAAAGTTCGGTCCCTTCACGTTCCAGTGGGCCTGTTTGGCCTGCCAGTGCAGATCCACCGCGTCCGCGAGCCGGGGTTGCAGCAGAGCAACCACCGCGTGGCGGATATCGGTGGCGAGGTCGTTGTGGGTGGGGAGAAGCCTCGGCTCGCCTTTGGAATTCGCTTTGAGTCTTTTTACGGCCATATTTCCCTCCTTGGCCGTTAGCCTAATCCGGAACCGTCCGGGTGGCATGTGAGGTGGCGTGCAATCTCGAAAGCTCGAGCGGCGTACAGGCTCGAGGGTTCTCCAACAAAAACCCCTCTCCGTAGGAGAGGGAATCCTGGCGGTTTGCGCAGGAGGTTATGCCCCACCCAGCGCGCCGCCCGGCTTGATCTTGGGCACGATGCGGGGAACTTCTTTCTCTTCCTTGTCCTTGGGCGGCTCAGAGGGGGGTTCCTCTACCGGAAGACCCTCCACCACCCGGACGAACTGCTCAGCATTGAGGGTCTCGTACTCCAGCAGGGCTTGGGTCACCCGCTCGAGGATATCCCGCTTCTCGGTCAGGAGCTTGACCACCCGTTCGCGC
>DASTSL010000104.1:0-60480 GCA_035760705.1 Meiothermus sp. | reverse complement strand
CCACCAGGCCCTCGCGCCCCAGAAACTCGAGCACCAACCGGGCGAACACCTCGCTATACGACCAGTCCCCCACCATCGCCCGGCAGATCCGGTCTTGGATCGAGGGAATCCCGCCGAACTGGCCCAACAAGGCACAGACCTGCTCGAAGTAGGGGCCGAAGGGGATGCGACCGGCGGGGTGGGATTTGGGAAGCTCGAGGCTGAGCGTGTGAACGCGTTCGTCCAGGTCCAGCATCCGCGTGGAGCGCACCTCGTCGGTGTCGTGGTCCTGCGAGGCCACCCAGAACACCGCCACCACCGCTCGCTGGGGGGAGTCGTGCTGGCGGGCCAGGGCCAGCGCGGAGTGGGCTTTGTAAAAGGTATAGGCCGGGCCGGTGAGGAGCCCGGCCTGCTGCCCGGTGACGATGACCCGGCTGTGGGGCTCGGCCAGGCGGCGGGCGGCGGCGAGGCTGGCCGGGGGCGCACCGATGCGGCGCAGGTACGCCACCAGCCCGGCGCTCAGTTCGGCCCGGGGGGCTGAGCGGGGATGCTCGAGCAGCTTGGGCAAGTCCTCGAGAGCGTAAGGCAAGTAGGGGCGGAGTCGTTCGGGCGTGGTCGGCACGGTGAATCCCTACCAGAGCATCGGACAATTCCCTGAAAACCGGATGCAGCAGGTCACAATCCAAGGAGCGAACCGCGAACGGCCAACCGCTTTCCGCCGCTTTGGGCCGCTGGCTACCCCACCACCCGGCGCAAGTCCTCCGGGCGCAAGACCAGGATGCGGCGATAGCCAAGTTCGATGGTCTCCTCGAGCGCCAACTCCCCCAGCACCTTGGTCACGGTCTCGCGGGTCGAGGCCGCCAGGTGGGCCAGGTCCTGGTGCGAAAGGGTGATCTCGTAGCCTTCTTCCCCCTCGCGCATGGCCGCCAGCAGAGCTTTGGCCAGCCGGGGCAAGACCTCCTTGAAGCGCAAGTCGCGCAGGCGTTCTTCGGCCTTGCGCAAACGCTGCGAGAGCAGGATCAAAAAGGCGGTCTGAGCCGCGGGGAAGCGGGACATCAGCCGCTGCAAATCCTCACGGGAGGCCGAGAGCAGCTCGGAGTCCACCAGCGGCTCGGCGAACACCCCGTAACGCTCGCTCGGGAGCAGGGCGGCCTCACCGAAGATCTCCCCGGCCCCCACCACCGTGAGGGTGATCTCCTCTTCCTGAGCGCCCAGTTGAAATAGCCGTACCCAGCCCTCCTTCACGTAATAAAGGGTGCGGGCCTCGTCCTCGGGGTAACACAAGTAGTTGCCCCGCCGGGCCGAGAACGGGTGAAAGACCCGTTCGGCTTCCCCACGGGCTTCGGGGGGCAGGGCAGCGAGGAACTGCGGGATCATGGCTCTTACTTTATCGCCTAATTGTGATTAGATCACCGGATGCTGCGATACTATGGCGGGGTTTAGGGCAGCTTGTTGCGTCCTGCTGCCGTTATCAAGCCGAGAGGGGGGAAGGGGGAAAAAAGCCAGGGCAAGAGCGGTGACGGTTTTTTGCTTCCCTAGCGCTTTGCGCCATCTGCCTCTCAGTCGAGGAAGTTAGGCAGCCTCGAGCCTGGAATGAGCCCCCTGGCCTCGGCCCGGCGGAAGAGTTCGGCCACCGCCCGTTCGCCCTCCTCGCCCACGTCGAGCGAGAACTCGTTGACGTAGGTGTGGATATGCGCCCAGATCACCTCGTCCTCGAGTTCCTGGGCGTACTGCTTGATGTAGGCCAGGGTTTCCTCGGGGTGGGCGTAGGCGTACTCGAGGCTCGAGCGCACCGCCCGGTCCAGCGAGCGGATGGTGGCTTCGCCCAGGTCGCGCCGGGCCAGGATGGCCCCCAGGGGGATGGGCAGCCCGGTCTCCGCTTCCCACCACTCGCCCAGGTCCAGCACCTTGACCAGCCCGTAGCGGGGGTAGGTGAAGCGCGACTCGTGGATGATGAGCCCAGCGTCCACCTCGCCCGATTGCACAGCGGGCAAGATCTGGTCGTAGCGCATCTCCACCGGGACGAAGCTAGGCCCGTACAGCGACAAGAGCATGAAGGCGGTGGTGTTCGTGCCGGGGATGGCGATACGCTTATCCGCAAGGTTATCCACAGGAGCGCGGGCCACCAACAAGGGTCCGACCCCCCGCCCCAGGGCTCCGCCCGAACGCAGGGCCACGTACCGCTCGCGGAGCCGCCCATACGCGGCATAGCTGATCTTGGTGAGGGGAAGGCGGCCCTCAAGAGCCCAGCGGTTAAGGGTTTCCACGTCCTCTAGAATTTCCGTCACCGGGAAAGGTGCCGGAACCTTGCCATGAACGAGCGCGTAGAAGATGAAGGTATCGTTGGGGCAAAAGGAGTAACCGAGTTCCACTCGGCCATGCTACCCGGCCTGCCGCGATGCTGCCGGAACTAGATCACCAGGCTTCAGCTGATTGGCTCACCTCTAGGGTACATAACCCTAATGGCCCACCCTCTCCCGATCACACCCTTTTTTGTTGCTCTCTAGCTTAGCCCCGCTTTTGCTCTCGAGCAGCCGGACCATCATCCCCACCGTGGCCTCGTAACCCACCCAGCCCAGCAGCGCCGCGATCACCCACAGGGTGCGGGGCGAGACCTCCAGCCACTCCCGCACCAGCAAAGCGCCCATGAAGCCCCAGAAGGCGCTCGAGACCACCCGCACGGCCTGTCTCCAGAATCGCCGCCGCACCTGGTCCACCATCGCCCGCAGCAAGGCAAAAAGCCCGGCGAACCCTAAGATCAACCACAGGGATGTGTTCGTTTCCATCCTCGAACCTCGCTCCGCCCAAGCCCTTACGGCCACGGCCCGTCTCGCACCACTTGTGCAGGGGATAAACCTGAGGCTATTATTATGTTTATGACATATCACCGCTGTTTGGTTAGTCTATTACATATCGCACTTTCAGTCAATGTGACTGGGTTCCTCTTGACACTTAATCATTTTGACTTACTCTGGAGGTGAAGGGGGCCATTATGTCACTACCCCATTGGGCCAGCGCCATTCGGGAGCGCCGCCGGGAGTTGGGCAAGTCGCAGGACCGCATCGTAGGGGAATCCGACGGGCGGCTCAACCAAACCGAACTTTCGCGGCTAGAGCGGGGGTTGATCCACCCCACCTTGGACCTCAGCACCGCCAAGCTCCACGCCTTGCTGGAAGCACTCGAGTGGAGCCCCGGCGATTTCGCCGAAGCCACCCGGCTCGAGTACCCCGGCCTTCCCGCCCAAGTCTCCGAGCGGATGCGGCGGATCGAGGTGCAGCCAGAGTGGCGGGCCTTTTCGGTGTATGGCTCGGTCTCGGCGGGGGCAGCAGAATCCGAGCCCTTGGAGGGAGAGTCCATCGCCATCCCCGCCGAAATCCTAAGGCGTAAAGGGGTCAAGCCGCAGAACGTGCGGGTATATCTGGTCAACGGCGACTGCATGATCTCGGAGGGGGCCAGCCGCCAGGAGAAAAGCATCGCCCCCGGCGACTACATCGCGGTGGACCGGGGCCGCCGGGCGGTGAGCGGGGACATCGTGGTGGCCTGGTGGCCACGGGAGGAAAAGCTGGTGGTCAAGCGTTACAAGGTGGAGAAAGAGGGCATCCGGCTCTACCCCACCCAACCCGCTCACCCGGTGCTGGTGCTGGGGCTCGAGGAAGACCTCTACATCATCGGGCCGGTTTTCTGGAGAGGCGGGGGGATTTAACGCCAATTTAACACCCCCCGGAGCATCCTGATCATGGGTTAAAACCCAGGAGGTCAGGATGCAAGCGTATTCGAAGCGTCTCATTCCCCTCGTCGGGGCCGGGGTATTGGCGACCATCGGGCTCCTCGCTATCGGCCAGGCGCAGAACCAAACCGTGGCCGGTCCGAGCGCGATGCTCTTTGGCGCACAGGTCTCGAGCTGGGCCAAGCTGAGCGCGAACGGGCAGGTGATGGAAGCCGGGGTGACGATTCCCCTCAGCGGTATCGAGAAAGCCCCCGCCGCCGACCCCAACCACCAGGGGATGAACATGCAGATGGGGCCAGAGGTGAACCTCGAGTTCCCCGACGCAGTCAAAAAAGCCACCTTCCTCGACCACATGGAGCTGTGGTGGGAACCGCTGGGCCACCCGCCGGATCGCTACCTGACCCCGCACTTCGATTTCCACTTCTTCGGGCTCCCGGCCAGCGAAACCAAGACCATCGACTGCAAGAACCTGACCGCTCCCACCCCCGACCTGACCCCCCAGGGCTATGCGCCCGCCGTGCCGCCGCAGGCCAAACCCGAGGAATTCTGCGTGCCGCTGATGGGCTTCCACGCCCTGCCGCTCTCGGAGTTTTCCGCTCCCGGGCAGCTCAAAGCGGGGCTTTTCGACCAGGTGATGATCGCCGGGGCCTATGCGAGCAAGTTCGCCTTCGTGGAGCCGATGATCACCCGCGAGTTCCTGCTCAAGAAGCAGAGCTTTAGCCTGGCCGTACCGCGTCCGCCGGTGCTGGGCCGCAAGACCCTCTACCCCACCCAGTTCAACGCGACCTACGACTCCGCCAGCAACGCCTACCAGTTCGTGTTCAGCGGCTTCACCATGACCGACAAATAGCCCACTTCGCCGGGCTCGAGGTGCATTGTTGAAAATTCTCGAGCCCGGCTTCTTTCTCGCCATGACCCGCCTTCTGACCTTACCCAGCATCTTCGCTCTGCTGTTGGTGGCCCTCGCGCAGACCGGGGGATTCACCCCCCAGGCCGAGCGCGGTCGCGCGTTGAGCCTGGAACTCTGCGCAGCCTGCCACGGAGCGAGCCTGGCTGGGCGCTACGGACCTCCGCTAACCGGGCCGCGCTTCCTCGAGCACTGGAAGGGCAAGAGCGCCGGGGAACTTCGGCAGTTTATCGCCCGCCGGATGCCGCTGGGCCGGGCGGGAATCCTAAATGAAACCCAGACCCTCGAGCTGGTGGCCTACATCCTGCAAGCCAACGGCTACCCAGCCGCAGGGGCCGAGCTGCGGACGGATGGGCTCGATCGGCTCGTCATCGGAGGACCCTGAGCCCGCCTTTAGCCGGGGTTAATTTTTGTGGGGTGAGGGTCAATTGCTTGAAGCGATCCGCCAGGCTTTTGTACAGTGCAGCTATGCGATTCAAAACCTTGGCCCTGTTCGCCCTGCTGGCCCTGTTGGCGGCCTGTGCCCCCCAGCAGACCACCCAGGTCCCCTCGGTGGGGTTTGCCGGTAGCCCGCAGCAACTCTACGATACCTTGGTCCAGCTGGGGCCGACCATCAACCCCGGGGCCGGTTACACCAACTACCGCATCGTAGACCGGGGCAGCTCGAGCGTGTCCTTCGTGGCCGAGCTGGCCTTGGGAACCAACTTCAACTTTCTGGCCCAGGACTCGAGGCTGCAAGTGACCTGCCAGGTGATCCCGGCCCAGGGCCGCACCGACGTGGGCTTCGTGTACTGCTCCCCACAGGAGCGGGCGCAGCAGTTTTATAACCTGCTCTCGACCCGCTACCGTCAGCTCTAGCCGTCTTCACCAATCGAGGTCGCTTTGTAATACAAAAAACCATTTCCTCTGAAGAGCGTTGTAGGCCACAAAAAGATTCGGGGGGTGCTCGCCCCCCGAATTCAATATGGCCGCTCAAATCGCTTCCTCGTTCCTCCCGACGAAAGCGTCAGCGTGGTCTCACGCTGCTTTGGCAGCCCCTACCAACCGCACCAGCGGGGTGACCTTGTAGACTTCCACCAGCCGCTTATAGCGCCGGTTCTTGGTCACGGGGGCATCCTTGGGATGCCCCGAAGTGTGCGCCGGGAGGTCCTCCCACACCTCGGTCTTGAGCGCCCCCTCGACGAGCACCTGGGCGCCCTTCTTGAGCTCGAGGAAGCGCTTGGCGGCGTCACCCCAGGCCTCGAGTTCGACGTAGTGCTGTTTAGCCTGGCTCTGTGCCGCGTCCCAGGTGGAGAAACCCAGCTGGACCTTGGCGATGGGGGTGCGCATGGCGCTTTGCCGCATCTCGGGGTCGGTAATGAGGCCGCCCATCAGGAAGACCCGGTTGTCGGCCCCGTGGAGCACCGGCCCCTTGGACTCCTCCCGCACATCGGCCCCCTCGAGCCGGTGCAGTTCGTCGCCCACGATCCGGATACGCGAGGCCTTCTTGCCATCCGCGCCCTCCCAGCTTTCGTACTCGAGCCGACCGCTGGCCTGGTAGGCGGCCCCTTCCACTACCTGCTCCGACCAGGATTCGGCCAGCTTGCCATAAAACGTGAGGTCGGCGCGGAAGAAGACCTGATGTTCTCCAGCAGCCCGCTTCCCCACCAAGGAAACCTCCAGGATCGGGGTGCCCTTGGGGGTATAGCGCAGTTCGTGGCGGCTCAACGCGCCGCTGACGATGACTAAATTGGCTCCCATTTCTTTCTCCTGATTAGGCCGCGCCCTTGAGCTTCTTCTCGTAGAGATAGACCACGGCTTTGCGGGCCTCGAGGCGGGTAAAGGTGCCGGGCTCGGCGGGCTCGGCAATCCCCATCTGCCGGTAATCCTCGGGCCGCATGTACTTGAAGGCAAACCCCGCGTAGCGCTGGTCGGCCTCGCCGTGCAGGGCTACGGGCTCGTTCTGGGTGGCCTCGAGTTCGTGTACCAACGCCTCGAGCTTGGCGAGGGCTTCTTGGGCTTGGGCCTCGCTCATCTCGCCGAAGGAACGAAGGGTCTGGTAGTACCCTTCCACCGCATCGCCCAGGATGTAGCGGCGCTCGAGGGCCTCGTTGAGCAATAGGGCATACTTGGCCCGGATTTCGATGTTCTTTTCCACCGTTACCTGCGGGGGGTAAATGAAATACCCGCACTCGCAAGGAACCACGATACGGGTGCGGGTTTTGAGGCGCTTGATCATAGATTCTCCGTAAGGGTCAATCTCTGCCGGTGGATCGCGTCAAGGTCTGGATTGCGACGATGCCTGGTACAAAGTGCCATGCACCCAGCACCCTACCGGGTGCGAGGCACGAGCCTATGCGGCCATCGGGACTTTGGACTTTTCCAGCCACAGCAGAAATTCGGCCATGAGGTGTTGGGCGTCCTTAAAGACGTGTTCGCTACGCGAAGCATCCAGCCGGGCCACCGGGTCGGGCTGGGCCGCCTGCCAGGCCCCGCGCTCGGTCTTGAGCGCTTCCAGCGTCTCCTCGCGGGTCAGGGCGTACATCTTGCGCTCGCGCCGGTCGAGCAGGAAGAAGCTGGCGGATTGGGCAGTGTGGTTGACGAGCCCCTTGACGCTGGGGTGAGCGGCCCACAAGAGGTAGGCCCAGGTGTTGGCCGAGCCCAACTCGAGGCCGTCGTCGTACATCAATTGCTCGCTGCGGGGGTCATAGTAGAACACTACGCGCGGAGCCTGGCCGGGGTAGCCGAAGATGGTTTCCAGTTTGGGGTGGAGGGGTAACTCGAGCTTTTTCATGGTTTGGTCCGTTGGGGTTTCTTCTCTTGGGTCTTTAGGTTCCGGTCGCCCGAGTCGCCGAGTTCGATGGTTTGGGCCACCTTCTTCTCGCTTCCCAACCTGTTATCACATAGCAGGGTTGGTTGATTTAGTTTATAACATAATGACCAGCTTGTCTACCCCCTCGGCATATCTCATCCATTTGATTATGTTTATGACATAATCGAGTAAGCGATGACCGAACCCCTCAAGGATCTGATCTCTACCGAGCCACCGGAGGCTCTGGATGTTGAGGAGGCCACCCCGGCCCTGGCTCGTTTCTTGCTCGAGGCCCCCAAACCCGAGCTTCACCTGCTCTACAAGGCCATGAGCCACTTCCTGGCCGGGGGCGATTACGACCTGGACGAGCTGGCGCAGGCAACCACCATGCACCGGATGATCGGGCGCGAGGTCGAGCGGCGTTTGCGCCAGGCGGCGTGGCCCGCGGGCGAGGAAACCGAGCTGCCTTTTTAAGCGAAGCATGTGAGCCGTACACCCCCCCATAAACGTTGGGGGATCGTGCGCGGAGCACACCCTATGGGGTACTTTCGAGTCGGATAGCCCGGGTGGAGGACAAATCAGCCATACGGGTTGCAATCCCCTTACGGGGATAAAGTTTTGCGACGGTACGACGTCGTTAACGCTCCGTATCCGATGATTGTGTTGCAATCCCCTTACGGGGATAAAGTTTTGCGACGCACCCCCTTCCGCACCCCGTCTACGACGGCACCGCCAAGGGGGGTATTTATGAGAAAAACCACTTATCCACAGGAGGGCTGTGGATAACTACCCCAAAAGGCCGCGAAAAGACGATGGGAATCATGGTTTCTCGCGCCTCAGTCTCTCGGCAGCGGCAATTTAGCCGACGAGGACGGGGAAACTGGGCTTTCAAGGTGCGTGGCGGGGTGGCCCGACAGGACTACTATAGCATTTTGCGCAAAACAGAACGACGAATCCGAACCACCAAGTTTATGCCCTCCCAGAGGGCATCCAGGCGGGGTCCGCGGAAAAGGCAGGCGATCTGCACCGCATTTTCCAGGGGTCAGCCCGGTCTGGGCTTGGCTTTACGGGTGGGCTCGGCATTCCAGGGGTCTTCCGGCCAGGGGTGTTTGTTGTAGCGGCCCCGCAGTTCTTTACGTATCTCGGGGTAGGTATTGGCCCAGAAGCTGCGCAAGTCCTGCGTCACTTGCACCGGGCGGTAGGCCGGGGAGAGGAGGTGCAAGAGAACCGGGGTGCGCCCCTCATTGACCCGGGGGGTATCGGCCAGCCCGAACATCTCTTGGATGCGCACCGCCAGCACCGGGGGGCTCCCGTCGGGGCTGTAGCTGAGCTTGATCGAGGAGCCGCTGGGCACGGTGAGGCGGGTGGGGGCCAGCTCGTCGAGGCGGGCCGGGAGGGGCCAGGGCAGGAAACCCGCCAGAATCCCCGCCAGGTCCAGCCGGGCGAAGTCCTCCCGCCTCGAGACCGCACCCAGCCAGGGGCCCAGCCAGTCTTCTAAGGTCTCGAGCAAATGCCCATCCGAGATATCCGGCCAAGCTTCTTCGGGTCGCCAGATCCTTAGTGAAAGCACTCGAGCCTGCCACTGCCGCAGGTTCTCCGTCCAGGGAAGAAGCGCCAGCCCCTCTGAACGCACTACCTGGCAGAGCATCCGCAGGCGCTCCTCGTCGGGGATTCGCTCGAGCGGTTCTACCCAAAGCGCCACCTCCCCGATGCGGTGCTCGCGCTGGGCCAGCAACACCCCGGCTCGAGCGTCCCAATCCACCACCTCGACCGATCGGGCAAAGGGCTCGAGGTCTTCCGGCCTCACCGGGGCGGCGAGGAAGACTCGCCCCTCCTCGCTTCCCGCGTCCAGGTGAGCCACCGCCAGCCAGGGTTGGCCCTGGAGCGGGTCGTCATCGGCCAGGCGCACCCCGCGCCCGCCGGAGAGCCGGTAGCGCCGGGGCTGCCCCTCGCGCATCCGGGCCACTCGATCCGGGTAGGCCAGGGCCAAGAGCAGGCCAATGGCGTAGGGATCGGGCGCGTCGTTCTCGGCGGGCACCCCGAGGCGCTTGCGCCACTGCTCCGCGAGACGCTCGACCCGGGCCAAAGCCCCCGGATCGGCCCCGCACAGATCGCCCCGCCGGGCTCGCCAGTTTCTCAGGGCCACGACCCGCAGGGCCAGGTCTGCTCCGCTCTCCCGCGGGAGCGGGTCGCGCTCCTCGAGCAAGGCCGCCAGGTCCGCCGCCAACGCGGCGAGCCCCAGCGCCCAGCCCTCGATGAGGAGGTGGGCCAGGCGGGGGTGGGTGGGCCACTCGAGCATCTGCCGCCCGCGCTCGGTGAGGGTGTCTCCCTCGAGCGCGCCCAGCTCCTCGAGCAAGCGGCGGGCCTGCCGCACCGCCCCCACCGGCGGGGGCGTGACCCAGTTCAGGGCGTGTACGTCGCGCACCCCCCACTGGGCCAGCTCGAGCACCAGCGAGGCCAGGTCGGCCTCCAGGATCTCGGGGCGGCGCTGAGGAAGAAGCGTGGCGTGGGTGGCCGGGCTCCACAGCCGGTAGCAGACCCCCGGCCCCAACCGGCCCGCCCGCCCGGCCCGCTGGTCGGCGGAGTCGCGGGTGACCCGCACGGTCTCGAGCCGGGTCAGCCCGCTTTGGGCGTCGAAGCGGGGGAGCCTGGAGAAGCCCGAGTCCACCACCACCCGCACCCCCTCGATGGTCAGGCTGGTCTCGGCCACCGAGGTCGCGAGCACCACCTTGCGCCGCCCGCCGGGGTCGGGCACGATGGCCTCCTGCTGGGCCGAAAGGGGCAAATCGCCATAGAGGGGCAGCACCCGAAGCTCGGGGTGGCGCTCCTTCAAGAGCTTTTCGCCGCGGAGGATCTCCCCCACCCCGGGCAGAAACACCAGCACGTCCCCTTCGTGGCGCTCGAGCGCCCGCGCGACAGCCCCTGCTGCCGTGGCGGTCAGGTGCCCCTCGGGATCGCGCGAGAGGTAGTGGAGTTCCACCGGGTACTGGCGGCCCTGGGCGGTCACCAGGGGGGCCTCGCCCAGCGTCCGGCTCAGGGACTCCCCGTCGAGGGTGGCCGACATCACCAGCAGGCGCAAATCCTCGCGCAGAGCCCCTTGCACCTCGCGGGTGAGGGCCAGGCCCAAATCGGCCTGCAAGCTGCGCTCGTGGAACTCGTCGAAGATCACCAATCCCACCCCTTCCAGGGTAGGGTCGTGCTGGAGGCGGCGGGTCAGGATGCCCTCGGTGAGCACCTCGAGCCGGGTTTGTCGGCCCACGCGGTTCTCGAAGCGCACCCGGTAGCCCACCGTCTGCCCCACCTCCTCGCCCAAGAGGGCCGCCATCCGGGCCGCCACCGCACGGGCCGCCAGGCGGCGGGGCTCGAGCATCAGAATCTTTCGCCTGGCCAGCCAGGGTTCGTCCAGAAGCTCGAGCGGCAACACCGTGCTTTTCCCCGCTCCCGGCGGGGCTTGCAGGATCACCGTAGGGTGTCGGGCCAGGGCCTTTTTGAGGTCGGGCAGGGCTTCGTGGATGGGGAGGGGCTCAGCAGGCATCGGCTATTGACATCTTACGGTTGGAGGGAGGCGTATTTACCCCGCTGCGCGGCGAAAGAAGCATCTCGCGGCGCTAGCCGGGAGGCGTTGTTTCGCGGCGAAAGCCGGGAGGCCCGAAAGGAGACCCTGCGAGGCGGGACCGGTCTAGGGCGACCTAAGCAAAAAAGCTGCCCGGGTGCGCTGGGCAACTCGAGAAAGTCGGGTTGGGCCGCCCGTGGCTAGCCACCCCCCCAAAGCTGTTTGAATCGGGGGGAGATCTCCCACAGCCTGGTCCCCCGCCCATACACCCAGTAGGTGAGGGCCAGCGTGGCCAGCATAAGGAGCACGTCGAAGGTCAGACGCTCGAGGGCCCCCAGCCGCAGCGAAAACTGGAAGAACCCGATGCCCAGCGAAACCCCCTCCTGGTTGCCCTGTAAGAACAAGTCGGCGGCGAAGTTGTGGAAGGCGTGGACGACGGTGGTGAGGAGCAGCGAACCGCTCTTGAGGTACAAATAGCCCAGCGCGATCCCCACCAGGAAGTGGCTCACCAGCATGAAGTCCACCTTCTTGAAGATCGCGTGGGTCAGCGAGAACAGCAGCGCCGAGACCAGCAAAGCCGTTGCCGTGCCGTAGCGCGAGCGCAGCAACGGCAAGATATATCCCCGATTCAGCACCTCCTCGTGGATCACCCCGAACTCGCCCAAAAAGCCGATCAGCAAGAGCCCCAGCGGCGGAAGGGCGATGGTGAGGGGGTGGGCTCCCGTCCGGTCCAGGATCAGCATGTAGGCCGCCGCCAGACCCAGCGTGAGGGCTCCGGCCAGCAGCGTGAAAGCCGCGTCCTTGCGGCTGAAGGCGAACGAGAACGATCGGGCCGGAGCCCCGCCCAGCTTGTGCGCGTAGAGGACGAAGAGCCCCGCCAGCACCAGGCCCAACAGCAAGTCAGCTCCGGCCCGGGCCAGGGGGTCGTGCAGCACCGCGTCCGCCAGATGGAGCACGGTCAGCAGACCGAAGACCAGCCCGGTCCCCAGCACGAACGCCAGCACGCCGCCCAGGATTTGTAGCACGGTTTTGCCTAAAAGTCCGGCCTGATCGCGAGTCTTTTGCAGGGTCATGGGGTTCACCTCGAGGCCCAGTTTGGAACGGTTTTGCCGGGAGTTCCTCGTCCTTAAGGCCAAGGGAAGGGGGTGGACGAAAGACCTTTCAAGGGTGGTCGTAGCCCGCCAGCCGCGCCGCTACCGGACCGGTGAAGATGAGCAGCAGGGGCATGATCTGGGCCAGGGTCAGGTCGAACCACGAGACCCCCAGGGAAAGCAGAAAGACGACCGGCACCAACAGGCCGCGGTAGGTGCGGTAGCGCAGCCCAGCGGGCTCGAGGTCCTCGACCATCCCTTTGCGCCGGGCGTGCCCCCAGGCCAGCGAGAGCAGCGCGCTGATGGCGATGTTGTTGAGCGCGAAGATCACCCAGGTGAGCTGAAAATTCCCGTACTCGCCCAGCAAGGCCGACGAGAAAGGCAAAAAGGCCACGCACATGAGCGTGAAGAGGTTGAGCCAGATCAGGCGGGCATCATAGCGGGTCACGCTGCCGAAATCGCGGTGGTGCGCGACCCAGTAAACCCCCAGCACCAAAAAGCTCAGCACGTAACTGTAGAACTTGGGCAAGAGCCCCAGGATGGCCCCGGCGAACTCGCCGGGGGTGAGGGGGTGCTCGAGCGGCGGGAGCTTGATCTCCAGCACCAGCAGGGTGATGGCGATGGCGAACACCGCGTCGCTCATGAAGACGATGCGCTCGAGACCGCTGACCTTCTGGGTAGGGTGGGAAAGCTTGGGGATCATCCTAGGCTCCGGCGGATCGCCAGGATCGTGCCCAAATGCAACCCCTCGTGGAAGATCGTGCGAACCAGCACCTGGGCCACGGTATGCATCCCCGACTCGATGGGCGGGAACTCCTCCCCGCTACCGCCGCGAAAATACACCTCCTCGAGCCGGTGCCCGTATAGCTCGCGAATCCGCCCCGGTTGCTCGCTGAGCAGCGTCCTCAGGGCCTCGAGTGACGGAGGTTGGGACTTCCAGTCAGCGGGGCGGGTACCGAAGCCGAACCACTCAGCAAAACCTTCTGCTATGGGAGCGGGCTCCTTGGTGAGGTGCTGAAGCCAGAGGTACTGGTCCAGGTAGAGGTGGCCCAGATTCCAGCGAATGTTGTTGTTGAAGCCCGGCGGGACCAGATCCACCATCTCCTCGGTGAGACCCTCTATTGCGGCCAGGGTTTCGCGTCGGTAGTCTTCTAGCTGCTTGAACAAAACTTCGTGACGTTTCAACATAGGTTACTTACCTCTCGAAGAGCCTGCTCCCAAAGCCATAACGCCCATAGCAGTGGGAGCAGAGCCAAGTCATAGTAGAAGACCCCGTCAGGGTTGTGGTCACCGACCCAGTAGATGGCGAATGCCCCCCAGAAGATAGTCAGCTAGGCGCGAGGCCGTTTCCCGCTGGGCTACCGGGGTCTTCCGCCGCTGATCGGCCTCCGTGAGAAGGGCTTCCTGGTGGGCACTGGCCAAACCGATCTGGAGTTGCGGGTTCGGGAACATGGGCTCCTCCTGGGCCGCTCGGCGCTGGGGGCCCCGCGCGGTCGGTTTAAGTCTGCCAACGTCAAAAGCAGCGCGCATGGTGCGGGGGTCCGAGGGGTGCGTAGTACCTTGGAACGATGCCCACCGCAAAAAGCCCCCCGCGAGGGGGGCTCAGGCTAGGGCCCGCCGGGTCCGGGTGAGGGCCGCACGCACCGCCAGACCCAGGGTGCGGGCCGCGATCATGCTCAGGGCCATCAGCACGAAGGCCGCCCGCCAGGCGTCGGCCCCGGTGATCTGGTGCTCGTAGGAAAAACGCCCCACCTGCTGCGCCCAGCCGTGGGTGGCCAACTCAGCAAAGAGCATCCGCCCGCCGATCACCCCCACCCACACCGCGGCGTAGGCCAGACCGGCCCGGGCGGTGAGCCGCCGCCCCTGGGCATCCCAGTCCAGCCGCATCAGGCCCAGCGCGACCAGGCCCAAAAGCGCACCGCCCGCCACCGCGATGGCGTAGAGGTAGAGGTCATTCCCCTGGGTGGGAACCGACCCCAAAAAGAAGCCCGCCACCGCCACCGTGAGGAGAGCGGGGCGCAGATAGGTCCAGCGGTTGAGGGGGCGCTCGCCGATCTGGGTCAAGACCATCAGGGCCAAAAGGCTCAGATTGAGCACGATGTCCAGGGTGTTCATGGCTTCCTCCTTGTGCGAGGGGCGGTCGTTCGCCCGGCTCGAGGCCATTACAGCCCGGGCTGTGACCGGTTCTATTGGCCTTTGGGATTTCTCGGCATTGGGCTTAAGGACGAGGCTGATTTGGACAGTCGTCCTGAAAATAGTGAATTTTTCCTGTCCGCCAAGCTTTTATCGTTTCTTTGCAACCGGGCCATTCGTGCTGTGGGGCGGCAAAAATCCCCTTTGCATGAAGGGGGCGGGCAACCTTTACCGGGGGGAGTCGATGCCGTCCGGGCGCAGCAGGATCGCGGCCCCAATCAGGATCAAGAACAAGGGCCAGATACGGCTCAGGTCGAGATTGAACAAGAAGGCCATACCAAGCAGGGTGAGCACCCCGCCGCCCACCAAGGAGCCGGTCGCCCGAGGGCTAAATCCCCGGTCGGCCTGGTAGAAACCATAGCCTCGAGCCAGGGTTGCCGCGCCAGGAAGCAGCAGGAATAGCGCCCACCAGTTGCCGAGGTCGAAGCCGGTCAGGTTTTGCAGCAGGAAGACCGCGCCCAGCGCGATCAGGACCAACCCACCGATCCAGGAGCTGTTGCGTTTGCTCGATTCCATGACTTCCTCCGCGGGGTATTCAACCGCTTTCGGCGGGAAGGGACATGGAACGAAAGGCCGCACCGGGGAATTGGACTTTAGGACAATGACACCGCCCCGGGTCAGCCCTAGGCTCAGGAACACAGAGGAAGCCCCGATGAACAAGTACCTTTCGCGTGTCAGCCTTTACACCCCGGACCTCGAGCCGGCGCTAGAGTTCTACCGGTCGCTGGGGCTCGAGCCCCGCCGCGAGTCGCCCGCCCGCAAGGGGCACCGCGCGGTGGAGCTGGGTTTTTCGGGTTCGCCCGCTCAGGCTTCCCCGGAAGCGGCCTGCTTGATCCTGCACGACGACCCCCGGCGGCAGTTCACCGACCTGGAGATCGAAGTGGAGGACGTGCGGGAACTCTATAAGACCCTCAAGCTCAACCCGGCGATCCTCTGGCTCGAGTTGCCCGCCGAGGGCGCCGACGGCTGGCGGGCCACCTTGCGCGGCCCCGACGGCAACGTGCTGCACATCCACAGCTCCTAAATACTCCCCGGAAGGCTTCCCTACTTAGGTTTGTTGTGGAAGGTTGGTTGTGGAAGGTGATTTTTTTCTCTCCTGGATCGACAAAGCGCCTTCCGGGGAGACCCCAGGGATAAGGAAAATCAGTGGAAGGGCACTTAGTGTGGATTCCGACTTGGCAGGACGGTGTGAGATACTAGGCCGGTGGATTCTAAAGTACGGGTGTTGCTGGTAGACGACCACGGGGTGGTCCGACAGGGGATGAAGCTCTACCTGGCCGCCGATTCTTCCATCGAGGTGGTGGGCGAGGCCAAGAACGGCCAGGAGGCCCTCAGCCAGGTGGAGAAGCTCGAGCCCGACGTGGTCATCATGGACCTGCTGATGCCAGTGATGGATGGCATCAGCGCTATCCGCGAGATCAAAAAGCGCTTCCCCGATGTGGAAATCGTGGCGGTGACCAGCGTGCTGGAGGATAAAAAAGTGGTGGACGCGGTGCAGGCCGGGGCGATGGGCTACTTGCTCAAGGATACCGACGCCGCCGCGCTCTCCGAGGCCATCCACGCGGCCAGCCGGGGCGAGGTGCGACTGCACCCGGAGGCGGCCAAACGGCTGATGCGCGAGGTGCGCACCCCCGACATGCGCGAGTCGCTCACCCCGCGCGAGACCGAGATCCTCAAGCTCTTGGCCCAGGGCCACTCCAACAAGCACATCGCCCGCGAGACCGGGGTGGAGGAGCGCACCGTGAAGGCCCACGTCTCGAGCATCCTGGCCAAGCTGGGGCTCTCCTCGCGCACCCAGGCCGCCCTTTTCGCCCTCAAGGAGGGGCTGGTGGGGTGAGGCCGCTCGAGCCGGGGGTCTTGCAAAGCCTGGTGGAGTCCTCGCTGGACGGGATCGTAGTGATCCACGACCGCTGGAGGGTGGTCTACGCCAACCCGGCGGCCTGCCGCATCCTCGGGCGGCGGCAGGAGGAGGTCGTGGGGCACGACTTTTTGGAGTTCATCGCGGAGGGCTACCGCCAACGCCAACGCCACCAGTCGCTGCTGGGGATGGCCGGGCTCTACGATACGGTGATCGTGTGGCCCGACGGGCAGGAGCGCATCGTCACCTATTCCACCGAGCTGTTACCCTCTGAGCACAAGGATCAGAGCTTCGCCATCCTCCGTGACGTCACCGAAGAACGCCAGGCCCGTCAGGAGGCCCAGCGGAAAAACCGCCAGTTGTCGGCCCTACTGGAAACCTCCCAGGGCGTGGCTCTGACCCTGGAGCTCGAGCCCCTGCTGGGGCAACTGCTGGAAAAGCTGGCCGGGGTGGTGGAATACCTCGGCGCGGCCATCTTCACCCTCGAGGGGGAGGGCCTCGAGCTGCAGAGCTACCGGGGCCCGCTCCCGCAGGAGAAGCTAGTGCGGCACTGGGACCTGAACCTGGCCCAGCACAGCCGCCAGGTGATTCGCCAGCGGAGCCCGGTGATCCTGAGCGATGTCGGCGCCGCCACCCCGCTGGCGCGAGCTTTCCGCGCTACCGCCGAGGCCCAGTTGGGCTACGTGCCCGAGACCATCGGGACCTGGATGGGCGTGCCGCTGATGGTGCGGGACCGGATCATCGGCCTATTAGCCTTCGACCACGACCGAACTGGGGCTTACGGCCTAGAACAGATCGAGCTGGCTCAGGCCTTCGCCCAGCAGGCCGCGGTCGCCATCGAGAACGCCCGCCTCTACGACCAGGTGCGCCGGGCCCGCGACGAGGCCTTGGCGCTGGCCCAGGCCGTGACCTCCACCGCACTGGAGGGCTCGCTCGAGAACACCCTGCACACCCTCTCGATGGCGGTCGCCCGGGTGTCGGGGGCGCTGGCCACGGCGGTGCTGTATGGCCCCTCGAGCGGCGGCTTGCCCTGGCAGCATATGGCGAGCTTCGGCTTCCCGCCGGGATACGAGGCCGCCGTGGTGGCCTCGGCCCGCGAGGGTGCCCCGCTCCCCAGCGACGAAGCCTTCCGCAGCGGGCGGGTGGTGATCCGCCAAGGGCTGCGCGAGTGGGTGTTGGGCCACCCCCAGTACGCCCCGCTCCACCCCTTCGAGCGGGAGGCCACCTGGGACACGGTGGTCTGTCTGCCCATGCGCTTCCGCGAGGAGAGTGTGGGGGTGCTGGTGATCTATCTCCCCGGCGGCGAGCCCGGCCCCAACGAGATGGCCTTCCTCACCCCCATCGCCGACCTGGCGGCCATCGCGGTGGAGAATGCCAGGCTCTCGGGGCTCAAGGAGCGCCAGGTGGTGCTCGAGGAGCGCCAGCGTCTGGCCCGCGAGCTGCACGATTCGGTCTCGCAGGCGCTCTACGGGATCGCGCTGGGGGCCCGCGCCGCCCAGAACGCCGCCGAGCGCAACCCCCAAGCCCTCAAGGAACCGCTCGAGTACGTGCTCGCGCTGGCCGAGGCGGGGATTGCCGAGATGCGGGCCCTGATCTTCGAGCTGCGCCCGGAATCCTTGCAGGAGGAGGGATTGGTAGCGGCGTTGGCCCGCCAGGCCGCGGCGGTCCGGGCCCGCTACGAACTCCAGGTGGAGGCCCGGCTGGAAGAAGAACCCGAACTCTCGCTCGACGCCAAGGAAGCCCTCTACCGGGTGGCCCAGGAGGCCATCCACAACGTGGTCAAACACGCCGAGGCCAGCCGGGTCTGGCTCACCCTAAAGAGCCGCCCCGAGGCCGTGCTGCTCGAGGTCCAAGACGATGGCAAGGGCTTCGACCCCACCCAGGACTTCCCCGGACACCTCGGCCAGCGCTCGATGCGGGAGCGCTCCGAAGCCATCGGGGCGGGGCTGACCGTAGAGAGCGCACCCGGTCAGGGAACCCGGGTCCGGGTGTGGCTGCCCCTCCAGACCCAGAAGTCACGCTGAGCTTTACCCCAGCGGAACCGCTTCCCCCATGACTCTAGACCAGAAGCTATGACCAGCGCTCCCGAGGATTTAAGTGCGCCCACGATAGAAGGGTTGGGTTGTTCAGCGGCGCGGCCTCCTCGGCCACCCCTCCGCCTACTACGGTCCTATCCTGGAGATACTTACCAATGACCCATACCTCCCTTGATCTGACCCGCCGCCCCACCGCCGAGTTCACCCCGGCCCAGCTCGCCGAATTTCTCAACCTCGGTTTCGAGGATTATCTGATCCCGGTGCGCTTCACCGCCCAGGGCCTCGAGCGACGGATGCGACCCGAACACCTCGACCCCTATGCCAGCTCGGTCTACTTCGCCGGCGATCAGCCCGCCGGGGTGATCCTGATGGCGCGGCGGGGCTGGACCAGCCGCGTCGCGGCGATGGGCGTGGCCAAGCCCTTCCGCGGCCAGGGGGTGGGGCGGCGGATGCTGGGGGAAGCGCTGGGGGAAGCCCGCTCGCGCGGCGACCGCAAGATGCTGCTCGAGGTGTTCGAGCAAAACCTGAGCGCTCTACAGCTATACCAGGCGGTGGGGTTCCGGGTCCAGCGCCGCCTACTGGGCTACCAGCGCCCCGCCGAGCCGGGCCAAGCCGCCGATCTGGTGGAGATTGACCCGCTGCACTATGCCCAGGTCGCCGCCCGGGAGTACGAGCCGGATCTGCCCTGGATGCTGACCCCGGAGACCCTCGCGGGGTGGGTGGCCCCGGTGCGGGCTTTTCGGCTGACTGAAGGGGCCGCCTACGCCCTGGTGAACGACACCCCCGGCGAGCACTTCCTGCTGTGGGGCCTGGTCGTGCCCAAGGCCCAGCGCCAAAAAGGCTGGGGGCGGCGGATGCTGCGGGCCCTGGTGGCCCTGCACGGGGGCAAGGCCTGCCAGGTGGTGCAGACCGTCCCGGAGGAGCTGGCCCGGCAGTTCTTGGCCCGGCTTGGCTTTACCCCTCTGCCCCTCAACCAGTTCGAGATGTGCTACGACCTGAGCTGAGTTGCGCCAGGGTGAATAGGTCAAATGGTGCGATTTCCTCTCTAGGGCCAGCGAAATCGGAAATCGCCGAGGGTCCTGGTGGGCGATCTTTTACGGCCCCCTCGAGCCTGGTCGCCCTCAATCGGCTCGTTTTTGCTGAAGACCACCGGAGAGGGTGTTTAGCGCACGCTCGGCATCTGCACCTGGCGCACCAGTATCAGCGGGCCTTGGCTGATCTGGGGAACCCGGGCCCACTTCTCGATCACGTACTGTTTGCGCCGCGCGTATAACCCCGCCGCGTCGATGCCCTGGGAATGCATGATGCGGATGGACGACCGAGCGGCCCGGTGCAGGTAGGTCATGCCCAAAAACCGCTCGTTGCGGTAGCCCTTCACCTCCATCTGGAAGGCCAGGTCGTTGTCCTCGAAGCCCCAACCGGCCTGGTCGAAGGGGTCGCTCTCGTCGAAGCGGACCCCGTCCTCGAAGACTTCCCGGCGGAACATGCCGTACTGGGTCCAAGCCACCAGGTTGGTAGGCTCGACCCGCATCCCCTCCACCGCGTAAAGGAACGGCGTGGTCAGGCCGCGCTGGGGGCTCTGCCAGGCCGAGTCGGCCCCGATACAGCCCAGGGTGTGCCCCTGATTTTCCAGGTGCCTCAGCATGGCGAAGCTCGAGCCAGCGACCACCTCGATGTCGCCGTCCATAAAAAGCAGATAATCCCCGCCCCACTCGAGCATCGCCGCGATGATCTGGTTGCGGGCGATGGAGTTGCCCCGGTTCTGGGGGTTCAGGATAAAGCGGTGCGGGACCGGCAAGCGCCCCTCCAACTCCCGCAGGGCTTCGGCGGTCCCGTCACTCGAGCCGTTGTCGCATACGCAGATCATGGCCTCCTGCCCCAGCCGCCGGAGCATCTGGGCCTCGCGTACATAGGCTTGGAGAGACTCCAGGCTGATGGTCTGGGTGTTCCAGGTGAGCAGGGCCAGCACCACCCGGCGGGGCCGGGGCGGGGCCTCTTCCCCCTTGCGCCAGACCCCGCCGATGCAGGCGTGGGGATAGGGCTCCTGATTGCGGTATAGCCCCGAGTCGCCCTCCTGCGGCTCCGCGCTGACCTCGCCCAGGGGCTCGAGCCCGCTCGAGCGGGTCAGCTCGAGCCACTCCGCCACCGTCACCTTATTCCAGCCGCCAAAGACCTCCTGCCGATCGGCCCGCATGACCCCCATCCGCAGCAGTTCGGGTCGCTCCCAGAAGGCGTCGAAGTAGAAGTCGGAGGTCAGGATGAGGCGCCCCCCCGGTTTGAGCTTGCGGGCCATCGCGCTCAGGAGGGCCTGGCGCTGCGGGGCCAGCAGGTGCTCGAGGGTGTTGACGCAGATCACCCGGTCAAACGCCGCGTCGGGCACCGCCGGGAGGCTGAACTGACCGCTTTGGATGGGGCTCCAGTGCCGGTAGAGCAGGTGGGGGTAGAGCTGGGCCAGCCGCTCGGGGAAACCGGCAGGGTTGATGGTACAGTCCAGCAGCGCCGAGGTGTTATCCAACCGAGCCTGGAACAGCACGAAGGGGAGTTCCCAGCGCCGCATCCGGGGCAGGCTCAATCCGTGGTTGAAGGCCGCAAACTCGGTAAGTTCCAGGTCGTCCGCTCGAGCCGCCGTGATCATGGGAATCCCCTCCTCGTGATGGGGCACCGCTGGGTGAAGCTTGACTGCCGGGGCCTCGGCCATCAGCCGCCGCACCTCCTCTGCCAGAAAAGGCTGCCACCAGGCTCCGCCGGTGCGCTTGGGGCTCACGTTGTCGGCGTGAATGAAGCCCACGTGGAAGCGGAAGTCGGGCAAGGCCAGCATCCGCTCCCCCGTCCCCGACCCCACGAATCGGCTGTCCTCGCCCACGTTGACCCCGGGGAAGGGGTGGCGCCGCCAGAACGACTTGAAGTAGCAGAGGCTCGAGCCCGAGAGCCAGAAGCGCTGACCGGCAGGATAGACGTACTTCCAGGCCTGGTCCCGCACAGGGTCGTAGAAAAGCAGGGTTTGCAGGCCGCAGACCTCGGCGCCGGCGGCGAGCAGTTCCCGCACCTGGTAGGAGAGCCGGTGCGGGGCGTGCCAGTCGTCGTCGTCCCAGTGGGCGATGAGTTCGCCTTTTGCCAGCTCGCAGGCCCGGTTGCGCTTAACTCCCACGGTGAGGCGATGCTCGAGGCGCACGTAGCGGATGCGCGGGTCACTCGGAATTAGATCGGCCACGCAATCCTCGCCGTCGTCGAGGATCAGGAGTTCTCTGGGTTCGTAGTCCTGGCGGAGGAAGTGCTCTATCGCCTCGGGCACGAAAGCCCGGCGATTGTAGGTGGGCATGATGCAGGAAACGAGCAAGTTCTGATTCATATCGCTGTTGGCTTATTCTTCACAATCTCAGCTTTCCATTTCTGACGCTTTCATCTATGTTCTTAGCCAGCGTCTCGACATCCGCACCCCCAGGCTTCCCCCGGGTATTGATGATTGCGAGTCCGACATCCTCCAGCGAGTTAAACAACTTGCCATACTGCTTACGGATGACCGCAAAAGATTCCGCGTTGGTGGAAGTCAACCCACCCATATCCCGTAAACGCTTCCGACCATCAAAGTTAAGGAAGGCAACATGGATTCCCTCACCCGGTGGTGGAACTTTGATCGGTTTGTTCTTGGTAGATATTGGCTCGTTTTTCTGATGGTCAAAAAGCCCGTATCTGACCATCAGCTCGAGCGGAAAATCCGTGTCATCCTCATCTTTTCGGTACGTAACATCAACCTCATACCAGTACACTTTGTCAGCCTTGATTTCCTGAATGACGAACTGTTCCACTTCGCTCATATCCGAGTTAGATTTCTGGGTTCCAGGGGTGAAGTTCCAGAACTCGTTAGGCCCATGCAGATCAAAATGAAGGAGGTGCATCTTTACCCAATTGACAGCAATGGCGTTAAGTGCAGTGATCCGAGCGTCAGCAGGTATCCGTGCACTCGTGCTCTTCGAGCCTTTGGTATTGCCTGGAATTTTGGTTAGGGGTCTGGCCAAAACGTATTTGCCCTTTTTACCTTCAGGGGTAGAGGTGACATGCGTCGGAGGAAGCTCGAGCATGGGCGGCCCCGGCTGATCCCCCTCGCTGGCGACATAGTGGTACTTCCATTTCTTCCCGTCCGGCACGACCTCTATGGACTTGAACACCTTGAACTTGCGCCGCACTGCCTTGAGGGCCGTCACCAGTTCCTCCTTGGTCGCGCCTTTCTTGGCATAGCCCTTGGTCACGGCATCCAGGGCGGCCAACCCTTTCTTCAGCTCCTCGTCGTGGGCTTGCTTTTCCTTTTTCGCCGCCTCGTCCTTGGGCGCGCCGGGGGGTTGCTTGCCCTTTTTCGCCGCCTCGTCCTGGTACTGCTTGACGGTCTTGCCGCTGACGGTTTTGGCGTTGGGGTCTGCCGCTCGAGTGCTCTTCCTGGTTCCTCGCCCCACCTTGGGCTTGGCCGGGGTCGGGGTGAGCGCCTTGCCGGGTTTGGCGTTGCCGAGGGGGCTCACTTTGGGCGGGGGCTGGGCGGCGGCGCTGTTTTTCTCCTGCCATTTGCCTTTTTGCTCCCGCCAGCCCATCCCCGGCTGGCCTTTTTTGTCGAACATATCGCTGGTGAACTTCTCGGAGGAGAACTCCACCGGCTTGAAGTCCAGCTTGGGCCACTGGCCGGAGCCGAACACGTAGTCCAGCGTGGCCCCTACCCCGTAACTGCCCCCGATGGGCCACTCCTTGTTGAAGAGCGGCCAGGTCCAGCGGTCATCGGAAAGCGGCGACCACCAGGGGGTGGACAACTCCACGAACAGATCCCCGCTGAGGCCCAGGAACGGTTGGGCCGCGATCTCAATCTCGCCCCGGATGAACCACTCCCCCTTCTTGTCCTGGCCTTCGCTGGCCGGTTCCCGGTAGCCGATGATGGGGGTGGCCTCGGCATATCCCCGGATCCCGGCGGTGCCATTGATACCCGCCCCGGCCTTGATGTCGTGGCTCAGGATCTCGATTCCCACCCCGGCTTCGGCCCGCAGGGTGAGCCCGGCCACCGCGGAGATGTTGAGCGAGCCCTGGATGCTGAAGTCCTTGGCCTTTTGCGGGTCGGTGGAGTAAGTCCCCTGGGCGACGATGTTGTAGAACTTGCCCTGCATCTTGGCGAAGGCCTCGAGACCGACGTTGGCGAAGATGAAGATGTTGCCCACCACCGGCAGGCCGTAGGTGGCCCGGGCCTCGAGTTTGAAGAGGTGCTTGTTATAGTCCTTGGGGTCAAACAGAGGAAATTCTTTTTGCGGGGTGATCTTGCCGATGATGGTGACGAACCCGAAGGGGTCCAGGATCACGTGGGCGGTTCCGTGCAGCCAGTCGTTGAAGGCGAAGGTCAGGTCGCCCTCGCCGAAGACCACGTAGTCGAGTTTGCGACCGGGGGTCTTGGGTGGAGCCGGTTTTTGCGCCGCCCCTTCCGCCGAGGGGGCTTTCTTCTCCTGCTCGAGCCGCTGGGCCTGGGTCTTCTCCATCAAACGCACGGTGATTGAGCCGGACAGCTTCTCGCCGCTATAGCCCAGCTTGCCTTCGCCGCTCACCGTGTTGCCGTCCCAGGCGACTTCCACGCTGCCGGACAAGTTCTTGCCCCCCTTGCTGAAGGCCAGCCCCACACTCACTTTTCCGCTGATTTGCCCGTCGGGGGCGCGGTTGAGCTGCAGGCTGCCCTTGGCCAGACCCTTGGTGTCCACCTCGGCGCTGGCGGCGAAGGTCACGGTCTCGTCTATCGCCTCGAGGTCGAGCTTGCCGACGAACACCGAGCCCAGAGTGAGGGCCACCCTCTTAATCCCGAAGCGCAACTGACCGGCCTCGAGCGTGTTGACGAAGGTGGGGAGGCGCTCGAGGCGGAACCCAGTGAGCCCCAGCAGCTCGGGGGCTTTCTTGAGGTCGTCCGGCGAGAGCGCGTCGAGCTTGGTTCCGCTGACAAAGCCGATCTGCCCCTTGAGCTGTTGGCCCTCGGTGCGGAGAAACAGGGCCGGGTTTGCCCCCAAGAACAAGGGGTGGGCCAGCGGAATGGGCTGCCGCTTGACCTGATATCGGCCCTTGCGCCGGGTCTCGACGCTGAGGGTTCCCACCGCCAGCTTGCCCAGCCGCACGTTGACCCTGGAGGTCTGGCGGGCGTCGAGGAAGCTGGCGATGGCCTCGGGGGGGGCGAAGCTCGAGCCCATCGTTTTGAGGTCGAGGGTTCCGGGGGCCACGTCCTCGCCTTGGGCGGGCTCGGGGGCGGTCAGCCGCACGGCGGGCGGGAGCCGGGCCGGAAGAGCCGAGGCCGAGCCACCGGGGCGGGGGGCCGGGACCGGTTGCACTGCCGGAGGCTGGTTGAGGGTTTGGGGAACCTTACTCGCCATAGCCGGGCCTCAGCTCCGTAGAGGGCAGACCTGCCCCAGCTTGCGGTACTCCTGCCGCACGGCGGCCTCGAGGTGTACGTCCCGCACGACCCCCTCTTCATCCAGGGCCAGCAACAGCGCGTGCAAAGCCGCGTTGCGAATCTGGCCCCCACTCAGGGCGCAGCGGCGGGCTATGGTATGCAGCAGCTCGGGGGAGAGCCGGTGCTCGGCAGGCAGGTGCAGTTCCCAGATGGTCTGGCGTTCGGCGGCCTCGGGCAGGCGGAACTCGATGCTCAGGTCCATGCGCCGCTGGAAAGCCGAATCCATGCGCTCACTGGCGTTGGTGGTCACGATCAGCAATCCCTCGAAGCTCTCCAGGCGCTGCAAGAGGTAGTTGGTCTCGAGGTTGGCGTAGCGGTCGTTGGCGCTGTGCACCCCGGTGCGCTGGGTCAGCAGGGCGTCGCCCTCATCCAAGAGGAGCAGGATGCCCAACTCCTCGGCCAAGGAGAGGGTCTGCTCGAGGTTTTTCTCGGTCTCGCCGATGTATTTGTTGACCACCCGGGAGAGGTCGAGGCGGTAGAGGTCGAGGCCCAAGCTCTGGGCCAGCAAGCGGGCCGCCAGGGTCTTGCCGGTGCCGCTGGGGCCGCTGAATAGCGCCCGAACCCCGACGCCCAGGCTCCCGGCGAAGGCCACCCCGGCAGCACCGCCCAGACGCTCGCGGTGACGGATGCGCCGCTCGAGGCTTTGCAGTTGGCGCCGGGTCTCGTCGGAGACGGCCAGCAGCGTCCAGTCCCCGGCGGGCGGGAGAGGCGCGGCCAGGGTCTCGAGGGCCTGGCGGCCCAGGCTGCAGCAGGCTTGCCGCACCTGCTCGAGGCCCACCCGGCTCTCCCCGGCCAAGGCTGCCTCGGTGCGGGCCAGGGTGGCCGCCCGGCGGATCTGACCCCCGGTGAGCCGATACCGCTCGGCGAACCCCCCGAGTTGTTCGGCGAAATCGCCGAGTCCTTCATCGGCCTCTCCCAGGGCCCGTTTCCAGTGCTCCCGGCGCTCCTCCGGGGTCGGCAGGGTGAGGCCCAAGGTCACCGCCCGGCCCAGACCCGTCGCCCCGCCCTGCTGGCCCAGCGCCAGCGCCCAGGGGCCGTCGTGCTCGGGGAGTTCGAGCGTCTCCCCCGGCCCCAGGTGCCGCACGACCACCGGCAGTGCCTGGAGGGCCATCGCCAAGGGGCCGACCAGCCGCCAGTCGGGGGGTTCGTGGACCTCGAGCACTCCCCACCCCAGCGCGCGGGCCAAAGCCCCCGCCAGGGTGCGCCGCCCGCCGTGCCGGGGGCCGCGCAGCACCAGGGTTTGCACCTCTCTCCGCTCGAGCAGGGGCAAAAGGCCGTGCAGCTTGGCCACGAGAGGCTCGGGCAAAACGAGGCGCTCGAGGGGGGTGAGGGTCTCGGGGGGAGCGTAGCGCAAGCCCACCCCGGAAACCGGCGCCTGGCCCTGCACCGCATCCCACAGCAGGGTGGACACCTGCAAGGCCCAGCCCAGGCGGGGGGCTTCGGGGTTCGCCACGCCCAACCAGCCCAACTCGAGCAGCCGGAGCAACACCGGGCGGGGCTCCTCCCCCTGCCCTCTCCCCCAGGCTTCCAAGAGGCCAAAGGTCGGGTGCGGCTGCCCCGCCGTCCCCTGCAGGGCTTCGAAGACCAGGCCAAAGCGAGGGTCTTCCTCGAGCAGTCCCGCCGCCATCCACAGGGTGAGGGCCGCGGGCTCGAGCCCCGCCCATACCCGCACGGCCCGCAGGGGCAGGTGAACCGGAGCCTGGGCTTCCCCGCGGAGCGTCTGATTCCACCAATCAGCCTCGCCCGGAGCGAGCGGGTTGCGCCCCTGAGCGCGCAGTTCGTCCAGGTAGCCCTGGAGGAAGGGAAAGGCGTGCAGGGCCTCCTCGAGCCCGCCCAGGCTACAAGCCAGCCCACCCAGCAGCCAGGACACCGCCGCGTAGAAATGCAGCCGGAAGTGCTCTTGGGGGGTGATCTCCCGGTGGGCGAAGGGAGCGGGGTTGCGGATCATGCCTCTCCTCTACTCGAAGCGAAACCGCACGGTGCGGCCCGCTGCTGGTATCCAGCCGGGGTCGCGGTCGAGCCCGGCCAGGCGAATCTCGAGCGGGTAGGTTTCCAGCGAGAAACCGACCTCGAGATCGCTCGCCCCCATCCAGACTCTGGCCGGTTGACAAACCACCAAAGCCCCCGCGTTCTCGATACCCAAAGCCCGCTGTAGACGCGCCTCGAGGTAGGGGAAGAGCCAAGCGCACCAGCGCCCGAGCCGTCCGCGGGGGGATTTTAGGGGGGCTCGAGCCCAGCCCAGCTCGAGGGAACGATAGGCTTCCCGTTCGTGTTCCCACTGGCTGGATAGATCCCCCTTTCGTCGTACGTCCAGCAATAAGAAACCCCCAGGGTGCTGGGCCAGGAGCCGCCCCCGTCGAACGCCCCAACGGCACTTTGCGGGCTCGGGGAAAGCAATCAGCCACTCGAGCGGTAGCCGCCACTGGTCGGGGGGGTCGAAGCCTGCACCGGGCGGCTCCTGGGGAGTGCGGCCCGCGAGTTCGGCCAGCAGCGGCCAGAGCGGGTCGAATTGTCGCCCCTCCCCACTCCAGGTCTGCCCCAGCAAAGCCAGCAAATCCCATGGCGAGAGCGAAAGACCGGGCTCGAGCGGGCGGCTGAAATCGCCGTAAAGCTCGAGCGCTAAGGCCAGGTTCAGCAAGAAGAACAATCCGCCGTACTCGGTCTCGATGATCCGGGGCCAAGGCTCCGCTTCCGGCGCGGAGACATCCGGGGGAGCCAAGGGCTCGAGCGGGGGTTCAAAACCCGAAGTGGCTGAAGGATACACCAAGGGCTCGAGCCCGTCTCGCCGGGTGGATTCAGCCGCGGACGAATCCCAGGGGAGAAGTTCGACCCGAGGGGTGGGCGGGGGCTCGGTTCGCTCGAGGGGAGTATCTTCGGGCTGAGATCGTACTGCTGGCAGATCGGTGGCCTCGGGCCGGATGGGCCGGGATCGAGCATCGGGCCAGGTCTGGGGGGATGCTCGAGAGGAGCGCATCTCCTCGGCGATCCACCGCTGCAAATCTCCCGCCAACCCCGCCGAGCGAACCACGCTGGGTGCACGCCGCAGCAGCAGGCCGAGCACCCAGAGGAGCAGAGGCTCGAGTTCGAGATTTTCAAGCCGGGCTTGGGGCAGCCAGTTCTGCCAGGGGGGCGGGGTTGGCCTGCCGAGGGGAGGATTCGCGCTCGGGATCGGGCTAGCTTCCGGGGATAACCAATCGGGCTCGAGCCACCCCCCCAACCCGTAGCGTTCCTGCATGGCCCGCCGCAAACGCCGCGCCGAATCCGAACCGATCCGGCGCAAGAAAGCCAGGGCCTGGCCGCACCGGGTGAGGTGCTCGAGAGCTGCCGGAATCGCCTCGGGTACGTTCTGCCAGGCCACCAGAGGGAGGTCCTGCAGCCCCGGATAAAGGCTCGGCCACCACCAGCGGCTCGCCAGGTCACCCGCGAGCCAGTCCAGGGCCAGACAGGCCAGCAGTTCGGCCTGATCGGCAAAGAGCACCACCTCGGCCTGGAGGGCAACCGCACCCAGGGCCGGTCGGGCCGCCGTGCGGGCCAGGTGCTCGAGGTGCTCCTGGGCCGATTGTTCCCACCCGGCGGGCGGGCGCAGGAGGCCCGGTTTCGGGCGGGGCAGGCGCATCCGGCGCACGCAGAGGATGGCCGAGGCGCTCAGTCCGGGCGGATGCAGTTCGGTGGCTGCCAAAAGCCGCTCCAGCTCGAGCTGGGCTCGGGTGCGATCCGAAGAGGCCGTACGCAGCCTACGGATGGAAGAACGGTTCATCCGCCGATCCACCCCCTACCGGCCAGCTCGCCGATGGCCCGGATGGTCGCGGCTTTGTCCGCCGAAAGCCTGGCGGTCTTGACCTTGGTGGGGTCGGCCAGGTCGCTCAGCCGGGTCGCGCCGGTGGTTTTGACCAGCCGGGCGGCTTCGCTCCGGCTCAGCCCGCCCTTGCGGGTGAGGGTGGCGGTGATGGCCTCCTTGACGATGGCTTCCGCTGCCGCCTGGGAGATCCCCAGGGTGAGGGCCAGGTCTTTGGCCGGGGTTTCGGCCAGGGTGCTCGCACCGGTGATCCCGGCTTCGACCAGGGTGGCCGCCAAGTTGTGATCCAGCGAGGGCAGCGCGGTGAGCGGGGTCTCCTCGCTCGAGGCGACGCGGGCGGTTTGCAGTTGGCTCGAGACCCTTTCCCTCAGCCGGGTGAGCGAAATCCCCGAGAGGCCCAGCTTCTGCCCGAGACCCGCCGCATCGGTCTCGAGCGCCCGCTCGAGTGCCCCCAGGCTGTCCAGGCCCATCCGGGCGGCCTCGCCAAGTTGCTCGTCGCTCAGACCCAGCCGAACCTGATTAGCGGCCTCGCTCAACGACCAGGCGCTGGCCGATACCAAGCTACGGGCTTGCTCGACGATGCGGGCGGCAAAACCACTCGAGTAGCCCTCGCCGAGCGCGGCCTGCACCTCCCGCACGCTGGCGTTGGCGAGCTTGACGTCGCTATCGAAACCCTTGTCCTTGAGCTTCTGGGCTCCGGCTTTATCGAGCCCGGCGTAGTAGGTTTTGTCGTTTTTGGCCTGGGTCGCGGCAGTGCCCACGTCCTGGATCAGGCTCTTCGCCATCGCGGGGCTCACGCCCAGGGTCTCCGCGACCAGTCCGGCCCAGGCCCCGGCGAACACGTCCATCTGGCCCAGCCCGCTCTGTGAAAGGGCGCTGGCGTAGCTCCCGCTGCTCAGCTCGGGAACCCCCGAAGCGCTGGTGGAGACCGCACCCGGCAGGGCTTGCGCGCTGGGGGTCAGGAGGGTGGCGAGGGCCGAACCGTCCTCGGTGAGCACGTAGGCGTAGGGGTCTTCGCTGACCGTGCCGGGGTCGCAATCGGGTTGAAAGGCCAGCTTGTCCACCCGGGCGGTAAAAGGGGCCTCGGGGTCGCGCTCGAGCTGATCCTGCAAGAGGTCTTCGATGGCCTCACGCTCGTCGGGCGGGGGGTCCACGTAGCCGGGGTCTTTCCAGGGGAATTCCTTTTCCCGGTCAACGATGGGGTGCTTGTCGGGGAAGCTGATCCGCCCGTAGAGGTGGCCTTTGGGGTCTACCAGTTCGTGTCCGGGGGTCAGGTGGACGCTGCCCCCCGGTTTGTGCGCGGGGTCTTTGGCATAGAGCCTGAGCACGGCTTCCACCTGTTGATTCGCCGAGAGCGAAGCGATCTCGCTGGCGATCTGATAGCCCGAGGCCTGCGCTTTGAGGTAGTAGGTTCCAGGGGGGACCTCTTCGATGAGGTAGGCGGTAAATTCGTGGGGGATTTTGCCCCCGCCGGTAGACGCTTTCTGCGGGGTTTTCTTGGGTCGGTTGCCCAGCACCACGACGCTCCCCAGGTCAAAATCGTCGAGCGAGACCTGGAGGGGTTGGGCCAGGTACTGCTTCCCGGCTTTATCCGTGGCCCAAACCCTTTTGACCGCTTTGGGGTCGAGGGGCTGGCTCTCTTCGTCTACGAGGCCGATCAGGAAACGCCCCGGCTCGACCGAGGTGGGGGGCTCGCTGGGGGTCTGGGTAGCGATGAGGCGGTCGTCGCGGACGAAGAGGATGTACTGGCTGATCCCCCGCAGCGCGAAGAGCCGGATCAGCGGGAACTTCTTTTCGATCCAGCTTTTGACCTCGATGGGCTCGAGCGCCAGGGCCTGCTGCACGCTCTGGCGGACCTGCGCTGGCTCGAGCCCGTCGTCGGCGCTGGGGCCCTCCTTGAAGAACTGGTGGGCCTGGAAGCGGTTGCCCCCCACCGGCAGCAAGCCCACCGGGGGCAGGTACTCGAAGAGGCTCGAGGCCACCGTTTGGCCCAAGTCTTTGTTGGGCGAGAGCATGGCCGCGACCTGGTCCTGAAACTGGTAAAAGATGGCCTCGCCCTCGGCCTGGCGGCGTTCACCCAACAAGGGCTGCCAGCGGGCGTTCAGGCGGCGGTGGGGTTTGCGGCGCACCGCCCACAAGTCCACGAAGCGCAAACCCTGGCCCTGGGCGATGTGCAAGACCGCCAAGGGCACGTCACAGTCGGTGAGGTCTTTGGGGCGGAGCTTCTTCAGGAGGCCGTAATCGGGGCCGTCCTCGGCGGGGAGGGCGGTGCTAAAGGTCAGGTTGAGCAGGCGGTTGGCCGGGTATTCGGCCTCCCCCAGCCCGAAGCAGCGGTAGGCCAGCCAGTTTTGCAGCTTCGGATTGCCCGGCGGGTTGCCATACCCGGCCAGGGCCGTCGCCAGCGGGATCAGGCGGAACTGCACCCCCTGGGCCATGAAGCGCACGTGGCAAGGGGCTACCGCGTTGCCCAGGCCGCTCACCTCGGCTCGTTCCTTGCCGTCCTCGGCGGGGTAGAGGGTGAGCAGATAGACCCCGGGGTCGAGGCTCGAGCCCAGGGTTGGGCGGGGGTCGCATTCCTTGAAGGAGGTGACCGGGCCGGGCTGAGCGGGCGGAAGGTTCAGGTCGAGCCGGGTATCAGCCTCGAGGTAGAGGGGGCGGCCCCGGCGGTTGATGGCCAAGCCCGCCAACACGTTCAGTCGGAGCTTGGCCGCGTCTGCGATCTGCACCTCGAGCCCGCGCACCACCCCCTCGCCCACCGCTTGTCCCAACCGCCGATCCAGCAGTTCGCGGGCCTGTTGCTCGCGGCTTAAGTCCTCGGCGGAGAGGAGCTTGCCGTTGAAGAAGTTGACCAACCACAGGCCAGAGTCTTTGGTCTCCAAGAGGGCTTCGTTGAGCTGCGCCATATGCCCTCCTCTACCCCTCGGGTTTGAAGGGGAACTGGCTCACTTCCACCACCAGCGCCAGGCGCCGCAGGAGTTGCGCCGATAGGGGTTTCCCGGCGGCGAATACCTGGAGCCAGATCCCTTCGTCGGTGAAGCCCAGAAAGTTGACCTCCTGGGGAAATCCCTGGGCCAAGATACCGGCGGCCTCGTCGGGGTTGATCAGCTTGCCGTTCTTGATGATCTCGGTCTCGAGACGGGGCATCGGCATGGCTTTGATGATGTATTTGAACTCCTCCCCGCTGGGGTTGCGATACCCCTGGAAGTTCACGATGACCGCGCCGGGCAGTTCGAGGTTGAAGATCGTGCGGGGGTCAATCAGCCGTAGGTCATCGGGGTAGACCGGTTTGAACCGGGGTCCTCCCAGTTGGATGATCCCCGCCGCCACGATCCCCAATCCCCGGTCACCCAGGTTGTGCCCCACAAAATGCCCGATAGGCTGGGGTGCGGGGGGTGGCGCGGCCTGCCAGCCCTGCCCGGCCCGGAAGGTCAGCACGTGGTTGTTCTGGGTGCTTCCCAGACCCCCCGGGGGCGGGGGGAGCACCGGTTGGCCTTGCAGCTTTAGCGCCTCGGGCCGCCAACGGGTCTGCCCTCCTCCGGCATCGAAGGCGGTGAGCAACTGGCCGGGAGCGGGTGCGGTCGGCTCCACCCCCACCCCACGGATACGCCCCACGGTATTGGAGCCGATGGCCCCGCTGACATCCCCCCCGAGGTCGGGCAAGGGGGCCGCCTGCCACTGCCCCCCCTGGAGGGTGAGCACCTCGCCTGCGGCGGGGGGTGAGGCGGGCGGAGCCACCGGGATGTCCTGAATCCGCGCCACCCGCGTGTCGTAGAGCGGCCCGGTGACCTCGCCCCGAAGCTCCTGGTAGTTCCTCGAGCGCAGCAACTCTTCCTGCACCATCCGCAGCGAGAGCAGGTAGGGCCGGTGGGTCTCGTCTACAGCGGGGATGTCGTTGATAAACCAGCCGGTGGCGCTGGGCTGTACCGGCACTTCCAGCCGGGCCAGGAGCACACAGCCCTCATCCGGCAGGGCCCCGGCGCAGTCGGCCCCGGCGTCGCGCCAGTGGCCGCGCAATTCGGTCACCCACAGCCGGAAGGCGATCCGCAGATACTCCGCCGCGTCGGCCTCGCTGACTTGGAGGGGTAGGGGCGGGGAACCCCAAGCGTAGTCGGGGGGCGATCCGTACATGTAGTCCGGAGGGGAGCCGGGCGGCGAGCCCAGATGGGCGGCCTGGCGCAAGACCTGGAGGAAGAGCTTCAGGTCAGTGCTGGGGCCGGTGCCGATCTGGACCTGGGAGAGCCAGGCCACGAAGTCACGGACGGCTTCTTCTTCTTCCTGGTCGGGGGCTTGGGTCCGCAGCTCGAGGCGGAAGTCATCGCTGATGCGCGAGGCGGCCATGGACTCGTCCTCGCTGCGACAGGGCTCACCGGGGATCGGCACCTTGTCGGTCTCGCAGTCCTGGTAGCAGAGCACCACGTATAGCTCGAGCGGGCCGAGCGGCGAGGCAGGAAATCCCTGCAGGGCCTTCTGGCCTTCCGCCGACTTCAGCCACTGGTCGAGCTGGGCGCACTGGGCGGTGGGAACCCGCACCAACTGACCCTGGGGGGTGAGGGCGGTGCCGGGTGAGACCTCCACCTGCACCCCGTTCACGCTGATTTGCAGCCCGCAGACCGTGCCGTAGCCCAGGAGGTCTCGAGCCAGCCACTGGTCCCGGCCCGAGAGGTAAGCGAACTCCTGCTCGAAATCGTCCACCCCCAGCACCATCCCCTTGACGTAGTGGACGTGCTTGTGGGGATCGGGCAGGGTCAAAGGTGATTTGGTCGTAAACGCTGCCACACCGCCCTCCTTTAGCGCTGAACTGCCGATAGCGCTCGACCGGATACGAGCGCCGTTTTCATAGCCCCGACAGGGTTTCCCTCGAGCCCGGCATACTCACGAACCTCCGGTAGCACCCCGTAGACGGTAGAGCGGCGCCCGTACCCAACGGTTGTCGTTCCGAGCGCCGCGAAGGATCTCCGGATGCGTGTCAGCACCGGACGGCTCGGACAAAGAGACCGGGCTTTCTAGCGGCACGAGTGTGGCGGTGTCCACCCGGCGGAACCCCCCGCTCGAGGGCCGCAGGGGGCGCTTGCGCGCCATGAGGGGCGACCCGTGCGCTACCGGTTTACGCTGGATCGGAGTTGACCTGGGCTTTTTCATCGGCACCCCTCAGCCCTCCAACGCGGTTTGATCCGATACCCAGCGGCCCGGAGCCTGCAGGTAGGCCAGATATCCCTGAGCCAGATAATCCTGGCCCAGCACCATCGGTCGCATCAGCTCGGCCACCCGGCTGCTGCTCTCGTCGAGGCGGGTGTCCTGGCCCAATCTCGCCTCGCCCACGCGGAACATGGCCCAGTAGAACCTGAGGTCGTAGACGGTGTGGGCCGGGCTCTCCATGGCCACCACCCGTCTCGCCAGCTCGAGGCGTTCTCGGTTCTTGGCCTGGGCCCCAGCTTCCCCGGCCCTGACCGGGAGCAGCACCGTGAAGCGGTGGGCGGTCCGGGCCAGCGGCAGCAGGGTCCGGCGGAACCGGTACCAGTCGGTTTTAGCCGGGTCGGAGGGGGGCTCGGAGGGGGGAAGCCCGATCTGCTCGAAGTTCGTGTAGGGCTGGGCCGGTTTGTAGGCGGCGTTGAGGCCTTCGAGGGTGCGGTAGCGGCGGGCCAGGAAGTCTTGCCAGAGTGAACGTTCGCTCGGGTTGGGAGCGGGCAGCGGGTCGGGGGGAACACGGGTACGAAACTGCTCGAGGAGCCGCACCCCCCATGCGTTGGTGCCCTCCAGGTCGGGGTCGGTGAAGATGCCCTGGTCGGCGCAGTCCTCCAGGGCCAGCCGCAGGGCCATGCTCAGACCCCGCATGGTGCCCCGGTAGCGGAAGAACACCGCGGCGTAGCGCAAAAAGAGACGGCGCTTGGCCTCGTCCCAACTGGGGTCGAGCACTACCCCCAGCCAGCGGGCCAGCCACTCCAGGGTCTCGGCGGGGGCGGTCTGGGGGTCGAAGAGCACCTGCACGTCGGCGATCCAGTCCTCTCTCGTGGTGAAGAGGCCCTCGGGGTTAGCCAGGAAGCGCTCGAGGAAGTGCCCTTGTTTGGCGTCCTCCTCGCGGTAGAGGGCCGGGAGGTAGCGCAGGTAGGAGAAGCGGGGATAATAGGCCCGCAGCGCCCGCAGACGCGGGCTGACCCGGCCATTCCCCCGGAGTTCGATCCTGAGCTGCAAGTACCGCCCCCTGGCCTGCTGGAAGAGCAGTTCCCAGGTCTCATACCCCTGCGGCAGCCGCAGAAAGGGCAGCTCGGGGCCGCTCGAGCGCGGGTAGAGGGGGGGTTCTTCCCACCCCCCGGTCGAATCGAGCGGTGAGCCCCCCGCCGGGAAGTCGGGGAGCGAGAGCACCGGCCAGGGGGTTTCCAGATCGCTTTCCTGGTTGCTCCAGCGGCTAAAAACGCGCACCCTGGTCTCGGGGGGGATGCAGGCGTCCAGCATCAGGCGGTGCCAAACGCAATCCGGCGCTTTCCCGTCGAGGATCGGGGTGAAGAACACCCCTTCTTCTTCGTAGCTGGGGCGGGGCTGCTCGACCAGCGGCAGCCAACGTTCGCCGAAGTCGTAGTGGGCCCCCTCGCCCGCCCGCAGCAGGGCCTTGCCGCCGAAGCGCCGCATGGGGAAGTAGCGGAAGAGTGGCACCAGCTCGAGCCCCCCGTCCGTGTGTTCGAGCAGGTCAAAGGGGATAGCCTGGTTGCCCTCCACCGTGACCCGGTAGACCCGGCCCAGGATCTTTCCTTCCTCCACCGCTTCCGGCTCGGCCAGGGGCACGTAGGCGAAGTCGTGGCCCATCCGGATGCCGGGGAGCGGCGGGCTCGCCAAGGGGCCAAGCGGAACCCCGCCGCAGCGCACCCGGTAGAGGTCACCGCTTTGGTCCATCACCAGCACCTCGTCGGCGCGGAAGGGCTCGAGCGCCACCGGCTCGAGCGCCCCCAGCGAGGTCGCGGCGGGTTGAAGCCGAACGATCTGGTAGCGGGGTTCGCCCCGCTCCGGCTGGAAGGTCTGGGGAACTGCGGGCCCGAGGGGGCTAAAGAGCATCGTCACCGGGTCGAACTTGCGATCCAGGGCCCACAAGGCCCGGTGTCGGCGGTCCAGGATCCAGATCCCCCCGCCGGGCCGGGGGGCTAGCTCGAAGGGCTCGAAGCCGGGCCCCGGCCAGGGGAGTTCGCGCGGCGGGCCGCCGCCGTAGAGGTCGAAGACCAGGAAGCCGGGGAACTCGAGCAGACCCACCACCAGGTAGTGATCCTCGCTCACGCAAAGGCCACGGTAGCGCTGGGTAGCCGGCGGGGCGGGGTCGGGGCGGGGGTGGAAGAGGCCGGGTCGGGGCTGGGTCTTGCACTGCTCGGCGTCCGCCGCCGACCAGAAATGCCCGGCTTTCCCGCTCCCCGAGAAAACCCGGATCTCCTCCTCGGAATCGGCGATCCAATACCAGTTGCCGTGCTGGTCCCTGGCCGCGCCCCGGCGCTGCTCGAGGCGGGGCGGGGTATCGCTGGGGGCGGCCTTGAACTCGTAGGGCAGGGGTTGGAGGGTGAGTTCCGAGCGCGATTTATCCCAGGCCAGCTTGGCCAGGCCGGGCGGGCGGGTAGGCTCCAGGAGGGGTATTCCGGCCTCGTCGGTGCAGCGGCCCCAGTCGGGCTTGCCCAGGAGCAGGTGGTAGCGGGTTCCGTTGGCGTCCATGGCCTATTTGCACTCCTGGGGGATCACCGGGACGGGCAGGCTGGGGGTTCCGGGCTGGGCACTCCCCTGGCCGCGCAGGTCGGCCAGCGGGACCGGGTCGCCCAGACTCACCGAGAGGGCCGCGATCCGAGGCAGTTGCAAGCCCTCCAGCGGCACGTCGCCGGTCTGGCTGGCGGTGCCCAGGAGCAGCTTGCCGGGGTCGATGAACTGCACCCCCTCGACCCGGCTGGCGACGCTGAGCAGCTCGAGCCCCTGCACGCTCTTGTTCAGGGGCCAGGCCCAGCGGGGGCTGGTGGGGTCGAGGGAGAGGGTGGTAGGCTCGAAGGGGTCATCGCGGGCCGGGTCGGGCAGGGGCGAGAGGAAGCGCCGCAGCGCCGCCTTGACCGCCTGGCGCACGGTCGCCGGGGAATAGCCGCTCAGCACCTGAATCCCCAGGCTGAGGTAGAGGTCTTGGTACTGGGGCGGGCGCAAGTAGAGTTCGGTGGTGATCAGGCGGCGGGGCTCGAGGTAGTGGCAGACCGCGTCCAGAAAGGGCGCGTCGGGTTCGGGGGCCTCGGGGTGGAGGGGGTCGGAGCGGGGGATCAGCATCAGGGTGACCGCGCCGGGGGCCCCGCCAGGCACGTTGGGCACCAGCGCGGGGTGATAGGCGGGCAGCACCTCGACCCGGCCCACGCTCACGCCGGGGGTCTCGCGCGTGATCTGGGCAAAGTCGGTGGCGCTCACCAGCCGGTCGCGGTGACGCAGGTAGGCGGGGATGCCCTTCTCGGCCTCGGCCAGGCTCTGGGCGTCGGCCCCGCCCCAGGTGCGAACCGGGTTGCTGACGCTGAACCCGGCGGGCAGGTCGGGGCTGCTCTTGAGGGTCCCGGCGGCCACGTTCCCTTTCTGGCCCAGGCCGTAGCGGTAATCGGCCCGCAGCTTGGCGCCCTTGGGCGGGCGGGCTCCGCGGGCCCCATCGCCGAAGCGGATCCGGCCCGACTCGGGGTCGAGCACGAACACCCGGCTGGGGCGGGGCGTGTGCGGGGGGAAGCTGGGCGGGTCGCGCAGGTCGGGGGCGGGGACCTCCGGCCCGGCCTGGTAGAGGTCGGGGATCTCGCTCCACTCCTCGGGGCTGTTCCCCACGCTCACCCGCAGCCGCACCGTGCCGGGCAGCACCGGGCGGCGCGAGAGCACCGCTTCCTGGTCGGGCTCGCCGCTGCCGTCGGGCAGGGGTTCGCCCAACACCCAGTCCTCCTGCCGCACCATCGCCGCGTTGACCCCGGCCCAAGCCAGGCGCACCGGGGCCGCCAGGCGCAGCCAGGTGATGACCCGCGCGGCCTGGTTGGTGTCCTCGAGGTCGGGGGGCAGCTCGCCCACCCCGGCCTCGAGCGGGTCCAGGTCCTCCCACACCATCAGTGACTCCGGCCCCCCCAGGCTGACCTCGATCACGCCGGGTTCGCGCAGCACATCGCCCAAGGGCAAAATCTCCATCCGGCGGTAAGCGCCCGGCTGGCCCAGAGGCTGCTCGAGCCGCAGCAGGTCGGCGCTGGGCCGGGCCGCCTCGCCGGGGAGCAGGTCGCGCTGGGGCACATCCAGCACCGGGGCCAGGCCCAGGTTCAGGGTGCGGCCCGCGACGGCTTGGCGGGCCGGCTCGAGCGAATCCCCCTTGCGGGCCAGCAGCGCGATCCACAGGTAGCCGTCCACGGTGTCGGCCTTGAGGTCTACGGGCGTGCCCGCCTTGGGATCGAGCGGGGTGGTCTGGTAGAGCTTCAGGTCGGCGGCTTCGCCCTCCAGGAAGGACTTGTAGAGCTGTTTGGAAGCCGCCAGCAGGTCGGGGTCGGGGTTCTTAACCCAGCGTTTGTAGTAGACCTGGGCCTCTATCGGCAACACGTCCAGGCCGCGCTCGAGGCGGAACGGCACCTGCCCCGCCCGCACCTCCAAGCCCTCGTCGAGGGTCTGGGTCTCGAGCGGCCCGTGCTCGTTGGCGAAGGCCAGCAGCCCCCGCGCCGAGGCCGCCGGTTTGAGCCCGATGCCCAGCAGGGATAAGAACTTCTTACGGTTGCGCTCGGGGATCTGGTTGGCCCGGTACAGCAGGTTCTCGGTCATGAAGGCAAAGAGCTGCACCAGCGTGACGCCGGGGTCGGAGGGGGTGAGGTTGGTCCACTCCGGGTTGTGCACCGGGATCCGGGCCAGGGCTTCCTCCAGCAGTTCGGGGTAGCGGCGGTCGTCGAGGTTGGGGATCTCGAGCGGCATCTCCTTCCTCCTACGTTCCCAGCGTGAGCGTCATCCCGATCCGCTCGGTGTCCCCGGTGGCGACCAGGCGATAGACCAGCGTGACCCGCGCCGCCTGGGCGTCGTCGGGGTCGGGCTCCACCGTCACCGACTGCACCCGTATGCGCGGCTCCCAGCGCCCCAGCACCTGGGTGATGCGCTCCTCGAGCGCCGCGTGGGTGCTCGCCACGTTGGGCTCGAACAGATAGCCCTGCAAACCCCCGCCGAACTCGGCCAAGCGCAGCCGTTCGCGGGGCTCGGTGCGCAGGATGATCTGGATGGCCTCGCGCACGTTGTCCTCGCCCTCGCTCCAGAGCCAGTGCCCCTCCGCGATGCGCGGGGGGAAGGCGATGCCCCGTCCGAAAAGTTGGCCTTTGTCTACGCTCATAGCGGCGCTCCTCTTATCCCTGCGGGGTTCCCGTTTGGGCGTGATCCGTCCCGCCCTGAAGGGTTGGATCCCTGCCTGGAACAGCCCAAGTGGGGCATATCACCTCTTGATGGGGAAGCAGATGCGGAAGAACGGCAGCCACCAAAAGACCAGGTTGAGCAGGACCAGAAAGATCATCAGCACGATGAAGGCGCAGATGGTGATGATCGGGATGGAGAACGAGCAGATCAGCCCCAGGTCGAAACTGGGGCTCGAGCCGATGTTGCCCTTGAGCGCTTCCTTGGCGTCCGACACCGACTGCATCTGCTTGCGCAGCTCCTTGGACATCAGGAAGGAGACGTTTTTGCGGTACTTGCGCAGGTTGGCCAGGCTGGTATCGGGCAGCGAGATGCGCACGGGCCGGGCCGGGGCATCGGGGTCGAAGAAGGCGGCGATCTCGAACTTCTCGCAGGGCGGGCTGAGCAACTCGGGGCAGCCGGGGCGGCGGTAGAGGCAGCGCAGCACGTACAGTGGTCTTTCTCCGGGAGCGAAGGCCTCGAGCTTGGGCCACGGCGGCATCACCCGGCTCCCCGGACCGCCCGAGCCGCCCGAATCCCCGGCGTCGGGCGGGCTGAAGGAGGACTCGAGAGCGGTGATCTTCTGGCGCAAATCGCTCGAGATCGCCGCCATCCCGCGCAGGTTGTAGCCCTGTGGGGTGCCGGGCTGGGTCTGGTAGATCTTCTCGCGGTCCTGCCAGACCTGGCGCAGAGCGTCCCACCAGCTCGTGCCGCCCGGCACCGACCTCCCCATGAGCAGATCGGTGAGCGGTTTGAAGTCCCCGCCGGTGGGCTTGTCGTTTTGCACGATCTTCTGGGCGAAGCCCGGCAGGTAGGTGAAGAGCCACTCCATCAGGTCGAGCAGGATGAAAAGCGAAGCCTCCCCCTCGGCGGGGCCCGCCGCGCCGCCGCTCCCCTCGAACTGCTCGAGCCGGGCCAGCACCTTGCCCTCGAGTTCATCCAGCCGGGGGTCTTGCAGCCGGGGGTCGAGCTTGGCCCGGTCCGCCTCGACCTCGGCGAGGCTCGGCAGGATCGGCAGCGCCGCGGCGGCCTTGAAGGTCTCGCGGCTCGAGGTCGGCACCAGCCCGGCCAGGACGCGCCGTTTGCGCCCGCCGTCGCAGTAGGTGAGGGGGAAGAGGGGGAAGATCTCCTCGATCACCTGCTGCTGGCTGTCTTTCGCCAAGCCCTGCGACTCCTGCGCCGAAAGGCTCTGCCACAGCTTGCCCTTCCCGCTCTCGTCGGTGACCCAGGCCAGCTCGTTGCCCTGGGCGTCCAGGCGCCGCAGCACGAAGCCCACACTCTGCCCGCTCTCCAGGGCCCGGTCCGGCAACCCGGTCTGGCGACAGACCAGGCTGGCCGCCACCAGGTAGAAGTGCCCGTGGGCAGGCTGGTAGAGCTTGAGGTTGGGAGGCGTGGGGCGAGTGATCCCGCTGGCCTTGGGCAGGGGCTCGGCGAAGCTCTCCTTCACCGCCATGTAGATCGAAACCTGGCCCGGCGTCTGGGAGTTCAGCACGGCCTGCAAGTCCTCCATGAAGGTGTCGGAGCTAAAGCGCAGCAAAACGGGCTGGCGCATCCCGGCGGGGTCGGTCTGGCCCGCCCACAAAGGAGCCGGAGCGGCCCACTGGGTCAGGGTTTCCAGACCGCTCTGCCGCAGCAGGGCGCTGGCCGAGAGGGCTTTGCTCAGGGTGGGGACGGCGGCGGTCTTCATGGGCTCACCAGATGTTCCCCGCGCCGGGGGTATAGGAGGCGCTCACCACCGAGTTGGTGATCACCGTGTCGGCCTGCACCACCCCGCTGAACTTGGACATCCCCGCGTTCACCGTGACCATCCCCGCCGAGACCTCCACGGTGGAGGCGTTGATGGTCACCTTGGCCGAGGCGGTGACGGTGATGCCGGAGGTCTCGAGCCGTACTGAGTTCCCGTTCGAATCCACGATCTCCACCGCGCCGGGGCCGTCCTTGAGGGTGATCTTCTGGCCGCCGGGGGTCTCGAGGATGAGCTTCTCCTGAGCGTCCTGGTCGTCGAGGGTGACCTTCACCCCGCCCCGCGAGCGGATCACCTTCTTGTAGTTGTTCCCGGCAGAGTCCATGCTCTCGGGCGGGGCGTCGCGCCCGTTCCACAGGCCGCCCAACACGAAGGGCTGGCCGGGGTCGCCGCCCTCGAAAGCCACCAACACCTCGTCGTTTGGATCGGGGACGAACCAACTGCCCCGGTTGTTGCCGCCCATCAGCGTGGCGACCCTGGCCCAGACCTCGTAGCGACCCCCGCCGGGATCCGCCGCCCAGGGCAGGCTGACCTTGACCCGGCCCAGCCCCTCGGGGTCCTTGATGTCGCTGATGAGGGCCGGGAAGACCCCGTACCAGCGGCCTCCCAGCCCACCGCTCTGACGGGCTTCGTGCAGGGCCTGGGTGGGGGAGCTGGGCTCGAGGGTCAGATTCATAGGTTCTCCTAACTCTTGACGTTTAGCTCATTGCTCATTGCTCATTGCTCACGGCCTGCCCAATCCGGGGCGCTCGGCGGTGAACTCGAGGCGGCTGCCGAACAACGTGTCGAAGCGGTAGCGGGTCTGGCTGAGGTAATATTTCCCACTGAACAAGGGCCCCAGCCCCTTCAGGTTGACCGTGGCGCCCACCCGCAGCCGGGCGTCGGGCTCGGCCACCCCCTGCCCCACCACGAAGCGGCGGGCCAGCAGGCGAAAAACCGCTTCGGCCTGGGCCTGGGCCTCCTGCGAGGTGCGGGGGTTGGTGTGGGCTAGGGTCTGCTTGCGGGCCCCCAAGGCCGACTGGAGGATGCTCGAACCGCTCTGGGCGCCCTCCAGTTCGCTCTGCACCGTGCTGTCGGTGGCCTCGAAGCGCAGGGCCTCCTTGCCTGAGACGTCCCAGCCGCCTATCACCAGACCGGTGCACTGCTGGGCCAGGTCGGCCAGGACGTTGAACTCACGCAACCCGCCGCCGTAGGTCAGCTCGAGCGGGCTGGCGGTGCGCCCCACGCGGGGTTTGGCCCCCAGCGTGCGGTCTTCAACCCAGACCTCGGCCCCGATCAGCCGGGCGCGTTCGCGCAGGAAGGCCAGGTCGCTCTGGTTGACCTGGGCCAGCGCCTCGTGGGTGGGGCCGCTGAGGCTCAGATCGGTTTGCAGCCCGTGGTCGCGGGCGATCTGTCCGAACACGTCCTGGTCAGACAGGTTCTCGAAGCTGCGGCTGCGGCGGGTCATGCGCAGGTCTTGCAGGCGATCCTCGGCCAGCACCGCCACCTGCGGCGGGCGACCGGCCAGGAACTGGCCCTCGAGCCCGCTGATCCGCCCCTGAAAGAGGGTCTGGGTGCCCAGCTTGACCGCGAGGTCCTTGCCGAAGTCGAGGGTCTGGCGGTCGAAGTAGAGGAAGTCCACCCGCCCGTTCTTCGGCCCCCAGTTGGCAAACACCGCTTCCAGGCGATAGAGCCCCTCGGCGTGCTCGACGATCTCGAGGCTGAGCAGATCCTCGGCCAGACCGGGGTTGTCCCGCCCGGCCAAGCTCAAGGTCGGGCGGGCGGAGATATAGGGGGTAACGGGCATTCGGACTCCTCTTTACTGGGTTTGGGGAGCAGGCCAGTGGCTGGTGGAAATCGCTTATCGCTTATCACGGATCGCAAAAGAATCTTTAGCGATCCGCCTCTCACCTACTGGCCACAAGCCACGAGCCGTACTAATCGGCGCGTACCCGCTCGAGCCGGGTCTTCAGCTCGGAAAGGGTGTGCTCGAGTTCGATCCGGGGGATCTGCACCGGCTCGGGGGGCAGGGCGGGCAGGGTGGGGGTAGGCAGGTTGGCCGGGGGTTCCGGGACCACCTCGAAATCGTTGATGACGACTGGCATTCTTACCTCCTGAGGCTCAGGTCAACGAGTTGGCCGGGCTCGAGCTGGCGGGGGTTCTCGATGCCGTTGGCGCTGGCGATCTGCTGCCAGTTGCCGCCCAGCCCCGCCGCATCAGCCAAGCCCTGCAAGCTGATTCCCGCCGGGACCTGGGTCTGGGGCCGGGTGCCGGGCGAAGGAGACCCCGCGCCCTGCGGGTCGAAGAACTTGATCTCCTGCTGCACCAGGCTGAGCGAGATACTGGCCCGCAAAGGGCGGCCCTCCGGGGAGAAGAACTCGAGGCTCTCCTCCAGCGATTCCACGATCCCTTCGAAGCGGAAGCTGCCCCAGGAGAAGCGCACCTTGGGCGGCACCATGGCGCTTGGATCCTGGGTGTCCCCGGCCTTGGGGGTGATGAGTTCGACCACCTTCTTGGTCAGGTTGCGCACGTCGCCCTTAGCCACGCCCTGGTTGGTCTCGGAGAGCTGCCCGGTCACGTCGAAGAGAAGCTGCACCGCCAGCTTGGTGCTGCCCTTGCCCACGTACTGGGTTCCCGCCCTTACCGGGGGATTGGAAGCGCTCTGACCTGGCCCGGTCTGGCCGCTGGGGTTGTTGGGCTGCACGATCTGGTTAGAGTAGCTCACCTTGAGGGTTTCGGGGTTGAACTGCACCTCGAGCTTGGTGTCGGGTTTCTCCTGCGGGGTCTGGGCGTTATCGAGTTGCACTAAGTAGGCTTTAGCGATCTGGGCGGGCTCGGGCATGGGTTCTCCTAGGCAGGGCGTTTGAACTCGAGGCGCTCGTAGGCGAGCTGGAACTCCTCGATGGCCACCGCGCCGTCCTTGGCGTTCATCGGCGGGGCCTTGAGCTTGACCGGCAGACAGCGGGTGAGCTTGAACCGGGCCCGCTCGGGCCGCTTGTCTCCGATCCCGATGCGCACCGGCCCGACCTCGAGGCTCAAGCCCTCGCGCCCGGCGGCGAAGAGGATCACCTCGGCCTCGGCCCGCAACGAGGGATCCTCGAGGCTGGCCTGGAACCAGTCCCAGAGGTCGAAGTTGGAGGTCATGCCGCGCTTCAAGGTCAGGGTGCCATAGGCCAGCGGCCCGGATAGGCGAATCTGCACCCCGTTGTTGCCCCCTTCGCGCAGGGTCTTGACCTCGCGGGTCATCTCGAGGCCGTCGCACTCGGCAAAGGCCGCGCTGCACACCAGCCCGTCCACCACCCCCGGCACGCTGATCTCCACCGCGAAGTTGAAGGCGGTGAAGGGGTAAACCACGCTCTCCTGGGCGAATTTTGCCATGCTCAGACCTCCTGCACGACCAGCCTCTGGTCCCCGGCCTGCACCAGCCGCACGGTGAGGAAAGCCAACGGCTCGGAGGGGGCCACCTTGATCTCGGCGATCCGGCGGCCCTGCTCGAGGCTTTGCTGGGGGTTGAGGCTGGGGCCGGTCACCACCTGGTAGGCCTGAGATTTGCGGGCCGGGCGGAAGGCTCCCCGCTCGAAGAGGTAGTCCAGGACGGCCTCGAAGGTGCGCTCCACCAGGCGGCGCAAGGTCTCGTCGTTGGGCTCGAAGACCAGGGTGCTCCCCAGCCGCAAGGCGACCAGGCGCAGCAAAATCAGCAAGCGCCGCACGTTGATCGAGCGCAGCTCGGGGTCTTGCCGGGTGTCGGCCAGGGTGTCGGCACAGAGGGTGAGGAAGCCCTTGGCCTCCTGCCGGATCAGGTTGACCTGGGCCTCGAGCCAGTCCCCGTAGCGGTCGGACGAGAGGGGGGGCTCGAGCGCCACCATCCCCCGCAGGAGTTCGTTGGCCGGAGCTACCCAGGCCCCCCGCTCCACGGCCCGCCTCGCCAGCAGCCCGGTCGCCGCCCCATCCGGCGGAACCGCGCGAAAGACCCCCGCACCCTCCGCCGAGACCGGCCAGGGATGATAGATCGCCCCGTAGCTGAGCGCGCCGATCTCCCCGCCCCAATCGAGCGGGTCGCGGAGCTTTTGCAGGTACTCGAAGGTCTTTCCCTCGCGGTAATGGCGGGGCAGGGCCAGCACCGCGAACAAATCGCCCCGTGCCGCGCACATCCGCAGCAGGGCCTGTTGCACCTCGAGCAAAGTTCGGTCGGAGTAGTCCGCCAGGGGCTCGAGTTCCCAAGGGGTCTGGGCGCGCAGGATCACGGTTTCGGGCCGCGACCACGCGCTTTGTAGCTCGCCTTGCTCGGCCCGCACCCGGTAGTAGAGGTAATCGTGCCCGCTTTCCGCCCGGTCGTAAAGCTTGACCGAGTGAGCGGTGCCCCGATAGACCACGGCGGCATCGGAGAAATCGGGAAGGCTGGCCTCCTCGAGCATGAACTCCGTGCCCCTGGCGTAAGCGAAGGGCGAGCTGCCCCAGCGCAGGACGACCGGTTGATCGGGTGCGGCGGGAGGTTGGGCCTCGAGGGAGGGAGCCGCCAGGAAAGACCGGTCGCAGGCCTCGAACTCGCCGGTGGGCTCGTCGGGAGGGATTTCCTGCGAGCTCGCGGCGGGGGGCGTGGGCACGTCCCGCCGGACGGCCCGGCGGTGGACCAGATCGGGCACGGCGATCAGGGTGGCTTCCTCGACCTCGAGCGCGGCGTGGAGGCCCCGCAGCGTGCGCGCATCGGGGCTCTGGTAGCGCAGGTAGTCGGCGGTGGTGAGGATTTCGTAGACCGACTTGTCGGCCAGGTCGTCGTCCAAGAACCGCTGTGGGCTAAAGCCTTGAAGGGCATCGGCGCCCCCCACCCGGATCACCCAGCAGCGCCGCCCGCCGTTCTCGAAAAAGGCCCGCACCGCCCTGGGCAGGTGAGCGTACACCGTCTCGCCGCGTTCGGCGTCCCAGGCCAGCGCCAGATCCCCGCCGAATAGCCGCTCGAACTGCTTCACGTCCTCGACGGCCACCGGGGTATAGGGGGGAACCCCTTGCGGGGACTGAGCCGTGAACCCCACCAGCACCGCCACGTCCATGCGGGGCAGCACGGCCAGGGGCCGGGGGGTCTCGGTCTCGAAGTAGACCCCCGGCAGGCGGCGAGGCTCAGGACTCATGGCTTACTCCATCTCCAGGCGCTCATAGGCCAGCACCATCTCCTCCATCGCCACGTCGGTGCCCTTGGCGTTGAAGGGGCCGAAGGTGGCTTTGATGATGCGGGCGTTCTTGAGCTTCCAGGTCATCACCACCTGGCTGTGGTCCTCGCTCTGGAGCTGAATCACCACCTGGCGGAGCTGGGTCTGGTCGCCGTTGCGGATGGCGTGGAGCCACTGGTAGAGGTTCAAGGAGCCGATCACCCCGCGCTTCAGGGTCACGTCGGTGGACTTGTTCATCCCGGTGATCTTGCGCACCGAGTTCTCGGCCTCGTTGCCGTTGCGGTACTCGGACACCGTGACTTCCATGCCGATCCCGCTGAGTTCCTGGAACCCGGCCTGGGGGCCTTGGGTGTTGCCGTCCCCCAGGTTGACCAGGAAGTTGAACTGTACGTAAGGGCGATCCCGCAATACGGCCATCTACTCCCTCCTATCGTTTGGCATCGCCGGTCCACTGGCCGATGCGGAAGATCACGAACTCCGCCGGTCGTACCACCGCCACCCCGATCAGGCAGACCAGCCGACCGTTGTCGAGGTCGTTTTGGGTCATGGTGCTGCGGTCGCAGCGGACGAAGTAGGCTTTCTCCGGCTTGTCGCCCAGCAAGGCCCCCATCTGCCACTCGTTGAAGAGAAAGTCGTCGATGGTGCGGCGCACGTTGTCCCACAGCAAATTGCCGTTGGGCTCGAACACCGCCCATTGGGTGCCCTTCTCGATGGAGCGCTCGAGGTAGGCGAAGTATCGCCGCAGGTTGACGTACTTCCACTCCGGGTCGGAGCTGATGGTGCGGGCCCCCCACAACAACATCCCGCGCCCCTCGAAGAAGCGGAAACAGTTGACCCCCTCGGGGTTCAAGACCTCCTGCTGGGCCTTGTTCAAAAAGACCTCGAAGCCCAGCGCTAAGTTCACCACCTCGTTGGCCGGGGCCTTGTAGACGGCCCGGTTGATGTCGTTGCGAGCGTAGATCCCGGCCACGAACCCGGAGGGCGGCATGTAGGCCGGTTTGCGGGTGATGGGGTCGAGGATCTTGACCCAGGGGTAGTAGAAGGCCGCGTACTTGGAGTCGAGCTTGGCCCGCACCTTGCGCACCTGCCCCACGCTGTGCCCCGGAGCACTGTCCAGTACCGCGATGCGGTAGCGCATGTTGCTGGCGTGGGCGATGAGCTGGCCCATGATGGTGTTGGCGTCGTCGCGGTAGACGTGTTTTTTGTTCTCGTCGCCGTCGTAGAGAGCCGTAGAACCGGGGGCCGCCACGATGGAGATGTCCTCCAGGTCCTCGAACTGTTTGAGCCCGGTCTTGAAGGTGCTGTCAGGGTCGGCTTTGCCCTCGTAGTCGCCGGAGCCGGGGCGGTCGCCGTCGTTGCCCCCCTCGAGCACCACTTCCTTCTCCACCCCTTTGAGCAGCAGGTCTTCCTGGCCGATCTGGTTGATCGCGTCGCCAAAAAGGGCATCGAGCACGTCCAGGCCGTTTTGCAGACTGCCCTTCTCGAGCACGATGGGCACGTTGCGGTCTTCCTGGGTCCGGCTAAACAGCTCGAAGGCCGAATCCGGGCTATCACCCAGCTTGTGGTTGGGGTCGAGCGGCAGGTCGCCCCAGGTGCCCAATTCCTGCCCATTGGGGGCGATCACCGTCACCGCGAGCGTGACCACCCGCAAAGCGTCCCCCGCGTCGGGGGTCGAGGGGTTGACCAGATCGCTGATCGGCTTGGCGGTCTCGAGCGGGCTAGCGATGGGGCTTCCGGTCACCCCGACGAACTCCCAGCGGGGCGGGGTGACCGCCTGGTTGAAGCGGGCCAGGTAGAAGTCCCCGGAAACCGGGGGGCTCGAGGGCGGGCTGGTCTCGTCGCGGATGAACACCAGGTCGTTCTCCTGCAAGGCCCCCACGGTCTGCTGAGTGTTCCCGCTGGAGTCCACCAACTGCCCCAGGATGTTGGGCCGGGCCTGGATCTTGAGCCGCACCCGGTAGTTGCCCATCCCACCGGGGAAGCGGGCCCGCACGGTGAGGCCGCCCAGGGTCTTCTTGGAGTAACCCCTATCGCTCTCGCTGCGGCCCTTGAAGACCCTCGAGACGTAGAGGCGCTTGCCCCCCTCGGTGAAGAAGGCCCGCACCGCCTGCCACAGATAGTTGGGCAGCTCGTACTCTCCGGCGCTGTCCTGGAACTCGAGCGGCTGGCCGTCGCCGTAGATGCGCTCGAACTCAACCAGGCTGGTGATGATCTCGGGGGTCAGGTCCACCGGACCAAAGCGGCAGGGGCCGATAAACCCGGTGGTGGTGGTGCTCACCCCCTCGATGGACTTCGAGCGGAAGGAAGTCTCCTCGATGTAGACACCCGGGGCTAGATACTCTGGCATCGCTACCTCCTAACTGAGAAACAACCTCTTGAGCGGCGCTCCGCTGGCCTGCAGATGGGGCGATCCTTCGACCAAGCGGGCCTGGGTCAACACGGGTTGGCCGGGGTCGGCGCGGATGTCGGCGGTGAAGCCGCTGGGCAGATGGTCCACCTCGAGCCATCCCCTTTCCCGCTCTCCCGGCGGCGACAGCCGGGGAAACAAGGCTGCCCCCAGGCTCGCCTGCCACTGCCAGGGCCCGGGCGGGGAAACCGGGAGGGCTTCGCCCGGATCGGGATAGGGCAGCAAGACCAGCACCCGCCCCTTGGGATCGGCCACCCCGCTGCCCGCAAACCCCGTGCCGCTCACCCGCAGGAGGGCCCAAGGAGCCGGTTCGCTCGAGCTTTGATAGAGTTCGCCGTACACCCCCAACCAGCCCGCAGGGAGGGGTCTCGCGGGAACGGAGAAAAGCGGAACCGGCCCCGGCTGGGGCGGGGCGGCGGGGTCGGGGCGAAAGCGGATGGGCAGGTCACGCTCGAGGCGGGTGGGATAAAACCGGCCCCCAGCGTCCTGCACCTCGAAGACGAAGCGTTGGCGGGGAAGGGGCGGCGAAGCGACTAGGCCATCCCAATACGCCTGGTCTCCGGTGCCAAACTCCAGCTCGCGCATCCCCGGCAGCCCGTGAAAGGCAAAGACCCCCGAGGGTGTCTGGACTCCGCTCACCCGCCGTTTGGGGTTCCCTACCGGGTAAGCCTCGACGCGCAAGCCGCTGCCGACCAGGCTACCCAATGCCGCGTCCACGAAGCGCAGCCCCACCAAGCTGACCCGGCTCAGGGGCTCGAGCCTGACTGCCGAAGCGGTCATGGTTTCACCAACTCGAAGACCCGGGTCTGGACTTCGGGGGCTTCCACCCACCCTTCCTCGGGCTCGAGGGCCACCATCCGGGCCAAGTAGCTGGCCGAGGGCTGGGGGTTGGTCTGGGCCATCTTCCATACCACGTCCAGGTCGGCCAGGCTGAGGCTCTCCGGCAGGAGGTCCACGGTCTCCTCGGGGCCGAACACCGGGGCGTTGATGGCCCCGTTGAGGAGCCCGGCTGGGAGGCTCGAGCGCACCTCTAGCGCCACCATGGCCCGCCCCAGGAGTTCTTGCTGGACCTGGGCGGACTTGGCCCAGGCGGTGAGCAGATAGTGCAGATCCACCAAGAGCGGCGGGCGGGCCCGCCGCCCCTCGGGGCTCACCCGGGGGTAGAGGTTGCGCTGCCCGGTGTTGAAGCCCACCCGGTACAAGTACACCGAGAGCCCCCCGGCGGTGAGGAAGCTGTCCTCGAGGCTGGAGAAATCCTTGGCCTGGAAGCCACGCACCTGGTTCTCGGGCAGACCCAAGGCTCCCTCCAACAACCGCTCCATGGCCAGCGTGGTAGCCGCAATCGCCCGGTACGTCGCCACAAACCCCCCCAAGCCCTAGCAGCGGAACCAGCGCCACAGCCAGGTGCACCACCCCACGCCCTGTCCCATTTGCCGCAGATAGGGCGCGATAAAAACCGGGATCTCTCCCAGGCGGCGGAAATAGCGCCGCTCCCCTTCCGGCACGTGGGAGATATATCCCTGCCAGGTCTGCCCCGGCGCCGCCGAGGCTTCGATGCGAATCACGAAGGAATGGGCTTGGGACTCGTCCGCTTCCATAGGGCCGCCTTTAGGTTGCCCCGGTATAACAAACGAGGGGTTTTGGGGCGTCTCGGGAGCGTCCTATCGGCGTCTCGAGCTTCTGTCGCCAACCGAGAGGAGAGATTAGAGCGGTCTTTCATGGGACGAAGGGCGCCCACAACCCAAGCCACAGGCTACCCATCTCGGCGGCCTGCTGGGGAGCGTTGGGGTCGGGCGGGCAAACCCGCTACCCCTACACGCAACCATCTCATGTCGAATCCCAGCAATCTACCCGGGGTTGGGCAAGCCCAACCCCATCCCCTTGACCGCGATCACTTGGGGAGTTCCAGACGCCGGAGTTCCCGGGCCACCTGGCGCTGGAGTTTGAGGAGAAGGGTCTGTACCCGCTGCAACTCCAGCGCTAAGTTGGAGGGCGGGAAGGATGCGGGGTCCGCTGGGGAATCCTCCACCGGCTCGAGCCGATCATCCCGGATCGCTTCGTAAAGGGCCTGGGTGTGGTGGTCGGGGTGGATCCCCAACTCTTCTTTGAGGGCCACCCGGCAGCGCTCGTACTGGCGCAGGGCCGCGGTGCGATCCCCGGCCTGGTGATAAAGCCGCATCATGCGGCGGTGGGTGGACTCGCGGGCCCAGTCATAAGCCAGCAGGCGGGTCCCGTAGGCCAGCCCGGCCTCGGTCTGCTGGCGAGCGAGGCTAAAGTCCATGAGTTTGTCCAGCACAAGCACGTATTCGTTATAGAGGCGCTCCCGCTCGAGCAAGCACCACTCCTGCTGCCAACCCGAGAGGAGGTCGCCGTAAAGCTGTACGGCCCGGTGGAGTTCCCCGGCTTCGGCGGGGGCCAGGCTGGCCCCACCCCGGCCCTCGGCCCGGGCCGCCGCCCGGTCGAACACCACCACGTCCGAGAAGAACTGCTCGGGGGCCTTGAACTCGATCCAGTCGGCCTCCACCCGCACCACCGGGAGCACCAGTTGCAGCTCCCAGAGGGCCTGGCGCAAATATTTGAGGGACTTGGCGGTGGGCACTTCGCCCCAAAGCTGGCTGGCTAACATCTCGCGGTGGTGGGCTCGAGTGGGGTACAGGAGCAGATAGGCGAGGAGTTCTTGGGTCTTGTACGACTCGAGGCCCCGCACCGGCTGCTGGTCGAGGTTGACCCGCAGCTTACCCAATAAAAAAAAGGCATAGGGCATGGTTTTCTCCTTGGCGGGCTAAGCGTCTGTAGGGAGGGAATTGCGCCCTGGATGGGCTCGAGCGTGGCCCACCTCTCCGCCATCTGACCTTATTTCACTCAGGCGCAACTTAAGAGGGTACGGGGGATGAAAACGGAAGTATGGAAAGACGAAACCTTCGAAAGACTCCCCTAGCTTAAGCCCCTGCCGTTACCCCGACGTTACAGCCGACGGGGCCGTCTGGCAGCGGCTCGAGCGCGAAAACCCGACCGGCATCCCTCGAGCAGGTTCGCCCAGCGAATGTGCCGCCCCTTGCAGTCTGTGCCCGATACACCTGATCCCGCCCCCCTTGCGCAAATTTGTGAATTCGTGTTGTACTTTGTGAACAAACCCGTTCATTCTTGTTCATCTTCGCCCTACGGGCCGCAACCACTTCAGGGGTCATGACCGAGCCCAGCCTGTTGCCCAATCTGCTCCCCAGAGAGCGCCAGGAGCTGATTTACCAGCTACTGCAAAAGCGCCGCTTCGTCTCGGTGAAGGATCTGGCGGAGGCGTTGGGGGTGTCCGAGATGACCATCCGCCGCGACCTGGCGGCGCTGGGCTCGAGGGGCCTGGTGGAGCGGGTCTTTGGCGGGGCTCAACTGCTTGAGCAGTCGGGCCGCGAGCAGGGCTACACCCAGCGTCTGCACCAGCATCAAGCCGCCAAGGAACTCATCGCCCGGCGGGCCAGGCAGATGGTGTTCGAGGGCGACACGGTGGCCTTAGATGCCTCCACCACCGCGGTCTACCTGGCCCGACAGCTCAAGGGCCGCGAGATCACCGTGGTCACCAACAGCCTGCTGGTCGCCGAGGCAGTGGCCGACGGCAATACCCAGCTTATCGTGCTGGGCGGGCTCTTCCGCCCGGTGGCCCGCTCGCTGGTGGGCCCCATGACCGAGGCCAACCTCCAGGGGCTCCACGTGGACAAGACCTTTTTCTCGGCCAAAGGGGTCACCCTCAAGGCCGGTTTTACCGACTCGCAGATGACCGAGGTGGCCGTGAAACGCCTGCTGATCCAGGCAGCGGCGCAGAAGATCGCCCTGGTGGATGGCTCGAAGTTCGGGCACACCGCCCTGCACACTGTGGTCCCGCTGTCCGGGGTGGACCTACTGATCAGCGATATCCGCCCTCCCGAGGACGTGCGGGCCGAACTCGAGGCCAGCGGGGCAGCTTTGGAGGTGGCCGGTGGCTGAATCGCCCCAGACCCCGCCCTTGCTCGAGATGGAGGGGATTCAAAAACGCTTCGGCGGCATACAGGCCCTCAAAGGGGTGGACTTCGACCTGCGGCAAGGCGAGGTGCACGCCCTGGTTGGGGAGAACGGGGCGGGCAAGAGCACCCTCATCAAGATCCTCTCCGGGGCCTACCAGCCCGACGCCGGTACGGTGCGGCTCGAGGGCCGCGCGGTAGAGATCGCCGACCCCCGCCAGGCCCGCGCCCTGGGAATCGCCACCATCTACCAGGAGACCAGCCTCTACCCCGACCTCTCGGTGTTGGAAAACCTCTTTATCGGCCACCAGCCGCGCCGGGGCTGGGGCCGCTTGGACTGGGCGGCCATGCGGCGGCAGGCCCGCGAGGTCTTCGCCCAGCTCGGGGTGGAGTTGCCGCTCACCGCCCGGCTGGGCGACTTGGGCAAGGCCTACGCCCAGTTGGTGGAGATCGCCAAGGCCCTGGCCCAGCATGCCCGCATCCTGGTGATGGACGAGGCCACCGCTGCCCTCACCGCCGACGACGTGGAGCGGCTTTTCGGGATCATCCGGGGGCTGCGCGAGCAGGGGGTGGCGATCATCTACATCTCGCACCGGCTCGAGGAGGTCTTTCGGGTGGCCGACCGGGTCACGGTGTTGCGCGACGGCGAGCGGGTGGGCGCGGAGCCGGTGGCAGAGGTGGACCAGGACTGGCTCATCCGGCGCATGGTGGGCCGCGAACTGCACACCCTCTACCCGCGCAACTACCGCCCGCCCGGGAAGGTGTTGCTGGAAGTGCGAGGTCTGAGCCGCGCCGGGGCTTTCGAGGGGGTTGACCTCGAGGTGCACGAGGGCGAGATCGTGGGGCTGGCCGGGCTGGTGGGCTCGGGGCGCAGCGAGGTGGCGCGGGCCATCTTCGGCATTGACCCCTACGACGCGGGCACCGTGCGGCTCTCGGGCCAACCCCTGCCACCAAGGCCCTGGGCGGCGGTGCGGAAGGGGCTGGCCCTTCTGCCCGAGGACCGTAGCCGCCAGGGGGCCATCTTAGCCATGAGCGTGCGGGCCAACATGACCCTGGCGGTGCTGCCGGACCTCCAACGGGGCGGGTTTCTCGACGAAGCCAAAGAGCTCTCGATCAGCAAGCGCTTTATCCAGGCCCTGCAACTCAGGCCACCGAACCCCGATCTGCCTGTGGCTAACCTCTCCGGGGGCAACCAGCAGAAGGTGGTGCTGGGCAAGTGGTTGGCCACCGAGCCACGGGTGCTGATCCTCGACGAGCCCACCCAGGGCGTGGACGTGGGGGCCAAGGCCGAGATCCACCAACTGATGGACCGGCTGGTGGGGCAGGGGGTGGGCATCTTGATGATCTCCTCGGACCTTCCGGAGGTGCTGGGGATGACCGACCGGCTGTTGGTGATGCACCGCGGAAAGATCGTGGCGCGGCTGCCTCGAGGCTCGGCCCCAGACGTGGTGATGCGCGCGGCGACAGGGCTGCTGGAGGAAGCGCATGTACGTTGACCGCGGACGCCAGATCTCCATCGCGGTGTTCTTGCTGGCGCTGGCCGGGGTGCTGCTGGCGGCGGCCCCCAGCTTCTTTAGCTTGGGGAACTTCAAGGACATCCTGGTCAACATCTCCTACGTGGCCATCGCCGCTTTGGGCATGATGATGGTGATCCTCACCGGCCAGATCGACATCTCGGTGGGGGCTACCCTCTCCATCTGCTCCACTTTAGCCGCCACCGCCAGCAAGGCCGGGCTGCCGCTGGGAGTGGTGTTCCTCATCTCGATCGGCGCGGGGGCCGCGCTGGGCCTGGTCAACGGCCTGTTGGTGACCCGCTTTAAGATCCACTCGATCATCGTCACCCTGGGCACCCTCTCGGTCTTCCGGGGGACCTTGATCTACTTCACCAAAGGAGCCTGGATCTATCAGCTCCCCGAGGACTTCCGCGGGGTGGGTCTGGGCACTTTTCTGGGCCTCCCCAACCCCATCTGGGCCATGGCGGTGGTGCTCTTGGCGGGGGCCTGGGTGCTCTCGGCGACCCCCTGGGGGAGGGCGTTGTACGCGGTGGGCTCCAACCCCGACGCCGCGCGGCTCTCCGGGATCCGGGTGCCGTTCGTGCAGGCCAGCGTGTTCGTGGCCTGCGGGGCCTTGGTGGGCCTGGCGACGATGTTCTACGCCACCCGCTTCTCCACCATCCAGTCCAACACCGGCCAGGGCTTCGAGTTTCTGGTGATCACCGCGGTGGTGGTGGGCGGAACCAACATCTTTGGCGGCTCGGGGACGGTGCTGGGGGTGGCGTTGGGGGCCTTGCTGGTGGGGGTCACCGGCACTGCTTTGACCTTCCTCAAGATCAGCGCCTACTGGGAACAAGCCCTGCAGGGCCTCTTCATCCTGCTGGCGGTGGCCTTCGACGCACTGCGCTCGAGGCGACGTACCCGCACGGGAGGTGGAGGATGAAGGCCCAGCCAAGGCTGCGGCTGCGGCTCAGCGTGGCCGAGTTGGTGCTGGTGGGCGCCTTGGCGCTGGCCATCTTGGTGATGGCTCAGCTCTCGCCGCAGTTCCTCACCGTGCGCAACCTCTTCGAGGTCACCCGTTTCGTGGCCGAGGCCGGGCTGATCTCGCTGGGGATGACCGCGGTGATCCTCACCGGGGGGATCGACCTCTCGGTGGGCTCGATTTTGGGCTTGAGCGCGATCATCACCGGGGTCTTTTTCCACGCCGGTTGGAACGTTTGGCTGGCGGCCTTGACCGGCATCCTGGCCGGGACGCTGGCCGGGGCCCTCAACGGCCTCATCATCACCCGCGCCGGGATCCCTCCCCTGATCGTCACGCTGGCCACCTTGGCCATCTACCGGGGGCTGGCCTTGGGCATCTCGCAGGGTCAGGCCTATCGCGACTACCCGGAGGGCTTTTACAGCTTGGGGCAGGGCTACCTTGGCCCGGTGCCGGTGCAGCTCATCGTCTTCGCCTTGTTCTCGCTCGTCTTCGTGCTGCTCTTGGGGCGCACGGTCTTCGGGCGAACCCTTTACGCCATCGGCAACAACGAGACCGCCGCCCGTTTCTCCGGGCTCCCGGTGGACCGGGTCAAGCTCATCATCTACAGCCTCTCCGGGATGTTGTCGGGGCTGGCCGGGGTGATCTTCGTCTCGAGGCTCTCCACCGCCAAGGCCGACGCCGGGCTGGGCTACGAACTCGACGCGATCACCGCGGTGGTGCTGGGGGGAACCGCCATCTCCGGCGGGCAGGGCGGTATCTGGGGAACTTTGTTGGGTTTGTTCATCGTCGGCATCGTGCGCAACGGCATGACCCTGGCCTTTATCAATGCCGACGTGCAGCTCGTCTTTATCGGGCTGATCCTGATCGCCGCGGTGACCCTCAACCAGGTGTTGCGGCGGGGGAGGAGGTGATGGTGGGGAGGTGAGCGCGGGCGAATGATACACAAAGCAAGCAACCGGAGCAAGACGGGAGGGAATAGGATGCAACACGTTCGTTTGTGGATTGCGGTCGGGGCGGTGGCCCTGTTGGGCATGGCCTTCGCGCAAAAGCAGATCACCATCGCCATGATCCCCAAGCTGGTGGGGATTGACTATTTCAACGCCACCGAGCAAGGGGCCAAAGAAGCGGCGGCGGAGCTGGGCAACATCCGGCTCATCTACCAGGGCCCCACCGAGGGCCGGGTGGACAAACAGATCGAGCTGATCGAGAACTTCATCACCGCCAAGGTGGACGTGATCTCGGTGGCCTCCAACGACCCGGTGGCCATCGCCCCGGTGCTGGACAAAGCCCGCAAGGCGGGGATCAAGGTGGTGACCTGGGACGCCGACGCCAACGTGCGCGACGTGTTCTGCAACCAGGCCACCTTCGCGGGAATCGGCAAGGCCCTGGCCGACGAGATGGCCAAGCAGGTGGGCAAGGAGGGCGAGGTGGCCATCGTGACCAGCAGCCTCACCGCCCCCAACCAGAACGCCTGGATCGCCGAGATGAAGAAGGTGCTGGCCAAGGACTACCCCGGCCTCAAGGTGGTAGACACCAAACCCAGCGAGGAAGACCAGCAACTGGCCTTCCGGGTGACCCAGGACCTGCTCAAGGCCTACCCCAACCTCAAGGGGGTCTGGGCGCTCTCGAGCGTGGCCTTCCCCGGCGCCGCCGAAGCCGTGCAGCAGGCCGGTAAGGCCGGTAAGGTAGCGGTGGTGGGCCTCTCCACCCCCAAACAGATGAAGCCCTTCATGAAGGCCGGGGTCATCAAGAGCGTGGTGCTGTGGAACCCCATCGACCTGGGCTACCTCTCGGTCTACGCGGCCAAACAACTGGTGGAAAAAGGCCTCAAGGACGGGGACAAGATCGTCACCAAGCGCGGCACCTTCACCGTGCAAAAAGACGACAAGAGCCTGCAAATCCTGCTCGGCCCGCCCTTCATCTTCACCCCCGAGAACATCGACAAGTTCAACTTCTAGCCTGGTGGGGGCGCACGCTGCGCCCCCACCGCGAGGACTCTCATGGCCGAAGCGAGCACCAAGAGCGGGGCCCAGACCTGGTTCGTTCCCGACGGGTATCTCCCGGCGAAGGGGCCGGAGGGGGCCTATGTGGGCCACGACTGCGTGTGTCTGCTCAACCCCACCCCCCAGGAAGCCCAGGTCTGGCTGGATGTCTACTTCGAAGACCAAGAACCCGTGGAGGGCCTCGAGGTTCGGCTCCTCCCCAAGCGCTGTCTGCACCTGCGGATGGATAAGCCGGAGATGCTGGGCGGCTTCGAGATGCCCCGCGAGGTGCCCTACGCCCTGCGGGTGCGCTCGAGCGTGCCCATCGTGGTGCAATACAGCCGCCTGGACGTGACCCAAGCCAATATGGCCTTCCTTAGCGTGATGGGCTTTCCGCAAGACGAGGGTTGAGTATGGCTCAGGTATCCCCATCTGTCCGCGAGGCCTTGAAGCGTCAGCGTATCGAGACCCCCAGCTGGGGGTATGGCAACAGCGGCACCCGCTTCAAGACCTTCGCTGCCCCCGGTGCCGCCAGGAACGTGTGGGAGAAGCTCGAGGACGCGGCCCTGATCCATCGCCTCAGCGGCATCGCCCCCAGCGTGGCCCTGCACATCCCCTGGGACCGGGTGGAGGATTGGGAGCGGCTCAAAGCTTATGCCCAGGAACAGGGCATCCAGATCGGGGCCATCAACCCCAACCTTTTTCAAGACGAGGAGTACAAGCTCGGCTCGATCGCTCACCCCCACCCCAAGGTGCGGGATAAAGCTCTGCGGCACATCCTCGAGTGCATCGAAATCATGCAGGTGACCGGCTCGAGGGATCTTTCCCTGTGGTTCGCCGACGGGACGAATTACCCCGGGCAGGATGACCTCCGTAGCCGCAAACAGCGGGTGCGCGAAAGCCTCGAGCAAGTCTATGCCGCCCTCCCCCAAGACAAGCGGATGCTGTTGGAGTACAAGTTTTTCGAGCCCGCTTTTTACTTCACGGATGTGTTTGACTGGGGTGCCGCTTTACTCCACTGCCAGGCCTTAGGCGAAAAAGCCCAGGTGCTGGTAGACCTGGGCCACCACGCCCAGGCCACCAATCTCGAAGCCATCGTAGCCTTCCTCTTGGACGAGGGCAAGCTGGGGGGTTTCCACTTCAACGCCCGCCGCTATGCCGACGATGACCTGATCGTGGGCAGCACCAACCCCTTCGAACTCTTCTGTATCTACACCGAGCTGATAGCGGCGGAAAGCTCGAGCAACCCCCTGACCGCCCAAACCGCCCAGAACGTGGCCTACATGATCGACCAGAGCCACAACATCGAGCCCAAGCTCGAGGCCATGCTGCAATCGGTCCTGAACTGCCAGGAAGCCTACGCCAAGGCGCTGCTGGTGGATTACCCGGCCTTGCAACAAGCCCAACAGCAGGGCGATGTGCTCGAGGCCCACCGTATGCTGCTGGAGGCTTTCAAGACCGACGTGCGGCCCCTGCTGGCTGAGGTTAGGGAGGAGTTGGGGGTTCCGCCTGACCCCATCCGCGCGCTGCGCCAGGGCGAATACTTACCCCAACGCCTCCAGCAACGCGGCACCCCCACCGGGGGCGGCGGTTGCCCTACCTGAAAAGGAAGACGAGGATGCCCAAGAACCTGTGGAATGACGCCCAAGCCCCCTCGGGAGAGGGGCTGGCGGCCCTGGCTTACCGCTCCCGGCTGCTGGGGGCCGACCGTAGCCTGGTCAACCTGTACGGGGGCAACACCAGCAGCAAGAGCCTCGAGCAGGACCACCTGGGCCGAGCCGTCGAGGTGCTCTGGGTCAAAGGCTCGGGCTCGGACGTAGCCGACATCACCGAGAAAGGCTTTGCCGGGCTCAAGCTCGAGGAGGTCTTGCCCCTCTTCGGGCGTGAGGCCATGAGCGACGAGGAGATGGTGGCCTACCTCGAGCGCTGCACCTTCGAGCCAGGTCGCCCGCGCCAGTCCATCGAGACCCTGCTGCACGCCTTCGTACCAGCCCGGCACGTGGATCACACCCACCCCGACGCGATCATCAGCCTGGCCTGTTCACCCCAGGGGCGCTCGCTCGTGCAAGAGATCTATGGCGAGCGGGCGGCCTGGGTGGACTATATCCGCCCCGGCTTCACGCTCTCTAAGCAGATCGGCCAGGCGCTGCGGGAGAACCCTCGGGTGGAGTGCGTGGTGATGGCCAAACACGGGCTGGTGACCTGGGGCGAGACTTCCCGGCAGTGCTACGAAAACACCCTGCGCATCATCGGGGAAGCTGAGGCCTATCTGGCCCGGCAAACCCATGCCCGCGCCCTGAGGGTCAGCCCGCTGCCTGAGCCTGAGCGCAAGCGCTGGGTGGCAAAGCTGATGCCGGTGCTGCGCGGGGCGATGGATCGGGAGCGGCCCAGCGTACTCTGTTACGACGACAGCCCGGAGGTGCTCGCATTCGTCGGCGCGGAGGGGGCCAAAGCGCTTTCCCAGGTGGGGGCGGCCTGCCCCGACCACCTGGTCCACACCAAACGGGTCCCGCTCTTCTTGGACTGGACCCCCGAGGAAGGCGAACAGGCGCTGCTCGAGCAGGCCCGAACGGGCGTGCAGGCTTTTGCCGAGGAGTACCAGCGCTACTTCGAAGCCCACCGCGCCGAGGGAGACTGGATGTTTCCCCCCACCCCGCGGGTCATCCTGATCCCCGGCCTGGGCATGATCACCAGCGGGGGCGACGCTTTGGGAGCCGAGGTCAGCCGCCAGCTCTACCACCGCGCCATCCAGGTGATGAACCAGGCCCAGGGCGGCTTCGTCTCGCTCTCCGAGGCGGAGTCTTATGCCATCGAGTACTGGCCGCTCGAGCTCTACAAGCTCTCCCTCCGCCCTCCCCCAAAAGCGCTCGAGGGCCGGATCGCTTTGGTCACCGGAGCGGCCTCGGGGATCGGCAAGGCCATCGCCCACCGGCTGGCCGCCGAGGGCGCCCACGTGGTCATCGCGGATATCAACGCCTCGGGCGCGGAGGCTGTCGCCGCCGAGATCCGCCAAGTCAGGGGCCACCGCAAAGCCCTGACGGTGGAGATGGACGTGACCGACGAGGCCGCAGTCGAGGCCGCGTTCGAGCGGACCGCGCTCGAGTACGGCGGGGTGGACATCGTGGTGAACAACGCCGGAATCTCGGCCTCGGCCCCCATCGAGGAAACCAGCCTGGAGATGTGGAATCGCAACCTGGGCATCCTGGCCACCGGTTACTTCCTGGTAGCGCGGGCCGCCTTCCGGATGTGGAAAACCCAAGGAACCGGGGGGAACCTGATCTTCATCGGCTCGAAGAACTCGGTTGTGGCGGGCAAGAATGCTGCGGCCTACTCCGCGGCCAAGGCCGCCGAGCTGCACCTGGCCCGCTGTCTGGCCGAGGAGGGCGGAGCCCACCGCATCCGGGTCAACAGCGTGCTGCCCGACGCGGTCCTGGCCGGTTCTTCGATCTGGAACTCCTCCTGGCGGGCCGAGCGGGCCGCCACCTATGGCATCCCCGAGGACCAGCTCGAGGAGTTCTACCGCGCCCGCACCACCCTCAAGGTGAGCATCTACCCCCAGGACGTGGCCGAGGCGGTGTATTTCTTCGCCTCAGAGGCCTCGAGCAAGACCACCGGCGGGGTGCTCACCGTAGACGGCGGGGTGCCTGCCGCCTACATGCGCTAGCATGAGCGGTGGCGTAGTTTCGCCGAGCGAAGTGAGGGGTGGACCGACTGTGCGCACCCCCAGTCTACACCTGGCCGTAGATCTGGGCGCGGAGTCCGGGCGGGTGGCCCTGGGGCGGCTCGAGGGGGGGCGGCTCGAGGTCGAGATCCTCCACCGCTTCAAAAACACCCCGGCCCTGCTGGGCGGCTACTTGCACTGGGATTTGCCCAGGCTGTGGCTGGAAATCCTCGAGGGGCTGAAAAAAGCCCCGCCGGGCGTGCTGAGCCTGGGCGTGGACGGCTGGGGGGTGGACTATGCCCTCTTGGGGCCGGAC
>DASTSL010000103.1:0-18027 GCA_035760705.1 Meiothermus sp. | reverse complement strand
CGTACACGCGAGATCCTGCGGGCGGTTTCCCGGCAGGCGGGCTGGGAAATCCTGCTGGCCTTGCGCCAGGGCCCTACCCGCTTTAGCGAACTCGAGGAAGGCACTCAGGTGAGCCCCCGTACGCTTTCGGAGCGGTTACGTGAGCTGGTAGAGTTAGGGTTGGTCGGGCGAAAAGCCTTTGCTGAGGTTCCACCCCGGGTCGAATACACGCTTACCCCCCTGGGTCTCAAGCTGCTGGACGCTTTGGAGGGCCTCGAGGGGCTCATCGAGAAGCACGCGTAAAGCCAAATTTGGATAGGTTCTTTCCCCTCGGACTGAATGGGCCGGGGTGGGTAAAACCTGCTTAAGTCAAGCGGGGGTCAATAATGTGCTTATACTAGGGCGAGCATGATGCAGGAGGCATTGTGAACGCACGGGCCATTGTAGTGACTTCTGGTAAGGGCGGGGTAGGCAAAACCACCACCACCGCCAATGTAGGTGCGGCCCTCGCCAAGCTCGGCGAGAAGGTCGTGGTGATCGACGTGGACGTGGGTCTTCGCAACCTCGACGTGGTGATGGGGCTGGAGGGGCGGGTGGTCTTCGACTTGATCGACGTGCTCGAGGGCCGCTGCAAGCTGCGCCAGGCCATCATCAAGGACAAGCGCATCGAGTCCTTGCACCTGCTGCCCGCTTCGCAGACCAAGGACAAGGAGTCGCTCGACCCGGCCCGCTTCAAGGAGACCGTCAAGCTGCTGCTCGAGGAAGAGGGCTTCGACCGGGTGCTCATCGACTCCCCCGCGGGCATCGAGATGGGCTTTCAGACCGCCGCCACCCCGGCAGAAGGGGCTTTGGTGGTGGTCAACCCGGAGGTCTCGAGCGTGCGTGATGCCGACCGCATCGTAGGGCTCCTGGAGGCCCGGGAGGTGCGGGAGAACCGCCTGGTGATCAACCGCTTGCGGCCCAAGATGGTTCAGCGCGGCGACATGCTCAGCGTGGACGACGTGGTGGAGATCTTGGGGCTCAAGCCCATCGGGATCGTCCCGGAAGACGAGCAGGTGCTGGTCTCTACCAACATAGGTGACCCGCTGGTGATGCGCAACGGCTCGCAGGCCGGGCTGGCCTTTATGGACATCGCCCGGCGCATCCGCGGCGAAGATGTTCCCTTCCCCAGCTTCGAGGAGAAGGCTGGTTTCTTTGGCGCGTTGCGCAAGCTCTTTGGGGGTAGCTGATGTTCTGGTTCCGCAAAAAGAGCAAGGACACCCTCAAGGAGCGGCTCAAGCTGACCCTGGCCTATGACCGCGCCCAACTGCCCCCCGGCAAAGTCGAGCAGCTCAAGAACGATCTGATCGAGGTGCTCCAGCGCTACTTCCCCGCCGAGCAGAAAGACCTCGAGGTCGAACTCGAGCAGCGCGGCGAAAAGATGGTGCTGGTGGCGAATATCCCCTTACGCTAACCGCCAACCGCGAACCGCCTCCTCGAGCAGTTGGCGGTTTGCTGTTGGCCACAGCTTGTTTCCCACCCCGGGTTCACCCTTTTAGGCTAGGCTTGCTTTGATGGTTCGTCGGGTCTCCCTTCTCGCCTACGACTGGACGCTCGTCGTGGTGGTGCTGGCTATCAACGCGGTGGGTCTGGTTACCTTGCGTAGCGCCTCCCCGGCGGAGTTCGGGCAGCAGATCTTTTTCTCGGTGGTGGCCATCACCGGGGCAGTGCTTTTGCAACTGCTGAGCCGTAGGCAGATCGTCTCCTGGGCTTTTTTGCTCTATGGGCTGGCGATCGTGCTGCTGGGGCTGGTGCTGGTGGTGGGCCGGGAGGTGAATGGGGCCAAGGCTTGGTTCGTGCTGGGCCCGGTGCGCTTCCAGCCCAGCGAGTTGGCCAAGCTGGCCCTGATCCTGACCCTGGCCCGTTGGCTGGCGGTGCGCCCCTTGCAAGGCCTGCTCGATTACATCCTGCCGGGGATGCTGCTGCTGCCTTTGATGGGCCTCATCGTGATCCAGCCCGACCTGGGCGGCACGCTGGTGCTGATCGCCATCTGGGTGGGGGTTCTCTTCGTGCGGGGGCTGCCCTGGAAGCACATCCTGGTAGGGGTGGCGCTGGCCGTACCGGCTTTTTACTTCGTGGTCTGGCCTAACCTCAAGCCTTACCAGCAAGAGCGCATCCTGGCCGGGTTCGACCCCAGCCGCGACCCTTTGGGTTCAGGGTTCCAGGTTACCCAGTCCAAGATCGCCATCGGCTCGGGGGGGCTCTTTGGCAAGGGCTACGGGGAGGGCACCCAGACCCAACTGGGCTTCGTGCCCGAGCGCCAGACCGACTTCATCTACTCGGTGCTCTCGGAGGAGTGGGGTTTCGTGGGGGCGGTGGGGCTCTTGGCGCTTTACGCCCTCTTGTTCTGGCGGTTGGCGGCGATGGCCCTCGAGTGCAGCCGGCTCGAGGATCGCCTGATCATCGCCGGGGTGCTGGCCATGCTCTCCTTCCAGGTCATGGTGAATATTGGGGTCACCCTGGGTTTGGCCCCGGTCACCGGCCTGACCCTTCCTTTGGTTTCCTCCGGAGGGAGTAGTCTGCTCACCACCTATATCGCCTTGGGACTGGTGCTCCTGGTCCACCGGGACCGTTACCGGGAGATGTAGAGGAAAATGCATATCGCCGATTGCAAAAGAGTCCTTAGCGATAGACGATACGCAGTCCTTTGACATCGCCAACCTTTCAGCCCAGACGCTCGAGCCATTCAACTCAATTTTCAGCTTGGAGGTTCACCCTAAAGCTCCTATGGAAGCCAGGGTGATTCGGACTACACGCAATCTCTCCAGTGACGATCACCACGCCTGGCGCTGGTTGAGCAACCCCTGTACCACGCTGAGCCTGGTGCAGACCTTGGCTGCCCAACTGATCCCCCAGCCGCTCACCGGTTGCCGGGTCGAGACCCAAAACGCCTCGCGGGCCATCTTCTGGCGGGCGGCCAGCCAGGGGGACTACGTGGTCGGGGGTTTGCGCCTGACCCTGGAGGGCTCCGCTACGGCCCTGTTCCTGTGGCTCTAGGTCGAGCAGTCTTGCCTGCCCACCCTGGCCCCCCGGCTCGAGGCGATCCTGGCCGACTCGCTAGACCGGCTGTTCTCGGACTTCTTTACCGCCGCTCCTCCCACCTTGCTTCAGACCGCCCAGGCCGGATTATAGACTGAGTCTGGGCTGGTTTTAGGCGGACTCGAGTTTACCTCTGGCCCTTTCGTACCCGCACTCGGCTGGGCCCCACGATTGCGAGCCTTGCCAGAAACGGCTCAGGCTTTGGCGCTATACTCAGGGGCAGGAGGCGCAGCATGAACCTAGGGCCGGTCGAACTGATCTTGATCTTGGTGGTGGTGTTGCTGCTATTTGGGGCACGCAAACTTCCCGAGCTGGCGCGGGGGCTGGGTCAGTCGGCCCGCGAGTTCAAGAAGGGTATCTCGGAAGACAGTAAGGACGCCGCCGAGGTGCCGAAGGAGAACAAGCCGAGTTAGGCGTACGCTAAAAGCTTTTGATAAGACCTACAGCGTGCGACGTATGCCCTATTCTTCGGGCATCAGGTGGAGGTAGCGCGGTTTGAGCGCTACCTCTAAGGTTTGCCCGACCTCGAGCGCCAGCCGCTCCTGGACGTGGCGGGGCAGCAACAGATCGAGTTCTAAAGCCCCCACGAACTTGCCGCGCAGCCCCAACCCTTCGGGCTTCAGGGATAGCAGCCTCCCCGACAAGATGTTGTCTTGTGGGGGCAGGCTGCTGGCCCGGTCGGGGCGCACCACGATCACCTCGTCGGAACGGATCCCCGCTACCACCCGCTTCCCCGGGCGCACCCAGGGGAGGGCTTCGGCCCGCAGCAGGACTTCTCCGCAACGCACCCAGGCCATCTCCCCATCCAGGGCCTCCACCTGGCCCGGCATGAGGTTGCGAAAGCCCACCAGCCGCGCCGTGGCCGGGTTCGCCGGGTGGGCGAAGACCTCCAGGCCGCTGCCCTGCTGCACCAGGCCCCGCCGGTCGAGCACCGCTACCCAGTCGGCCTGCTGGGCCAGCCAGGGGTCGTGCGAGGCCGCCAGGGTGGGAACCCCCAGGGTGCGCAGGCGCTCGAGTACCTCCCCAAACACCTCCTCGCGGGTCGCTACGTCCAAGGCGCTGGTGGGCTCGTCGAGCAGCAAAAGTTGAGGTTCGCGGGCTAATGCGCGGGCCAGCGCCACCCGCTGCTGCTGCCCGCCGGAGAGTTCGCGGGGGTAGCGCTCGGCCAGGTCGGCGATCCCCATGATCCCCAGGAACTCGAGGCTCAGCCCCCGATTGCGGGGATGAACCCCTCCCAGGGCGAACGCCACGTTTTGCCAGGATTTGAGGTGGGGGAAAAGCGCGAACTGCTGCGGCAGATAGCCCACCGGGCGCCGTTCGGGCTCGAGCCCGGAATAGGGCTCGCCCTTGGCCGGGAGCAGCCCCGCCAGAGCTCGCAACAAGCTGGTTTTGCCGGTGCCGCTCTCGCCCAGCAGGACGGTAAACCCCTGCACCCGCAGGTTTACCTCGAGGGGGATTGGGTGGCTAAGCGCGTAACGGATTTCCACCGGGCCTCCAGTTGTCGGATCAAGTACATCAACGTGAAGGAGATCAAGACCAGCACCAAGGCGGCCTGGCTGGCCTCGGGCAACCTCAGGGCCTGGGTCAGCTCGTAGATGTAGATGCTCACCACCTGGGTCTCACCGGGCAGGCTCCCGCCGATCATCAGCACCACCCCGAAATCCCCAAAGACATTGGCGAAGACCAAGAGCGTGCCCGAGAGGAGCCCCGGTGCGGCCAGCGGCAGGATCACCTCGCGCCAGACTTGCCAGCGAGAAGCCCCCAGGGTGCGGGCGGTCTCGAGGATGGCCGGGTCGATCCCCCGGAAAGCCTCGCGGTAGTTGCTGAGCGCGAAAGGCAGGTTGAAGAGCACCAGCCCCAAGAGCACCCCCTCGAAGGTGAAGGCCAGGCTGAAACCGAACCACTGTTGCAGGGGGCCGTTCTTGCCCAAAAAGAGCAGGAGGTAAAACCCCAGCACCACCGGCGGGAGCACCAGCGGGAGCAGCAGCAAGGTCTCGAGCAGGGCCTTCCCGCGAAACTCCTTGCGGGCGAAGACCCAGCCCAGGGGGGCGGCGATCAGCAAGAGCAGCAGGCTGGTGAAGAAGGCCAGCCGGACGGTGAGAAGGAGGGGCTCGAGCATAAGGGGTTGCCAACTGCAAACGGCCTCAAATTGCTGTTGGCTGTTGGATCTTAGGGTACCTGATACCCGAAGGCCTTCAAGATGCGCTTGGCCTGCTCGCCGCGGATGAAGTCGTAAAGAGTACGCACTTCGGGCCGGGCCCGGCCCTTGACGATCAAGTAGGCCTGCTCGAGCGGGGGGGCCAGCCGTTCGGGAACCACCCAGACCTTGCCCTGCCCTTTGACCGCCGGGGTGAAGGCGAAGGAGTAAGCGGTGAGCCCGGCGTCGGCGGCGGCCAGGGTGAGCTGGGTGGCCTGGGAGATGTCCTGGCCGAAGACCAGCTTGCCCCGCACCTGCTCTAAGAGCCCGGCCCGGCGCAAAGCTTCCTGAGCGGCCCGCCCGTAGGGGGCGGTCTGGGGGTTGGCGATGGCGATACGGGCGATCTTGGGATCGGTGAGGACACCCAGGCCGGTGGGGGAGAGGCCCACCCGGTTGGGGATGAGGAGGGCCAGGCGGCCCTTGGCGTAGACCTGGAGGGTGCCGGGTTCGGCCAGGTCGCTGCGCTCGAGGGCCCGCGGGAAATCGGTATCCGCCGCCATGAAAATGTCGAAAGGAGCCCCCTGGGTGATCTGCTGGACGAACCCCCCCGAAGAGCCAAAGCTGGCCGTCACCTTGATGCTGGGGTTCTCCCGCTGGAAGGCTCGGGCGATCTCCCCGAAGGCATCCCGCAGGTTGGCCGCCACCGCCACCCGCACCTCCTGGGCTTGGGCCAGCCCCAGACCCACCAGCACCGCGATCAGAATCTTATGCAAGCTCGCTCCTCCCCGAGAGAAAAACGCCCCTTGAGGGGGCGTTTGCTCGAGCAACCCGGCTTACTTGAGCCCTAAAGCCTTGCGGGCCTCGTTGACCTGGGCAGCGGTGAGGGGCTTGGCCCGCTGGGCCTTGACCTCGGCGGCGGTGAAGGCTTTCTGCCCGGCGGGGAGTTTGTTGTTCCAACTGGTGCTGATGTGGTTGAGGACGGCGGCGACGTCCTCGTCCTTGAGTTGCCCGAAGGCCGGCATGGCCCCGTTGTACTTGGTCCCCTTGACGCTGATCTCGCCGGTTAGGCCGAAGAGCACGACGTGGATGATATACTCGCGGCCCCCCTTGGCAGCCAGGATCTCGGGGACGTGCCCGGCTAGCGGAGGGAAGACGCCGGGTATTCCGGCCCCGGTGGGCTGGTGGCAACCCTGGCACTGCTGGAAGACGCTGGCGCCGGACTGGGCCAGAGCCAGGCTGGTCAGGGCCAAGATGCCCGCGAGCAAAAGTCTTTTCATGCTGTTCACCTCGAGTGCAATTCTATCGCTCTGTCCTGAAGGATCACAAGACGGCGGGCTTAGCGAAGGTTAATCCGCCGGCGGTTCTCGTACACCTGGGGTGGGGTGAGCCGCCGCAGCCGCTCGCTGGCGACTTCGGCGGCGGTGAGGGGCCGGTGGCCCTCGGGCAGCAGCTTGTCGTTACCCCAAGCCCCCAGCACGAAGTTGAGCAAGCTGGCGATCTCCTCGTCGCGGAGCTGGGCGTGGCCGGGCATTACCCCACTATAGCGCTGGCCCTTGACCAAAATCTCCCCCTGGAGACCAAAAAGTACGGTCTGGATCAGGACCGAGCGCCCCCCCGGACTGCTCGCCAGCTCGACACTGTGCCCGGCCAAGGGCGGGAAAGCCCCGGGGCGGCCCTGACCCGCATCGCCGTGGCAGAAGGCGCAGTTTTGCTGGTAGAGGCTGCTCCCATTTTGAGCCAGGGCAGCAACCCCAAGACCCAAACCGGCAGCCAGGGTCAAAGCCAACAGGGCTTTTTTCACGAATCCATTCTAGTAGGCCGGAAGGGGGTTTTGGTTTATCGCGGGTTAGAGGGGGTTAATCTAACCCTTGCCCGACAAAACCTGATAGAGACGAGAAAAACGTTATTGCGACGTCCGGCACGAGGACCCCGAAAAGGCGGCCCTATGGTTCGATTTCGGACTTGTCTACTGGGCCCGGACTTCGGCCCAGACCTTGTTGTAGAGGTCGGCGGCGGGGCCCAGGTCGCCCAGAAACTCGAGCTTCGAGCGCACCTCGGCGCTCGGGTAGATGACCGGGTTGTCGCGGGCCTCGATCATCGGGAGGGCCGCCGCTACCGGGGTGCCGTAGCCGATCCCGTTGGAGACTTTGGCCGCCACCTCGGGCTCGAGCAGATAGTTGATGAACTTGTAGGCCAGATCGGCGTTCTTGCTCTTGCTCAAGACGGTGAGGGCATCGGTCCAGAGGGTTCCGCCCTCACGCGGGATCACGTACTTGACCTTGGGGTTTTCCTCCATGGCCCGGAAGGCGTCGCCGGAGTAGGCCACCGCCACCGCCACGTTGCCCGAGAGCACTTGTTGCACCGCATCGGTGCCCCCAGCGAAGCCCTGGCTGCGGCGTTTGGCCTCGATCAGGATCTGCTTGGCCCGCTCGAGCAGAACCGGGTCGGTGGTGTTGACCGAAGCCCCCAAGTAGCGCAGGGCGGCCCCCACCTGCTCACGCATCTCGGTGAGGAGCAGGAAGCTGCCCACGCTCTTGGCCGGGTCGAAGAGCACCGCCCAGCTATTCACCGGCCCCTTGACCAAGTCCTCGCGGTATGCGAGCCCGGTGGTGCCCCACTGGTAGACCACCGAGTGCTTGCTGCCGGGGTCGTAGGCGGGGTCGGCAAAGTTGGGGTCGAGGTTCTTGAGGTTGGGGATCTTGGACTTGTCCAGCTCGAGGATGGTCCCCCGCCGGGCCAGTTGCCCCACCAAATAATCCGAGAGGATCACCAGGTCGTACTCGCTGTCGCCCCCAGCTTGCAGTTTGGAGATCATCGCCTCGGGGTCATCGTAGGTGTCCAGCACGATCTTGGCGTTCTCGCGCTTCTCGAAGTCCTGGATCACCTCCTCGGGCATGTAATCCGACCAGTTGTAGATGCGGAGTTCCTGCGCCGCTTGTTGCTTGGGGCAGGCGGTGAGCAGGGGCAACAGGAGCACTAGTGCGGCAGTTTTTGTAAGGAATCTCTTCACTTCGTTCCTCCTTTGCGCCAGAAGAGTAGGCCCAAGAGCAAGATCAGGATGGTGGCCCCCACCATCAGCGTGGAGAGCGCGTGGATGTCGGGGGTGATGCCGGTCTTGACCTTGCCGTAGATGTAAAGCGGAAGGGTGGTGGAACCCGAGCCGGAGGTAAAAAACGTCACCACGAAATCGTCCAGGGAGAGGCTGAAAGCCAGCAGGGCCCCCGAGACCACCCCTGGCGAGATCAGGGGCAGCGTGACCTCGAGGAAGGTGCGCCAGTCGGTAGCGCCCAGGTCGCGGGCGGCTTCCTCCAGGGCCGGGTCCAGCAGCATCAGCCGGGCCCGCACCACCAGCGTCACGTAGGCCACCTGGAAGCTGATGTGGGCCAGGATGATGGTGAAGAGCGAGAGCCGGGGCCAGCCGATGGTGTCGCGCACGGTATCGAAGAGGAGCAGCAGCGAGATCCCCATCACTACGTCGGGGACCACCACCGGGACGTAGAGCAGGTAGCGCAAAAAGCGCTTGAGCCGGAACCCGTAGCGTACCAGCCCGATCGCCAGCAGGGTCCCGATCACCGTCGAGACCGCGGTGGAGACCACTGCCACGATGAGCGTGTTGGCGAGGTACTCGAGCACCCGCTCGTTGGCGAAAAGCCGGGCGTACCAGTCCAGGGTGAACCCGGTCCAGCTCACCCCGAAACGGCTTTTGTTGAACGAGAGCACCACGATCACCAGGATCGGCAGGTACAAGAAGGCCAAGATCGCCCAAGAGTAGACGGCCAGAAGGCGTTTCACGGCAGCCTCCGGCAATGCTGAGCGACAAAACGCCAAACGCAATCTTTAGCGTTTAGCCTTTTGCGTTCTGCGTTCCGCCTCATACCAGCTCGTCCAACCCCTTCTCGCCTTGAGCCCGGGCATAGAGCCAGAGCCCGAGCAGCACCAGGCTCATCAGGATCATGCTCACCGCCGCTCCGAAGGCCCAGTTCTGGGCTGCGCCGAACTGTTGTTGGATGAGGTTGCCGATCAAGGTGATCTTACCGCCGCCCAGCAGGTCCGCGATCACGAAGGTGCCCACCGCCGGGATGAAGGTGAGCAAAAACCCGGCCAGGAGCCCTGGCAGGGTCTGGGGGAGGATGGCTTCCCAAAAACCCCGCACCGGGCTTGCCCCCAGGTCGTAGGCGGCCTCGAGTTGGTTCCACTCGATCCGCTCCACCGCCGCGTAGAGGGGCAGCACGAAGAAAGGCAGATAGGTGTAGACGGTGGCCAGATACACCGCAAAGGTCGAGGGGAAAAGGTTGGCGGACGGCAGGCCGAAGGCGGTAATCACTGCGTTCACCACCCCCTCCCGCTGCAAGAGCACAATCCAGGCGTAAACCCGGATCAGGAAGTTGGTGAAGAAAGGGATGATCACCAGCAACAGCAGGACCTGCTTGTGGCGGTGCCCGGCGATATAGAAGGCCAGCGGATAGCCCAGCAGCACGGTCAGCACCGTGGCCCAGAAGCCGATCCACAGACTCCTACCCACGATCTCCCAGAAGAGCGGCTCGGTGAAAAACCGCACGTAGTTGTGCAACCCCAAGGGCAGCACGAGCTGGCCGAAGTTCCCCCGGCTCATCAGCGAGGCGATCAGGATCAAGACCGAGGGGACGAGCACGAACACCAAAAGCCAGAAAGCCCCCGGCCCCACCGTCACCAGGAGGCGCTGGAGTGTTTGCCAGGGCGAAGCGGACTCCCTCACCGGGCTTCTCCCACCACCACCAGCTTCTCTGGGGTCATCGCCACCCAGACCGTCTCGTCGTAGGTGAACTCATCGTGGCCGGGCTCGAGGATGTCCTGGTTGAGGGTGTCGGTCACCAGGGTCATCCCCCCCGCCTTGAGCAGATACTGGTTCTCCGAGCCGGTGTAGATGATGTCGTCCACCCGGGCCTGGAAGACGTTGGGCAGGCTGGGCCGATCGCGGAAGAGTCGGATCTTCTCCGGGCGGATCGAGAGCAGCACCTCCTGCCCCGGCGTGAGGGCGTCCTCCTCGTCCAGCACGAACTCGCCCAGCGGGGTGCGGACCCGGCGGGGCTCGAGCGCGGTGGCGGGGATTAGGTTGGAGTCGCCCAGAAACTTCGCCACGAACGGGGTTTTGGGCAGCTCGTAGACATCCTCGGCGGGACCTACTTGTTCGACCTTGCCGCGGTTCATCACCGCGATCCGGTCGGACATCACCAGGGCTTCTTCCTGGTCGTGGGTGACGAAGATAAAGGTGATCCCGAGCTGCTCTTGTAGGTTCATCAGCTCTACCCGCAGCTCCTGCCGCAGCTTGAGGTCGAGCGCGGAAAGCGGTTCGTCCAGCAAAAGCACTTCGGGTTCGTTGACCAAGGCCCTCGCCAGCGCCACCCGCTGCTTCTGCCCGCCGGAAAGTTGGTGAGGGCGGCGGGTCTCGAGCCCCTGCATGTTCACCAGCTCGAGTGCCCAGCCTACCCGCTTGGAGATCTGGCCCTTGGGCATCCGCTTCATCCGCAGCCCAAAGGCGATGTTCTGCTCGACGGTGAGGTGGGGGAACAGGGCGTAGTTCTGAAACACCGTGTTGACCGGGCGGCGGTAGGGGGGAACCCCCCGCATGTCCTGGCCCGCGATCAGGATGCGCCCCTCATCGGGCTCGTCGAAGCCAGCGATCATCCGCAGGAGCGTAGTCTTGCCACAGCCGGATGGCCCCAATAGGCTGAAGAACTCCCCGTTGCGAATGTCCAGGTCCACCCCCGCCACCGCCAAGGTGTCGCCAAAACGCTTAGCGATGCCCTCGAGGCGAACCGCAATCCCATCGGCCAATTTTCGGTCCCGGCGTCCCCGAAATAGGGCTTGCTCCACGGCACGAGTGTACGGTCAGACCCCCCCAGGGGCAAGTATCTGGCCTAACAACCTCTGCCCTGGTATGGTCTTGCGGTGCGGAGGGCGAGGCCAAACCCCGACCTACCCCCAAGATGAGGGGAAGCTGCACCCAGTGAGGTAGAGGTCTGGATATGCCCCGGCGTCGTCATCCCGAGCGAAACGCAGCGACACCGGAACTTTTCTTGTCCAAAGCGAGAAAATCTGCTATACTAGGCGTTACCTCGAGCGGTATATGCCGCGGGGTACAAAATGGGCGCGACCTGGCTTCGACGGGGGTCGCCGAAAGTGTGGTGGCGTGCCGAGGTAGTCGGTGGCCTCGTAAAACACCGGCAAAGCCATAACTGGCAACACTCAGCGTTCTTACGCTCTCGCTGCTTAGTTCAGCGACGTTCCTAGCAAGCCCCGCCGTTGGCTCGGCTAGCGAACGACCTAAAACCGGCTAGCCCGCGTAAGGCACCGTAAGCGTCGGGCGAAACTTTACGGAGCTTGGCCTAGAGCCCCTGCTGATGGGGAAACTCTAGGCGACATCTAAACATCAGCTACGCACGTAGAAGCCCACTGGAGGGACTTTCGGACGGGAGTTCGATCCTCCCCGCGTCCACCAAGACAAACATTCCGCGCAAGCGGAGTGTTTTCTTTTCCAAGGGTTCTCGAGCCCTTCGCCCCCCGAGTTCATCCATGCTCGTCACAAGAACACTCGAGCCCCCGCGCTTTGCCGAAGGCTTCCCGCCCCTCCTTGAAGGAGAAGTACGCCAGCCCCAAGGCTCCTAGACTGTCCAAGAAGCCGATCCCACTGAGTGTGTAGAGGAGGCTCGAGCCAAGCAGCACCCCCGACATGTACAAGCAGACCTGGGTGCAGCGGGCATCCGCGACGATGGCCGAGGAGTTCAAAGCTCGCCCTACCCGCAGCTTGGCGACAATCAAAGCCCACATCACCACCAGCGAAACGAGTGAAACGGCTATCCCCCAGAAGGTAGTCTCGGGTTTTTGCCCGCTGGCGATGTTGTAGACCGCGGTGACCCCCAAAGCGGCGGTGAGGAGGTAAAAAGCCCATCCGGTGACGCGCAAGGCGGCTTGCTCGAAAGCGCTTTTGGGAGCGTCGGGGTTGTGCCAGATGCGCAGCACCATCACCAAAATGCCCAGCCCGGAAAGAAACTCCACGAAGCTATCCATCCCGAAGCCGAAGAGCGCCAAGGATTCGTCCTGAAAGCCAAAGGCGACCGAAACCAAGCCCTCGAGCAGGTTGTACAGCACCGTAAAGACCGCCAGCCAGAAAGCGTAGCGGTAACGCTCGAGGCCTGCTCTGGGTTCGGGCTGGCGAGGGACGGCTTGCATAAGCCGATTATCGAGGAAGGCTCGGTACGGGTTTGTGGGGAGAGCACGGTCGGTTTTGCGACCCCGTTCGCATTTGGCTCATCCCCCGGGTTCAATAATCGAAAGGTGCGGATGCTGCGGGTTGGGATCATCTTGTTGCTGCTCTTGGCGGCCTGGGGACCCAGTGTGCCGCTCCGCTTGGCGCATACTGTGGTCGTGCTCGACCAAAGCCCCTCGGCGCGAGAGGCCACGGCGCGGTTGGCCTCCCAGCTCGAGCTGCCCGGAGCGCGATACCTGGCCTTCGCCTCGAGACCCCAGCCCGTCGCCACCCCCACCGCCCGCCGCACCGACTTAGGCGAGGGCACCGACCTCGAGCGGGCCCTGGAGGCCGCCCGGGAACTCGCGCCCGACCGCATCGTGGTGGTCTCGGACGGGCTGTGGCAGACCCGAGTTTTGCCGCCTTCGGTGCCGGTGTATGCCCTGCCCGTCCCGCCCAGCCCCAACCTCTCGGTCTCATTGCTTCCCCCCGCCTACCCGGTGAAGGGCGAGACCGTGGAGGTGCGGGTGTTGCTCGAGTCCACCGCCTCTACCCAGGCCCGGCTGGTCCTGGAAGGCCCCGCCGGGCGGGTGACCCGCGAGCTAAACGTCGAGCCGGGGCGGCAGAGCCTGGGCTACCGCTTCCCCTTGGAAGGCCCCTCGGCGGTGCGGGCCACCCTGCAGAGCCCTTGGGGAACCGAACAGGCCCGGCTCGAGGTGGCGCCCACCGACCAGGTGCGGGTCTGGGTGCTGGGTGACCCGGCGCTGGCCCGCTACTTGGAGGCCCAGGGCTTCGCCGTGGAAGAATCCCAACAGATCACCCTGCCGATAAGAGCCCAGGTGGTAGCGCTGGGCGAGAGCGCCCTCGAGCTTTCCCCCGCCGAACTCGACACCCTGCAAAGCTTCCTGGCCCAGGGAGGGAGCCTTTTGTGGACCGCGACCCCCAAGGGCCTCTTCTTTGGTGGTTGGGAGCGCAGCAGCCTGGCCGATGCGATCCCGCTCGATCCCCTCCAAGAAGACGGCGGGGTGGGCCTGGTGCTGGTGTTGGATGTCTCGGGCAGTATGCTCGAGGCCGATAAGCTAGGGCTGGCGGTGGCCGGGGCATTAGAACTGATCCGTTCGGCCCGTGATCAGGACTATATCGGGGTAGTGGCCTTCTCCAGTAACGCCCGCTGGGTCTTCCGGCCCCGCCCCATGACCCCGCAGGGGCGGCGCGAGGCGGAAAACCTGCTCCTGTCGGCCCGCGCCGGGGGCGGCACCGAGATCGGTGGAGCCTACGGCGAGGCGCTCCAGGCCCTAGAGGGTCTCCCGGTGCAGGACAAACAGGTGCTGGTGCTCACCGACGGGCTGGTGCAAGACCCCACCCCGCCCCTCCTGCAAGCGGCCCGCCAGGCCCAGACCCTCAAGATCCGCACCAACGCGGTGGCCTTGGGCTCCGACGCCGACCGCGACTTTCTGCGCGAGCTGGCCAAACAGGGCCGAGGGACCTTCTACGACGTGCCCAGCCCGCAGGATTTGCCCCGCTTTTTCCTCGAGGAGGCCCAGCGGGCCTTTCAGCGCGAGGCCCTGGTGGGGAACTTCCCGCTCTCCCTGCGCCCCCACCCCATCACCCGTCAGGAATCCCCGCCACCCCTCTCGGTGATCCTTCCTGCCAAGGCCAAACCCTGGGCTCAGGGGCTGCTCTACTCGGGGGACCGGGCGGTGCTGGCGGTGGGCGAGTCGGGGCGAGGGCGGGTGGCGGCCTTGGCCACCGACCTCTCGCGCTCGTGGCGGGATTGGCCGGGGGCCAGCGGCTTTTTGGGCGGGATTGTGCGCTGGTTGGCCCAGACCCCGGCCCGCCCCCGGGTGCAGGCCGTGCGCGAGCCCGGCGGGGTGCGGGTGGTGCTGGAGGGCCAGTTCGAACGACCCCGGCTGCGCTACGCCGGTTCCGAACAGGCCATGCCCCCCGCCGGGCCGCTCCGCTACGAGGCCACCCTGCCCGCGGACTCGAGCGGGGAAGTGGTGGTGCTCGAGGGCGATCAGCCCCGCCTCAGCCTGCGCCTGCCTGAGCTACCCGAGTGGCGCCTGGAGGACGGGAGGGCCGCCCTGACCAGGCTGGCCGAAGCCAGCGGGGGGCGGCTCCTGGCGAGCCCCGCCGAACTCCGGCAGCTTCCCGCCCGCGCCGACCTCCCCACCCGTCCTTACCTGCTGGGGTTGGCGATCCTGCTGTTTTTACTCGAGCGGTATCTCGAGTGGCGGGCCCGTGCGCCCCGAGCCGTAGCCATCTAGTTAACCGGTTTTGTTCGTCTGCTAATTTCTTTCTCGGGGTCCGCGCCTACACTGCAAAGATATGCGTTTGGCTCTTTTCGCGCTGGCATTGGGCCTGGCAGCTTGCTCGCAGCGAGGTGCTCCGCCCTCACAGATTCGCCTCGACTATAGCGGTCAGGGCACGCTGGACTTGAACGTCAGCTATTCCACCGCCTGGAAGCTCATCCCCGGCAGCAACTGGCTCACCGTCACGCCCACCGAAGGGCTGGGCCCGGCCCGGGTGAACCTGCTGGCTAAGCCCACCGACGTACCCGAAGCGCCCTCCATCAGCACCGACCTGCAACTTTCCGGGGATCTCCAGGGGAACGTCAAGGTCATCCTCCCGCTCGTCAAGCTCAGCGGTCAGGTCCAGGCGCTTCCGTCACAGACCTCCTTCCCTCTCGAGGCTAGCGCCGTTCCCCTTCGTAGCAAACCGGAAAACCTCTCCACCGGCGAAATCCTGGTCAAGTACCGCCCGATCGCGCTGCGAGGAACCCAATCTACTCCCCCCTCGGCCAGCCTGGCCGAGATTATCCCCCAGGGGGCTACGCTCCTCTCCAGCGACCTCGCCAACCGGCTCTTCAAGCTTCGGGCCGCCGATCCCCAAGCCACGCTCCGCCGCTTGCGCAGCGATCCCCGGGTGGAGTGGGCCGAGCTCAACGGGATGGTCTGGGCCCTGGGTGAACCCGCCGACGAGTTCTACCCGCTCGAGTGGCACCTGCGCCTGACCGGGGCTCGCTTCAGCTACCTGGCCTCCTACCCCGACCCGGTGACGGTCGCAGTGGTGGACACCGGGGTGCGCTACGACCACCCCGACCTGCAGGGCCGCCTGGTTCTTCCCGGCGAAGGGGCGCTCGACTTGATAGAGGGAGATAGCGACCCCACCGATACCGGCGACAGCCATACCCCCGATAAGGGCAGCCACGGTACCCACGTGACCGGCATCATCACCGCCGGAGCCGGTACGTTTGCTGCTCCTTGTCCGAACTGTAGCGACAGCGGGGTAGTGGGGCTGGCCTGGCCAGCCCCCGTCAAGGTGCTGCCAATCCGGGTACTCGACGAGAATGGCAACGGCACCTTCGAGGCGGTAGCGGCGGCCATCCGTTATGCCGCCGGTATCCCGGTGGAGTTCGATGGGAAGAGCTATACCAACCCCCAGCCGGTCTCGGTGATCAACCTCTCCCTGGGTTCCACGGCACAATCCCAGGCCATGTGTGAGGCCGTGGCGGACGCCAACGCGCGGGGCGTAGCGGTAGTGGCGGCAGCGGGGAACGGGGGCGGAACCGCCTATTACTACCCGGCCTCCTGCGCCGGTGCGATCAGTGTGGGCGCCACCGATTACGACCTGGGCGGACTTCCACGCCCGGCCTGGTACTCCCAGCAAAATGACCGCGTGAGCCTCGCTGCCCCCGGCGGGGACACCGCTCAGTTCACCGGGGGCCTGACCTGCCGCAACAAGCAGACCGGAGACGAGCGCCCCTGCCCGGACGGTATCCTCTCGACTACCTGGGATTTCACTTTCAAGGACCCTATTACGCAGAAGGTAGTGGGTCGCCCCAACTACGCCTTTTACATGGGCACCTCGCAGGCTGCTCCCCAGGTAGCGGCAGCGTTGGCCTTGCTCATCTCGAGCGGGCAAGCCAGCAATGGCCAAGCCGCCTGGGAACAGCTCAAAAGCCACCTCACCGACCTTGGCCCGGTCGGTAAGGACGACGCTTACGGCCTGGGGTTTCTCAACTTGCCGGGGGCGCTAGGCCTAAAGCTTCCGCCGGGGCCTTATACGCTGGCGCTCGAGGGGCCCACCCCCCGCGTCCTCAAACCCGACGCCTCCGGGTATTTCGAGACCTACGTGATGGCCGGGGATTATACCCTCAAGTCTTGCCGCGACGACTCCCAGAACGGGCTATGCGACGCCAACGAGCCCCGCGTCACACAGCAACTGCGGGTGCCGTCGCAGGCCGAGTTCAGCCTGGGTTCGCAGCGCGTACCGACTCCCTAGCCTCTTCGCCGTAACCGGGAGCCGGTACAAAAAGCCCGCCAAGCGCTACACTAAGCATTAGTGCGACGGCTCGTATGGGTTTTGTTGTTGGTTGGTCTGGTGGCGCTCGGCTACTGGGTCTTTCCGCTCCTCCAGGCGTTCTTCCGCTACGGTGGCCTCCCACGGAGTCTCAGCCATCCCCTCAACGTGCTGGTGCAGGGGGTCTCGCCGGAGTATTCCGGTTATCATACCCGCGCCCCGGAGAACTTCCGCGGTCACGCCGATACCTTGCTCCTGGCTCACTTCGACCCCGGCCAGAAGCGGGTGGTGGTGCTCTCCATCCCCCGCGACACCTACACCCTGATCCCGGGTCAGGGCTACCGCAAGATCAACGAGGCCAACGTGCTGGGTGGCCCCGAGCTGGCCAAGCAGGCGGTCTCAAGGCTGGTAGGGGTCCCGGTGGATGCTTATGTCTCGATCAGCACCGAGGCCTTGCGCCAGGCGGTGGACGCGGTGGGTGGGGTGACGGTATGTGTGGAGCGCCCCTTGCACTACCGCGACACCGCGGCTCAGCTCGAGATCAACCTCGAGCCCGGTTGCCAGCAGCTCGACGGGAAGAATGCCGAGGCTTACCTCCGCTTCCGCAAGGACGCCCTGGGCGACATCGGGCGGATCCAGCGCCAACAGGCATTTTTCCAGGCCCTGCGCGAGCAGGCCTTGAGCCCGGCGGGGGTGGTGCGGCTGCCACAAGTGGTGGGTGCGGTGGAGGCCAACCTCCGCACCGACCTGAGCCGCGCGCAGATCGGGCAGCTCGTGGGCTTTGCCATGCAGCGGCCCGAGCTGGTGAGCCTGCTGCTGCCCGGCGGTTTCGGCGGGGGCTGGGAGGTGGACCAAGCGGAGCTCGAGGCCCTGGTGAACCGCTACTTCAAAGACCAAGGAGCCGAGCAGGCCGCCTCGGTTCAGGATCTACGGGGCCGGGTGGCCTCGGTGATCTACGCCCCCGAGCAGTGGGAGCAGGCCAAGCAGGTGCGCGACACCCTCCACCGATTGGGGATGCGGGTCGTCTTGCGCGAGGTGGACGCCACCCCCGAACGCAGCGAGGTGCTCTCCAACGGGGATTCGGGTTTGGCTCAGGCCTTGGCGGGCCAACTGGGAACCCCCTGGCGCATCTCCGGTGAGACCACCCTGGGGGCCGACCTCACCGTGCGGCTTGGCGCGGGCTACAAGAATCCGTAAAATGCGTAACGCTGTCTATCTGTGCCGGGGTGGCGGAATGGTAGACGCTACGGACTTAAAATCCGTTGGGGGAAACCCCGTGTGGGTTCGAGTCCCATCCCCGGCACCA
>DASTSL010000102.1:0-9948 GCA_035760705.1 Meiothermus sp. | reverse complement strand
CGCGGCGATACGCTCTTTAGCATCGCCCGGCGGTTGGGGGTGACGGTGGAGGCCCTGAAGGGCGAGAACAACCTGACCGGCACGGCCCTGAGCGTGGGCCAAGTGCTGAAGGTTCCGGCGGCTTCCCCCACCCCGCCGCCTGCTTTGGCAACCCCCACCGTCCCTGCTCCCGACACCCCTTCCCCCCAGCCCAGCCCACCGGAGACTCGGGTGCTTTCGAGCGAGTACGACCCGGCGAACCCGGTGCTCCAGGCCGCCTTCAAATACCTGGGCACGCCCTACAAGTTCGCGGCCAACTCTGACGTCTCGCTGGACTGCTCGGCCTTCGTGCAGCGAGTGTACGCCGACGTGGGGCTCGAGCTGCCGCGCACCAGCCGCGAGCAGTGGGGTGCTTTGCCGATGGTACAGGACGAGGTGAAGCCCGGCGACCTGGTGTTCTTCAGCTTCGGGGGCCGCCAGATCGACCACGTGGGCATCTACTTGGGCCGGGGGGTATTTGCCCACGCCAGCACCTACGGCAGCCGCGTGGTGATCGAGAGCCTCGAGGCCCCCTACTACCAGAAGGTCTACCGGGGAGCCCGCCGCCCCGATTTGGCTGCCCAAACCCCCAAGTAAGGGTCTTTCCCCGCAACTCAGCGGCGGATCTGCTCGAGGATGGTCCGCACCACGTCGTCTATTCCCATCTCACTGGTGTCTATTATTACTGCGTCGGGGGCTGCGGCGAGCTGAGCCCGATCGGCCTGGTCGCGCCGCAGGATCTCGGCCAGTACCGTCTCGTACTCGGCGTTGCGCTCGGGGACCCGGCGCACCGCCCGCACCTCGGGGCGGGCGGTGAGGTAGAACTTCTGGGCGGCATCGGGAAAAACCGTGCTGCCCATGTCCCGCCCCTCGATCACGAAGGGCGGTGAGAGCTCGCGCAGGCGTTGGTAGACGTACTGACGCACCCGCTTGTGCCTTGAGACCGCCGAGACCGCAGCGTCCACCTCGCGGGTGTGCAGGTGCTCGGTGATGTCCTCGCCCTCGGCCAAGAGCCGGTTGCCCACCCCGCCCTGCGGCGAATCTAACGCCTCGGGGCGCGGGATGAGCTGGATGGGGTGGGCCTTGAGCATCGCCAGGATCGCGGCTTCGTCCTCGGGGTTTACCCCGTAGCGCTCGACCTGGTAGGTGGCCCCCCGGTAGAGCAACCCGGAGGAGACATAGGGTAAGCCCAGTGCGGCGGCCACTCGCCGGGCGACGCTGGATTTTCCCGATGCGGAAGGGCCATCAATGGTGATGATCGTGTTCGGCTGTGCGGCTTTGGGCGGTGCGGTCTCTTCCCCTTCCTTCATCGGTAGCTCCACCATGCGATAACCCCAACGGGCCAGTTTACCAAAGAATCCGGGGTTTTGGGGTTGGCGAGCCATCCCCTCTCGTTCGGGGCCGAGGCTTAGGGCAGCCCTCCGGTTACGGCCACCTCGAGCTTTCTCGTCACTCGACTGGCCCACTTTGTATCCCTGCTGGCGTTCAGCGATTAGCCTTCTCCCAGCATGTGAGCGTCAATCCTTCCCGCTCAAGCGCTCCAAGTCTTCCCAGAAGCTGGGGAAGGAGATGCTGGCCCACTCGGCGTCTTGCACCGTGACCCCGGTCTGCAACCCGCACACCGCGAAGGCCATGGCGATGCGGTGGTCGTGAAAGGGTTCGACGCTGCCCTTCTGCACGGTGCCGCCAAAAATCCGAATCCAGTCCGGGCCGACCTCGGTCTTCACCCCCAGGTTGTTCAGGTTCTTGGCGATGGCGGCGAGGCGATCTGACTCCTTGACCCGCAGCTCCTCGAGGCCCGGGATGAAGGTCTCGCCCTCCGCCCAGGCCGCTGCTGCCGCCAGGATCGGAACCTCATCCACCATCAGCGGGATCAGCGCGGGGTCCACCGAAACCCCTTTCAAGTCCGAACTCCGGGCCCGGATAGAGCCTACCGGCTCGCCGTCCTGGCCTTCGGTGACCTCCCAGGTGAGGTCCGCGCCCATCTCCTCGAGCACGGTGAGGAGCCCGGTGCGGGTGGGGTTGAGCCCGACGCCCTCGAGCGTCACGTCGGAGTCCGGGGTGATCAGGGCGGCCACGAGGAAGAAGGCCGCGCTCGAGATGTCCCCCGGCACGGTGAGGTCGCGGGCCGCGAAGGGCTGGGCCCGGCGGGTGCGGATGCGGTTCCCCTGTACTTGTATGGGCAGCCCGTAATGCCGGAAGATGCGCTCGGTGTGGTCGCGGGTGGGGGCGGGCTCCGTCACCTCGGTTTCCCCCTCGGCGAAAAGCCCGGCCAGCAAGACCGCGCTCTTGACCTGGGCGCTCGCTACCGGTAGCTGGTAACGGATGCCTTTGAGCCCCCCGCCCCGGATCGCCAGCGGGGCCAGCCTTCCGCCGTCTCGCCCATCGATCCGGGCTCCCATCTGGCGCAGCGGGGCTGTTACCCGGCCCATTGGGCGGCGCTTCAAGGAGGCATCCCCGGTGAGCACCGTGAACATCTCCTGCCCCGAAAGCAGCCCGCTCACCAGCCGGATCAGCGTCCCGGCGTTGCCGCAGTCCAGGATGTCGCCGGGCTCTTTCAGCTCGAGGCCCACCCCCCGGATGCGGAAATGCGGGCCCTCCTCATGGATCCCCGCCCCGAGGGCTTGCATGACGCTGGCCGTGGAGAGGGTGTCCCCGGCTTTGAGCGGGTGGTAAAGCCAGCTTTCGCCCTGGGCCAGCGCGCCCAGCATCAGGCCGCGGTGGGTCACCGATTTGTCGCCGGGAACCCGGAGGGTGCCGCGCAGGGAGCGAGTGGGGGAGAGGTGCCGGTTCATCCCTTGGGATTATATGGGAGAGCGTAGGAGAGGGGGAGTAACAGACCGTCACCGCGGTTGTCTTGGCTTTTTTCTCCCCTGCTCTCCCATACCCTCTTTGAGGTATCAGCAAACTCAGGGGAATCGCGGGCGGTTAACACGATTTCCCCATATAGTAATGGAGGAATGAATGCAGCTATCAACCACGCTGAACCTCTTTATGCAGAAAAACTCCACGCCGTCGCCGAAGCGCTAAAGAATTTCGGCGGGCCGATTTACGTCGTGACCCACGTAGACCCCGATGGGGACGCGGTGGGCTCGAGCCTGGGGTTGGCTTTGGCGCTCGAGGCGATGGGCAAGAAGGTCTTGTGGATCTGCGAGCCGCCGCGCTACCTGCAATTCCTGGCCGGGGACTACCCGAATTCCCCGCCCATCTCCCACGTCCCCCAGGGGGCCTTGTTGGTGGTGCTGGACGCCGCCGAGCCGAACCGGGTAGAGGGCGCTCCGGTCGAGGGTTACGTGATCAACATCGACCATCACGGCACCAACCCGCGCTTCGGCGATCTCTCGGTGGTGGACCCCTCCAAGGCAGCCACGGCTCAGATCGTCAAAGACTTGATCGATGCGCTGGCGGTGACCTGGACGCCCGCCATCGCCACCCCGGTGCTCACCGGGATGATCACCGACACCGGGAACTTTGCCTTCGCCAACACTACCCCCGAGCTTTTGCGCACCGTGGCCGACCTGATCGCTCACGGGGTGGCCTACGCCGAACTCACCGACCGGCTCAAGTGGCGGCCACCGGGGTACTTTCAACTGATGGGCAAGGTGCTTTCCACGGTGGAGTTCCACTTCGGCGGCCTGCTGGTCACCGCCCACATGCCTCCTGGCCTGAACGGCGGCGAGGAAGACTCCGACGACTTCGTGGGCACCATCCGTTACGCCGAGGGCAGCCAGGTGGCGGTTTTCCTGCGCGAGCGCGGCCCCGATACCAAGCTCTCGATCCGCAGCCGGGGCGGGGTCTCGGCGCAGAACATCGCGGTCAAGCTGGGCGGGGGCGGCCACGTCCCCGCGGCGGGGGCCACCCTGAGGGGCATGGGCTTGTCCGATGCCTACGGGAGGCTACTCCCGGTGGTCGAGGAGGAACTCAAACGCGCTGGGTATCTTTGACCCCTACAACGCCAAAGGGCGGCTCCTCGGAGCCGCCCTTTTTCCACACCACGCGCCTTACCCGATGATCTCTTCGGGTTTGAAGAAGATCCCGATCTCGCGCTCAGCGCTCTCCGGGCTGTCCGAGCCGTGGATGATGTTCTCATCCACGGTGGTGGCGTAGTCGGCGCGGATAGTGCCGGGGGCCGCTTCCCAGGGGCGGGTCGCACCCATCAGGCGGCGCATCTCGCTGATGGCCTGGGGGCCTTCCACCACCATCGCTACCACCGGCCCGCTGGTGATGAAGCGGACCAGCCCCTCGAAGAAGGGTTTGCCCTGGTGCTCGCCGTAGTGGGTCTCGGCGGTCTGTTGGGAGATTACCATCTTCTTCATGGCGACGATCTTGAAGCCTTTGCGCTCGATCCGGCTGATGATCTCGCCGGTAAGACCCCGGCGCACGCCGTCGGGTTTGACCATGATGTAGGTGCGTTCCATACCGCAGGCTAGTCTACACGCCGGAGGCTCGAGGCTCAATGCTTGGAATCCATACGTCGTACGCGGGGAAAGGCAAATAGCCCGCGCCTGGCCCATCGTTTTGACGTAGCACGGCGTTTTACCCGCTTACACTTCCGCGAATCGGTAAAGCTGCCCGGCCAGCGTCGCCACGAAAAGCTGACCCCGGTAGGGCAGGGGCGGGGCCTGGATCGGCCCTAGACCGCTGGCCTCGAAGATGACCCGGCCCGTGGCGGCCTCGATAGCCATCACCCGGCCCTCCTCGGTGGCGCAATAGACATGCCCTTGGGCTAGGGAAAGACCGGCGGTGGCTTTGCCGACCTCGAGGCTCCACACCTCGTCTCCGTTTTTCAGGTCCAGCGCGTACAGTACCCCGCCCCAGCCAGCCACATAAGCCCGCACGCCGTCCATGACCGGGGAACCCCACACCTCCCCTTCGGTGTCATAGCTCCACAGCACTTCGCGCCCCAGAGGGTCGAAGGCGTGGACTTCCCCGGCCCAGGTGGGGATCAGCAGTACCCCACCCCGGGCGGGCATCGCGGCGTGAACCGCTCCGGCTTCGACCTTGTAGCGCAGGTGGCCGGTCTGCGGGTCCAGGGCATACAGCCATCCGTCCTCACTAGCGGCGAACAAGAGGCCCCGGTACAGGGTGGGCGGAGCTGAGAGATGCCCCTCAGCCTGCATAGCCCAGCGCAGGCTGCCGCCCCCATCCAGGGCGTACAAGAAGCCATCCCGCCCGGCCAGATAGACCCAGGGGCCCAGCACCAGCGGGGCGGCGGTGACCTCGGCCCGGCTCTGAAAGCTCCAGAGGGGCCGCCCGGTGAGCGAGAAGACGCCGAGCTTGCCGTCCCAGGCGGCGGCATAGAGTCTGCCCCCGCTGAGGGTGGGCGGGGCGGTCATCTCGTCGCCCAGGGGCAGGCGGCTGAGCCGCTCTTCGGTCAGGTTGAGGTGGGCCACCCCCCGTCCGGCCCCCACCCACAACCGGCCCTCCCAGGCCACCATCTCCGAGGGCCACGCCACCTCTCCGCCCAAGTCGAAGCGCCCTGCGACTTCCAGGCTCTGCGGCTGGGCTGGTCCGCTGGGGTAGGCCCCGCTGCGGGCCGCCCCGGCCCGGGGGGTAGCGGAAAGGCCCTCGCGGTAGTTGCGCAGGGTCTCGGCCAAGCCCTCTCGAGCCTGGGTGGCCCGTGCCGGGCGGGCCTGGGCGTTTTTAGCAAGCAACTGGAGCACCACCCGCGAGGCCCCGGCAGGGATCGCTGGGTTGAGGGTTTCCGGCGGCTTGGGCTCCTCGTAGACGTGCTGGTAGAGCACTGACTGGTCGTTCTCGCCCTCAAAGGGCGGCTTGCCGGTGAGGGTGCGGTAGAGCACCGCGCCGAAGCTGTATAGATCGGCTTGGGGGCCGAGGGGAAGGCCCTTGGCCTGTTCGGGGGCCATGTACTGCGGGGTGCCTAAGGTGTACCCGGTCCGGGTCAGGTGGCGGCTCTCCTGGAGCAGATAGGCCAGCCCGAAGTCCATCACCTTGGGGCTGCCTTCCGCGGTGAGCAGGATGTTGCGCGGGGTGAGGTCGCGGTGGATGACCCCCCGGTGGTGCAGGTGCTCGAGGGCGTCCAGCACCTCCAGGGCTGCCTCCAGAAGCCGCAAGCCCTCCGGGCCGTCCTCGAAGGGGCCCAGCCGGTCGAAGCTGCCCCCCTCGACGAGTTCCATCACGAAATAGGTCTTGCCCTCCTCTTCGCCCAGGTCGTAGACCTGCACCACCCCCCGGTGGGAGAGCCGCGAGAGGGCCTTGGCCTCCTGGAAGAAGCGGGCCCGTTCGTTGGGGTGGACGTAGGCGTGAAGGATTTTCACTGCTACCGCCCGCCCCACCCGTTCGTCGTAGGCCCGCCACACCTCGGCCATCCCACCCTGGCCGAGCGGGGTTTCCAGGCGATAGCGACCGGCCAGCTTCACAAGCCCATTCTATGTCGTTACAGGCGTTATTTGAGCAGGCTCAAGGCCGGATTTAGCCTTCTCTCCTGGTGGCCTGCGGATAAACCGCTTTAACTGAGAAATGAAAGTACGATCTAAGAAGCAACATCTTAGGAGGACGTTGCATGAAACGAAGGGCTTTGTTGGCTCTCTCCCTGATCGGTCTGCTAGCCGCCTGTACGAGCACCCCGCAGAACAGCCAGCCCATGGACGCGACCGAAGCCAAGGCCGCTTCTGAGATGGCCCTCAGCGACCTGGCCTTGAGCGGGGCCTTGGTGGGTGGGCCGGGCGGAATCCTCGCCCAGCAAGCCCAGGCTCTCGGGATCCCGCCGGTGGCGGCGGCAGCGCTCGAGGCCGCCGGGATGGACCTGAAGCAGGCTATCAGCACAGGCTGTAACATTACCTTCGCGGATTGGGTGGATAAGGATAGCGATTTTATCCCAAACGATTTTTCGATCACCGTGAAGGATTGCTTCTATACCGATACCGGTAACGGGTTCAGCTATAGCTTCCAGGGAGGGCTGCGGCTCCAGGACACCAATGATAATCTCAAGGACAGCGGTTTCAAGCTGAGCTTCGAGAACTTCAAGGAAACCATCGCCCTCGGCAGCAAGTCCCGCGAGCGCACTTTCAACGGCTCATACACCCTTGATGCGCAAAACAAAATGCTTTACAAGGTGGACAAGGGCTACTCGGCCAGCCAGAAGCTCAGCGACGGCAGCAGCACCGACACCCGGAGCGCCGACTACTCGGTGAGCGAGACCTACGCCCCCACCGATGCATCCCAGCCCAAAGCGGGCGGCACCTTCACCATCGACAAATCCAAGCCCGGCACCCTGACTTTGTCCCATAACAGCACCACCTACCGCTGGAACTGGTACACCGACCCGCCCCTGGTCTATAACGCCTCCTGCAAGGCCAAGACCCCCGAAGGCGTCAAGATTCCCTTCACCGCGGGCGGGGCCGTCTACACCTACACCAACCCCGATGGAAAAGTCTCGACGCTCAGAATCGAGTTCACCGGCTGCGGCAGCTACAAAGTAACTTTCGAGGGTGAATTGGTCGTCCAAGTGCCCTAACCCTCGGCCTCGAGCCCGCCCTGCCCCGGAGCCTAAGCTCCGGGGCTTTTTGGCTTACGCCAGCCGTACCCATCGCAACAGCAACGCATTGAGCGTCACGATCACCGTCGAGAGGCTCATCAGGAGGGCCGCCCACTCCGGGCGGAGCAGGATTCCCAGGCTGGGGTAGAGCACCCCCGCCGCTATGGGAATCGCCAGCACGTTGTAGATCGCGGCCCAGAACAGGTTCTGCTTGATTTTGCCGCGCACCTTGCGGGCCAGTTGAATGGCCTTGGCGACATCGGCGGGGTCGTTCCTTACCAGCACCACGTCGGCGGTCTCTACCGCTACATCGGTCCCGGCCCCGATGGCGATGCCCACCTCGGCCTCGGCCAGGGCGGGAGCGTCGTTCACCCCGTCGCCGACCATCGCCACGTTGCCGCCCTTGGCTCGCAGGGCTTTGATCTGGGTGGCTTTATCCTCCGGCAGAACTCCGGCGATCACCGTGTCTATCCCCAGCTCACCTGCTACTGCCTCGGCGGTGCGGCGGTTGTCACCGCTGAGCATCACGGTTTTGATGCCCAGCGCGTGCAGGCTCTCCACGGCTTTCCGGGCCGAGTCGCGGATCACGTCGGCCACCGCGATCACGCCCAGGGCATTCTTGTCCGAGGCGACGTACATCGCGGTTTTTCCTTCGTCGGAGAGCCTCGTGATCTGGGGCTCGAGTTCGTCCACGCCGATGCCCTCTCGCTCCATCAGCTTCTTGTTGCCGATCAAAACGCGCCTGCCGCCGACCTGGGCTACAACGCCGTGCCCCGGAACCGAGTCGAAGTGTTCGGGCTGGGTGACTGCCAAACTCTTTTCTCGTGCCGCCCGTACGATGGCCTTGGCTAAAGGATGTTGCGAGGGCAGATCGGCGGAGGCCGCCAGCTGCAAGAGTTCATCGGCGTCTACACCGCGAGCGGGCTCCAAGTCCGTGAGCGCGGGTTTGCCTTCGGTCAGGGTTCCGGTCTTGTCGAAGACCACCGTGTTGACGGCGGCGGTAGCCTCGAGCGCGGTCGCGTTCTTGAACAACACCCCGCCCTGCGCGGCCCGGCCCACCCCCACCGTGATGGCCGTGGGGGTCGCCAGCGCTAAGGCATCCGGGCAGGCGATGACGATGGTTGAGACCGCCACGGTGAGGGCGAAGACCAGCCCGTTTCCGCCGAAGAAGGCCCAGTACACGAAGGTCAAAAGCCCCGCTGCGAGCGCCACGAAGACCAGGTATTTTCCGGCTTGGTCGGCCAGGCGTTGCGCCGGAGCTTTAGAAGCCTGGGCGTTCTGCACCATCTGTACGATGCGCTCGAGCACAGTGTCGGCCCCTACCGCCGTGGCTTTGAAGTTGAACGCGCCGGTCTGGTTGACGGTTCCGCCGATCACCCTCGAGCCCGGAGTCTTGGCAACGGGAATCGGTTCCCCGGTGATCATGCTCTCGTCCACGTAGGAGGAGCCCGACAGCACCTCGCCGTCCACCGGAACCCGGTCACCGGGCTTGACCACGATCACATCGCCCACAACAACTTGCTCGAGCAAAACCTCGACCTCCTGCCCCTCGCGCAAAACCCGAGCCGTCGCCGGGGTCAGCTTTAGAAGGGCCTCTACCGCCCGCCCCGTAGCGAAGCGCGAACGCATCTCGAGCCAGTGTCCGGCCAGGCTGAAGGTGGTGAGCATCGCTGCCGCCTCGAAGAACACGTCTTTGGCCTCGCCTAGAAACAAGGTGGCCCCCACCGAATAGAGATAAGACACCAAAATTCCGGTAGCGATGAGGGTCATCATGTTGGCCTCGCCCTGCCTCGCCGCCCGCCAGGCCGCGCTGATGAAGGGCCAGCCGCCCCACCCCACCACCGGGGTCGCCAGGATCAGCCCGAAGAGGGCCATGCTGAGCCCGAAAGGCAGCTCTGCCCTAAACCCCAGGCTTTCGCCGATGGGGGAGAAGAGCACGATGGGAACGGTCAGGGCGAGCGAGACCAAGAAGCGCCGGAGCATGTCGCTGACCATCTGTGCCCCATGCCCGGCGTGTTCGTCGTGCCTTTCGTGGACCATCGCCCCCTGATCTTGTTCGGGTACGGCTGCTGTAGTCCGCCCCACCGCGGTATGGTCGTGGGCTGCTGGAGCTGGATGATCCATCGCGGCGTGACGATGCTCGAGCCCCACGCTGGGATGTCCGGGCTGGGCCTGCGAAGGGGCACAATCGGCGCAATCGCAGGCGTAGCCCCCTTTGTGAATCTGGGCCTCGAGCCTTTCCCTGCTCGTCAGCCTGGGGTCATAGCTGAGGTGGGCGACCCCTCGAGTTCGGTCGAGGTGGACGCTTCGGACGCCTTCTAGCTTCGACAGGTTCTGCTCCAGATCGGCGTACTCCGAAGCGTCGTGGCAGTTTTTGAGCGCCACCTCGAGGACGGGTAATGGGGGGGTCTCCGGATGATGCGGGGGGTGGG
>DASTSL010000101.1:0-6345 GCA_035760705.1 Meiothermus sp. | reverse complement strand
CAGCTATGCGCGAGTCAACCTCGCCCGTGACGGCGTGCGCCCGGCTCTAAAACTGGATCTACAGGGCTAGATATTGGATATCGTACTTTTCCCCAATGAAATAATCTCCCACAGATCGTGTCTGGCAGCTTAAACGAGGGTTGGGCGGAAGGAGCACGAATGATACTGCCCAAGATCCGAGACCCCAGGTTTATTACCATACGTCGCGGCGGCACCCTGCAAGACGCCCAGCATCATCTGCTTGCTTTGTGGGCGGCGGATTGTGCCGAGCATGTGTTGCATTTATTCGAGGCGGTGCAGCCCTCAGACCCTCGGCCCCGCCAAGCCATAGAACAGATTCGGGCGTGGACTCGAGGCGAAGTCAAGATGATGGAGGCCCGTGCGGCGGGTGGTCGTGCCATGTCTGCGGCAAGAGTGTTGAGCGGAGCTGCTCGCTACGCTGCGTATGCTGCGGGTCAGGCGGCTGTGACGGCTCATGTGGCAGCACACGAGTTGGGGGCGGCGGCCTACGCGATCAAGGCGGCGCGTGCGGCAGCTCCTAAAGATCAGCAGCAAGAAGCTGGCCACCTCGAGTGCCAGTGGCAGAGGGCCCAGCTCCCTGACGAGATTCGAGAACTCGTGCTCGACGACCAGAGGCTGCGCAACGAAATTTGCTGGTTCGTATTCGATTGCTGATCAGCGCGCTCTGACTGCGAGATGGTGGTGGATGCGATTGGCAGTGACTGGGCTCGAGACCCAACTCGGCGTTAGTCCTTGTACGGGTCGAATTCGTTAGCCCCCGCCATCACCACGATCAGCGGGCGCAGGGTGTGCAGCACCTCGATGGTCTGACCCTGGGCCTCGAGCACCTCCGGCAGACGGCGGTAGACGTGCGGGCTCTCATCCAGCCCGCCCCCGCGCAAGATGACGCCCTTCTGCTTGAGCCACTTCTTCATCGCGCCCTGGGTCACCTGCCCCGGCTGCAAAATCTTCCCGGTCTTGCGATCCACCTTGCCGATGGCCTGGCGGCGGCTCATCACCCGGCCTGCCCCGTGAACGGTGGAGAACATCGCGGCTTCTTGCATGGCCTGGGTCTCGGCATCGGCGTTCACCGTGCCCTGCAAAATCACCGCATCGTCGCCCATGCTGCCGCCCACGAAGCCCTTCTGGCCGGGGAAGGCCGGGGTCGCCCCCTTGCGGACGACCACGTACTCCTCGCCGCCGTGGGTCTCCTTCCAAGCGAAGTTGTGGTGGTTGTGGACGAGCTCCAACTCCCGCCCGCCCAAGATCTGCACCACCTTGCGGGCCACCCACTCCCGGCCCACGTAGGCGTAGCGCCCCGCCAGGTTCATCAGGGCCCAGTAAGCCTGGCCGAGTTCAGAGTTCAGGTCGAGCAAGGCTTCCACCTCGGCGCCCCTCGAGCCCCACGGGCGGTTCTGCGAAAGGGCCATAAAACCCGAGGCCACGCTGTGCCCCAGGCCCCTCGAGCCGAAGTGAACCCCCACCCAAATCCGGTTCTGCTCGTCGGCGAACACGTCCACGTAGTGGTTCCCCGAGCCCACCGTGCCGAGCTGGGCCCTGGCCTTCTCGCGCAGGGTTTCCCGCTCGCTCTGGCCGGGGATGGCTTCCCAGGCCGGGTCTTCGAACAAAGGATGGTTCACCGGCGCGTCGTCCGACTTGTTGGAGCGGCCTACGCCGAAGGAGATGGTGCTGGCGATCTCGTCGGCGAGGGCCTCGAGGTGGGGTTGGACGCGCTCGAGCTGCAAATCGGTGCGGATGGCTGCGTTCCCGCAGGCGATATCGAATCCCACGCCCGCCACGCTGACTTTGTCGTGATACGCGGCTACTCCACCAATGGGCATAATGTAGCCGACGTGCGAATCTGCACATAGCGCCACTCGCTCGGCACTCTGGTAAACCTGGCGAATTTGGCCTATGGTTTCCCTGTCTGGGTCGCCGAAAATTATAATTCCATTCTCAACACGCATCTAGCTTCTCCAAAAAAAGCTTGAATACTTGCCAACACTAGCTGGGGCTGTGAGCGAATGTCGCTTTCCCAAAGGACGAGAACGCGTATTCCTATCTCGGCTAGGTATTCAATCCTACACACTCGGCGCACCGCATAGATTCAGTGTAATCGCGACGCGTTACCCATGCCAGATGGCCGTTTGGGAGTAGAAAAAGCCCGCTGCTCGAGCGGGCCGGGTATCCAAAAACCTGATTAGCCGTTCCAACTATCCGCTGCCCGCGTTTTTCCACGCTGGAGGTTCGGATTGGGCCGTATCAGGCCAAAAAAATACGGGCCGCGATTGCGGCCCAGTTGGTGCCGGGGAGGGGACTTGAACCCCTACGCCCTAGCGGGCACTACCCCCTCAAGATAGCGTGTCTACCAGTTCCACCACCCCGGCTAGGGTGAGCGTCACATGGACGCAAAGGCTAGTGTAGGAGGAAGCGAGGGCCTTGTCAAGGCGAAGCCTCCTTGTCAAGGCGAGGCCTCCTTGTCAAGGACCGGTAAAGGGTGTAGGGTGAGGCCAAGCCCGCTAGGGCGATACAGCTCGGTGAATTCCTGGTGTCTGGGCGCGTAGCCCAGGCTTAAAGTGGGGAAATCCGGTGAAGCAGGGCTGATCCTGCCATTCCGGTACTGTCGCGCAACGGTGACGGCGCATTGGAGTAGTGGCGAGCGAAGCGAGCCACCAACTACCGCCCGAAGTCCGAATACCTGCCAGGAAGCTTTCCAATGCCCGTTGGGAAAGCACCTCTCGCAAGAAGGGGGAGTTTCGGGGAAATCCGCACATCCGCGCCCCACTCCCAGGGGCGTTTTTTCATGCCCTCGCGCGAACCGAGCGAAAGGAGGCGTAAGGCATGAAGAAGTGGATCTGGTTTTTGCTCTTGGCGGTGAGCTATCCGCTATCGGCTATCGGCTTCGCGCAGTATCCCAAAGCCCTCACCGACGACCTGGGTCGGAAGGTCACGATCCAGGCCGAGCCCAAGAGGATCGTGACCATGCTGCCCTCGCTCACCGAGACCCTGTGCGCGATGGGGGCCTGTGACCGGCTGGTGGCTACCGATTCTTTTTCCGACTGGCCCGAGTCGGTCAAGAAGCTCCCCAAGATGGGGGCCCTCTTCGACGCCAGCCCGGAGAAGATTGTGGCGCTCAAACCGGACCTGGTGCTCATCTCGGTGTATGGAAAGCTCCAGGAGCCGCTCGAGCGCTCGGGAATCCCCACCTTTGCCCTCAAGGTCGAGTCCTACGGCGACATCTTCCGTACCACCCGGCTCCTGGGCGAAATCTTGAACCACAAACCGGCGGCGGAACGCCTGGTCGCGCAGATCCAGCAGCAGGTCTACGCTCAGGAATCCCGCGCGGCCAAGGCCAAGGATCGCCCCACCGTCTACCTCGAGATCGACCCCACCCCCTACACGGTCGGCCCCGGCTCGTTCATAGGGGTGCTGATCGCCAAGGCCCGCGGGCAGAACATCATCCCCAAGGAACTGGGAGACTTCCCCCAGGTGAGCCCCGAACTGGTGGTGCAGAAGAACCCCCAGGTGATCGTGCTGACCCACCCGGGGGCCGCCGATCTGGCCAAGCGACCGGGCTGGGCCCGGCTACGGGCGATCCAGGCCAACCGGGTGTGTAGCTTCACCGGCGGGCCGGACAACCTGCTTTCGAGGCCCGGCCCGCGGGTGGCGGAAGGGCTCAAACTGTTGATTGACTGCTTGCATCCGGAGCTGAGATGATCAACGCTGAACGCCAGCCTTTGCCCACAAGGTACGCCTCGAGGGCGCTGGTATTCCTCGGGCTGGTGGGCTTGCTGGGTTTGGCGTTGGTGCTCGGGGTGGGGCAGGGGGCGGTGTACGTTTCCCCGGGTGCGGTGGTGCGAGCTTTGACCGGGGCCGAGCCCGACCCAATCGTGAGCGATCTGCGGCTGCCTCGAGTCCTGGGGGCGATGGGGGTGGGGGCAGCCTTGGGGCTGGCTGGGGCGGCCTTCCAGGGGCTCTTTAGAAACCCTCTGGCCGACCCCTACCTGATGGGCTCGGCCTCGGGCGCGGCCTTCGGGGTGACGCTGGCGGTGAGCCTGGCCGGTACCCTCGGCGCCTCGTACTCGACCAGCCAGATCTTCGCCGCTTTGCCCAGCTACGTGACCCTCTTCGCCTTCGCCGGGGCAGTGCTGGCGGTCGCCGTGACCCTGCTGCTCTCCGGTGGGGCGGCCCGCACCCACGACCTGATTCTGGCTGGGGTAGTGGTGGGCGCGGTGCTGACCGGGCTTACCACCTACTTGATGCTCAAGGATGCCGACCGCATCCGCGCGGTGATGGCCTACACGCTGGGCAATTTCAGTTTCATGGGCTGGGATGGGGTGCGGGCGATAGCCCTTTACCTGGCGCTTTCGTTACCGTTCCTGTGGATTTTGGGGCGCACCCTCAATGCGCTCAGCCTGGGCGAGGAGACCGCCCGCAGTCTGGGGCTCCCCCTCGGCGGGCTCAAGCTCCTAGTGATCGGCCTGGCGACCCTGCTCACGGCGGCCTCGGTGGCCTACGCCGGGATCATCGGTTTCGTGGGGCTGGTGGCCCCGCACGCCCTGCGGCGGCTGGTGGGCGGGGATTACCGGGCGCTGCTTCCGGCTTCGGCGCTGGGCGGGGCGGTGCTGCTCACCTTCGCGGACCTGCTAGCTCGAGTCCTGACCCGCCCCGCCGAACTCCCGGTGGGAGTGGTGACGACGCTTCTGGGTGGGCCGTTCTTCTTGTATTTGCTGTGGAGGGGAAGACGAAATGTCTAACGCCGTAGGTCCTGCGTCGTACGCTGACCCCCCTTTTCCAAAGGAAGAGGGGTTGGGGGAGAGGGAAGCCCTGGGTGTTGCGTCTTTGGTCGCCGAAAACGTGACTTTCGCCTACGCCGGAAAACCCGTGCTTCAGGAAGTGAGCCTGGAGCTTCGCAGGGCCGAATGGCTGGCCCTTTTAGGCCCCAACGGGAGTGGGAAGAGCACCTTGCTGCGGGTGATGGCCGGGTTGCTGAGCCCGCAGGGGGGGCGGGTGGTGCTCGAGGGGAAGCCTCTGGCAAAAGTCTCGAGCTGGCTGCGTGGACGAACCCTGACCTTCGTACCGCAGAACGGCCCCTACCCCGAGGAACTCACCGTGGAAGAGGTGGTGCGGCTGGGCCGCACCCCGCACCTGGGCTTGTTGGGCCGGGAAGGCCGGGCCGACCAGGAAGCGGTGGTGTGGGCGATGGAGCAAACCCAGGTGCTCGAGTTCCGTAGCCGCCTGCTCTCGACCCTCTCGGGCGGGGAGCGGGCTCGGGTGATGCTGGCCCGTTCACTGGCCGCGAAGCCTAAATATCTCCTTTTAGACGAGCCTACCGCCCACCTCGACCTCCATCACCAGGCCGAGTTCTTGTGCTTGCTCTCGGGCCTGCGCTCGCAGGGGATCGGGGTACTCACGGTCATGCACGACCCCAACCTGGCCCTGCAAGCCGACCGGGTGGCCTTCCTGGCCGCAGGCCGCACCGTGGCCCAGGGCCAGCCCAGAGGGGCCATCACCCAGGAACTCTTGAGCCAGGTCTACGGCCCGATGGTGCGGGTTCGCCAGGTGGACGGCCAGCCGATCGTGATTTTAGGAACGAATTCGGGCTCCCAGGTCCGGGCTCCGCTTTCCCCCGGTGCTCGAGGCTCGGCGCCCTGATCCCTACCCTATGGCCAGCCTCAAAGTCACCGAACAGATGCTCGTGCTCGACTTGGGTGAGGTCCGGCGCCTCGAGACCCAGGATGGCCCCAAGCTGGCCCGGTTCATCGCGGTGCTGCGGGACGCGGGGGCTATCTGTACACGTCTGGGCCGAAACGCGGACTATCCTCTTGGGGACGGGTGGCAGCCCACACACCGAGCGGTGGGGCCCAAGCTGATCCGGGGTGGGATCCCGCCCAGCGAGGCCCTGGTCTACTCGCTGAGCGCAGACCCCTTGGAGTTCGACCGGATCGGCCAGACCTTGATCTTGCCGGGGTTGCGCATCTATCTGGACGGTCCGCCGGAGTTCATCGAGACCCCCCTCTATGCCTGGGTGAGCAAATGAGCACGGGTTATCCACAGACTTATCCACATCGGTACAGCCCCCGGCCTCGGGGGCTCGAGGTCCGGCAAACCCCGTGAACCTTGACGTGCTCCTATGACCAAGAAGACCGAACTCCGCGAAGGGCTCGACTACTACCTCGAGAGCGGCCTGTACGTTTTCACCGAGCGCTATCACCTGCGCCGGGGGTACTGTTGCGGCTCGAGGTGTCGCCACTGCCCCTACCCCAAAGAGGTGCAAGCCGAGGCGATCCGCCGCCGCCTGGCCGGATTGCCGGTAGACCCGCCGTCCCCTCGCCGGACAGGCGG
>DASTSL010000100.1:0-25745 GCA_035760705.1 Meiothermus sp. | reverse complement strand
TGCGGGGACCTCGGCTTTTCGCTCCACGAACCGGAAACCGTGGGCGAGCAGATCCTGGTAGAGATCGGGATACGCCGCCTCGGAGAGCCGCCCGGCCTCTTCCACCACCGAGCCGATGGCGAGTTTGGGGTCAATAAAGCTCCCCACCGCCAGCACCACCCGCCTTGCCGTGCGCCGTGGACCTTCCCAGGTCTCCACCCCGACCACCTGCTGACCCTCAAGCAGCAGCCGCGTCGCGGAGGATTGAAACAAGTGCAAGTTAGGCTCGGACTCGAGTTTGTACTTGGCCCTGGCGTGAATCTCCCAGCCCTTCGCCCCGGCAAACCCGACCTCGGCCAGGAGGGTCCCTTCAGGAAAGGGTGGCATGACCGGGGTAAAGGGCAAAAACACCGTGTCTAGGCTTTGGGTGCAAAGCCCTACGCGGACCCCTCTCCTCGCCAAGGCATAGGCCGCCTCCGCGCCGGCGAACCCTGCGCCCACAATCAGCACGTCGTAATCCATCGCTTCTAAGATAGTGCCTAAGCCTTGGGTATGGAACGCCAGCCACCCCTCGCTGCGCTCGGCGAAAATACGCCTCAACCCCAGCCCAGCCTCCGGCGGGCTTCTGCCGACATCCGCGCAGGGCTCCAAGGCGGGTCCCAGACCAGTTCAACCCGAACCTCGGTAATCCCCGGAAGCTGCGTGAGCGCCCGCTGGATGGCCCCCTGGATCGAGTCGTGCAGCGGGCAGCCTCGAGTGGTCAGGGTCATCTGTACGAAGGCCTGGGGAGGCTCGAGCCTTACTTGGTAGATGAGCCCCAGGTTCACCACGTCCAGCCCCAGCTCAGGGTCATAGACCTGCCGCAGGGCTTCCCAGGCCAGCTGCGCTAGAGTCTCTGCAGAGAGTTGGGCTTCGGTCATCTGAGTACCGGCCCGCTCCGCCCAGCGGGCGGGCGCCGGGTCGCTATGCGACTTCATTGTCGGTTCACCTCCCAAAGGGCGTAGGCGAAGGGCAGGGTGCCCAGGGCGAAGCACCACAGCCCCAGCGGGGTAAAGGGGGTTAGCAATGCCCCCAGCCCGAGCGACACACCGGCTAGGTGCGCAGCCCACTCGGGGAGCATGTCCTTGAGGAGCGGAACCGGGGTGCGCCCCACCTGCGGGGCGTAGCGGTGGGTCCAGACCAGAAAGGGCAGGATCTTATAGAGCATCCCGCTCACCACCAACCCCACGAAACCCAATCCAAACCATAGCCCGGCCAACTCGTAGCGGCGAAGGGCCAGAGCTACCAGCGAGAGCAGCAGGAAGGCTACCCCGGCCATAAAGTGCTGCACCCCCACGTCGAAAACCCGCTTGTTGCGGTGGCGGAAAATGGTGTAGGTGTCGTACAGGGCCAGCCCGATGCCCGCGGCGAGGAGCACGAACCCCGCCCAATGCCCGAAAGCCAGGCCGAGCAGGCCCAGGTTCAAAGCCCACAGCTCGAGCCCCAGCACCTTCTCCCCTACCCCGTGCGAGAGGGTGAACATCCCTACCAACTTGTGTCCCACCCCCAGGATCGAGAGCAAGAAGATGCCCACCAATCCCGCCACGACATGCCAGGCCAGGCGGTTCGGGTCGTAGAAGCCGTAACGCAGTGTGAGGGCTTGCAGCATCCCCAGCATCGGGGTCAGCACCACATAGACCGTGACCCAGGCCAAAGCCGTCGCCACCGGGTTCCAGCGGTCGGCCTGACGGTAGGTGAGCAGCATGTGCAGGGCGAAGACCATGATCCCGAGCAGCGCCAAGCCGCCCCCCAAGGCTACCCAGGCGGACTTAGCCTCGAGGAAACCCAGCGCCTGGAGCGGGGTGCCCAGCGCCCACAACGCCAAAGCCGCGTAGCTCCAGGCGGGCCGGGCCAGCGGGACTTCCAGGATCACCGGGAGCAACTGGTGCATGGCCCCCATCAGCACGCCCACGCCAAAGCCGAGCAGCAGGAGGTGGGCCGCCGCCAGCACCACCGGGTGACGGTAGGTTTGCAGAGCCTGGGGGTACAGGGCCAGCAAGAAAGCCCCCACGACCAGCTCGAGCGCCCCCACCGCGATAAACCCCAGCGGCAGGGCGAGCGGAACGAGCTTGTTGGGCGCGGCGAGGGAGGTCATGGGTTCAGCCTAGGAAAACCCTGGACCCCCGGCCATGACCCAGGTCATGGCTGAAAATGCCGCTACTCCCCAAACTGAGGGCCGAGGTGAACCTTATGCACATCCAGGTACTCGATGTCCGCAGCATCGCTCCCCGCGAGCGCCACCCCAAGATCTTCGGCCTCTTCGACAGCCTCGAGGGGGGCCAGGCCTTCGAGCTGGTCAACGACCACGACCCCAAGCCGCTCTTCTACCAGTTCAGCGCCGAGCGCCCCGAGCAGTTCGGTTGGGAGTACCTCGAGCAAGGCCCCGAGACCTGGCGAGTGCAGATCAGCAAGAAGGGATAGCCGTGAAAGGGCCAGCGCTCGTCCCTGCGATCCGGCCTGAGATGAAGGTGAGCGAGGTGCTCGAGCGGCACCCGGAGCTGCTGGAGGTGTTGCTTGGGGCCAGCCCGGCCTTCGCCCGGCTCAAGAATCCGCTTGTGCGCCGCACCATGCCGCGCTTGGTGAGCGTGGCCCAGGCCGCCCGGATCGGCGGTCTCGAGCCCGAGCAGCTGGTAGGGCGGTTGAACACGGCCTTGGGGGTGAAAGCCGATGCCCAAGCTGCTCCTGCACCGCGCGAGAGCAGGCTGGAAACCCCCTCCCCAAGCTGGCTCGAGCGCCCCCTAGGCTTCCGCCTCGACGTGCGGCCCATCCTGGCCGCGGGGGGCGAACCGTTCTCGGCGATCATGGCCGCCGCCAAGGAGGTGCCAGAGGGACAGCGGCTGGTCCTGGAAGCCCCTTTCGAGCCGGTTCCGCTGTACAAGGTGATGCAGAAAAAAGGCTTCGCCGCCTGGTGCGAACAGCTCGGGCCGGAGCACTACCGGGTGCACTTCTACCGCCGGGGGGAAGGCCAGGCCGCCGCCACCGCCCAACCCCTCACCGAGCAGGACTGGGACAACTACCAGGCGGTGGTGGAGATCGAGCCCAACCTCGAGCCCCCCGAGCCGATGATGCGGGTGCTCAGGGTGCTGGGTCAGCTCGGCCCCGGCGAGCGTTTGCTGGTGCATCACGTGCGCCGCCCGGTGCACCTGCTGGCTCGGCTCGAGCAGGACGGCTACCGCTACGCCCTGCGCGACCTGGGGCCGGGGAACGTCAAGGTGCTCATCGAGAAGCCGAGGTGAAGCGTGGCCTTCGTGATCGCCCAACCCTGTATCGGCCACAAAGACCTGGGCTGCACCTTGGTCTGCCCCACCGACGCCATCGTGGGGCTGCCCGGCGATCCTCAGCTTTACATTGACCCCGACCTCTGCATCCACTGTGGTCTGTGCCTGAGCGTCTGCCCGGTCGGGGCCATCTTCCCCGAGGAGGATCTGCCCGAAGCCTGGGTCGTCTACGCCGAGCGTAACCGCGCCTACTTCCGCCGCCTGGGAAGCTAGATCGGAGCCTCAAGAATGTACTTTTGGGAGTTTCTGTTTATCCGCACCAGCCTGGTCTACCTGATCTACGTGGCCCTCAGCGGCACCGCCTTCTACCTGTGGCCCGGTCTGATCGGCCTCTTCAAGACCACCCACGTCCACGCCGGGCTGGTAGGCTTCTTCCTCAGCATGGTGATGGGGGTGGCTTACTGGATGATGCCCCGCCCGGGCCGCCTGCGCCAAGATAAGCTCGAGGCCGCCACCTACGTTGCCCTCAACGCCGGGCTCATCGTGCGGTTGGTGTTCGAGCCCTGGATGCTCTATAGCGGAACCGAGAGCCTGCGGCCCATCCTGGCGGTCTCGGGGCTCCTCCAGCTCGGGGCGGTGGGCATCTTCGCCTACGCGATGAGTCAGCGGGTGGTGACGAGCGAGATGCTCGCCATCCTGCGGGCCAAGCGGGAGGCCAAAGCCCAGGAATAAGTGCGCCCACTTCCCTATCCTGGCACTTAGTCGGGCAAACTCCAGGATAAGCGCCGCCCTCGGCTGAGGGCGGCTTTGGTTTTGTTGACGGCCCCGGCCCGGACAACCAGCCGTGCATCCTGGCCTGCTGGTGAGGATCAGAGCATCCGCACCCCGAGCGCGGTCAGCACCACGACGAGGAGGCCAAAGCCCATCTGCGTCCAGCCCACCACCTTGGCCGGAACCGGCGGCTTGGAGAAGGTATAGAGCGAGAAGGGCAGCAGCAAACCCAGCGCCAGCACGCTCAGCCAGGAAACCAGGCCGAAGACCGCCCCCAGGACCAGGAGCCCGATCGCCAGCGATTCGGCGCTGTAAGTCAGGCTGAGGTTCACGGTAACTCCCCTAGCCCGCATCACCTGAGCCCTGGCGTAGTAGATGGCAGCCAGTGCCCGCATCCCCAGCACCAGCCACAGGCCCAAGGCCAGCCGCACGTCCATACCGGCGGCCAGCGCAATCCCCGAAGCGATAGAGCCCATCGCCACCGCGCCGGAGATCTCCGGGAGCAGGTTGCGGCCCTGGTTGTGGGCATCGAACCAAAGCTGGACGCCGATCAGCGGCAGGGCGGCGAGCAAGGGCCAGTAAAAAGGCTCCTTAGCCCCCACCAAAGCCAGAAGCAGCCCTAGCGCCCCGATGGTTCCGTAGCCGAGGGCGAAGCGGCCCGCGACCGGGGTGCGGGGGAACCGTTTGCCCTTGCGCGCGTCGGCCAGCCAGAGCTTCAGGGGGTGGCGGGTGAAGAAGGCGGCCAGGGCGAAGATGCCCAGGCCCAACCCGGCCCAACTGGGGGCCACCAGCAATCCCAGCAGGATGGGCTCGAGCGTAAACCCCCAGCCCCCGTGCTCGTTGGGCAGGGCTACGGTTTTGAGCGGAACTTTGACGGTTTTAGGCTGTGCGGTCATCGCCTCACTTCCTGGGCAACAAGGTTAGCAGCATCGTCAGGGGACTTTCGGCCCGGATGGCGTGGACCAACCCGGCGGGCATATAGACCCAGGTGCCGGGCTTGGCCTCGAGTTCGTCTTGAGCGAGCTTGATCTTCCCGTGGCCGGAGAGGATCTGGAGGGTGGCCGGGCGGGAGGCGGTGTGCTCGGTGAGCTCCTGGCCGGTGTCGAAGGCGAAGATCACCGTGCGGATGCCGTCTTCCCGGCTATCGCCGCGAAACGACGCCTCCCGGCTATCGCCGCGAAAATACGGCTCGTTGTGCAGGACACGGCTCAGGATGCCGTCGGGCTGGACGGCGGCTTCTTGGTGAAGGTCGGGGATGTACTGGTAGGTCATGGCTCTATTGCACCGCGAAAAACGGGGCTCGAGCCATGACCTGGGTCAAACTCCCCTTTTGTAGAAGTGTATGGCGAACGGCTTGCCGCAGATACGCTCGGGGTAGACGGTAGAGGGTTGCTGATGTCGCCGCATCTGCTCCGCCGTTAGGGGGCTATACCTGTCCCCGATACACCTCGACCTCGGGTGGGCGGGCATACCGCGCCAGCGCTCGAGGTAAGGCTTCATCTCCCGAGCGGTCTCGAGCCGCCGCTGGTCTTGCTAGTAGGCGTCCTCGTCGGCGAATTCCAGCGGTTCGATCAGGCTCACTCCTCGGCCATCGCCCGCAGGGCGGCGGCATCCTCGACCCAGACCCGGCGCTCGTACATCCGGATCAAACCCTCGCGGAAGAACTGCCCCAGCTTGCGGCTCACCGGCTCGGGGACGGTGCCCAGAATCGCAGCGAGTTCGGGGTTGGTGGGGAGGCGAAAACCCTGGCCTTCGGCCTCCGCCCGCTGCAAGAGGTATTCGGCCAGCCGCGCCCCGACTTCATGAAAGACCAGCCGGTCCAACAGGTGCACGAGCTGGCTCTGGCGCTTGGCGAGGAAGCGGATGAGGGCCCGGGCGACGGGCGGGCGGGTGTCCACCAGGTGGTCAAAAGCCTCGCGGGGGATGGCCAGCACCAGGCTGTCCTCGAGCGCCTCCGCCGAGGCCGGGTAGCGGGGCTGCTCGAGAAACACCGCCACCGCCGCCACCGCCCGGTGCGGGCCTTCCAGGTGCAGCACCACCTGGCGGCCCCCCTTGGGGTCGGGCCGGTACACCTTGATGAGCCCCTGAGCCACCACGTAGAGCGCGTCCACCGGGTCACCCTGGAGAAAGAGCGTCTCCCCCTTGGCGAGCGAACGGAACCGGGCTTCGGCGCAGAGGGCCTCCAGGTCGGCGGGCTCGAGTTCGCGGAAAAGCGGGCTTTGGGCTAAAACCGCGGATGCCTCCACTGCCTGTAGTTTAAGCTGCGCCCGAGGTGGGCCACCGGGTTCCAGGCGGGGCGCTCCGACCTCCTAAGACCTGGCCCCAAAATTGACATGAATCCTTTTCCAGTCGAGGCGGGGGCCATAGGTCGGCCCACCCTCGTCGCACCCTCCCGGCTCGAGCCCGCCAAAGGCCACGCGATGGAGGAGGCATACCCACCCGAAACGGCTGTATACTTGAGCATCATCGATTATTTCTGGCCGTTCCATAGCCGGTTTTCAGCAGTCGGGATTTGATCACAAGACGTTCTTGCACCAAGGAGGCCTATGTTCAGGGACTCGAGTATTGTGCGCTATGCAGTGTTCGTCGGCTTGGCGGCCCTTCTGGCCGGTTGCGCTTCGGCCCCGATCGGCCAGCCCGGAAGAGTCGGTGCTCAGGGCCAGGGCTCCTTCCTGGGGGCGATCCACTTCAGCTTGGGCTCGCTCATCGCCGAAGGTAACGTGGTGCTGGGGAACGTAGACGTGGTGGTCACGCTATCGGCCAGCGGGATCCCAGTGGTGAGTTGCACCAACCAAGGGGGGACTCAGGCCCCCGGCCAGAACCCCCCCAAGGTCTCGGGCGCGGCCAGCCAACTGATCTTTCACGACGTCCCCATCGTCAAGAACGGCAGGAGCCCTTTCGAGGTCGAGGCCAACGCCCAGACCTCGCTGAGCGCTAAGCGATTGGGCTGCCCCAACAACAACTGGACCGCCAACATCGAATTCGTGCTTTGGGACCGGGCGACCCTGACCCTGACCGATAGCGCCAGCGGGGCCTTGCTGGAGCGGCGGGACTTTAGCTGCATGACCACCCGCAATCCCGATAGCGTCACCTGCACCCAGCTCTAGGCGGGTGCTCTGCGTAAGTAGCGCTAGGGCCAACCCAAGGTTCGCCCTACGGTTCGATTTCTCTGAAGACCGCTCTCAGGTCGTGCTTGCGATCAACGCCGGGGTTCGCTCAGTTCCTTGGCGATGGCTTCCAGGACCAATTCTTTGCCCTGGGCCAGGGCGGCCTCGAGCTCTGCGGCTGGGAGCCCGGCCCGCAGGAGGGCAAGGATCGGCTCTGCCGACGAACGCTCCTCCGCGCTGCTGGCCGGGTGACCCAGCACCAGCCCGATCAGCCTCGCCGCCTGAGCGTGGTTCCCCGCCCGGGCTTGCACCCCGGCCAACCCCCGCACCGCGCCCAACGCCACGTGCATGGCCCCCAGGGCCAGCGCCTCGGGGAGCACCTCGAGGTAGTAGCGCCCGGCGGCCTCGTCGTTGCCTTGGGCGGTCGCCACGTCGCCCAGGTTGAGCACGTTGAGGAGGGCTGCGTGGCGGGCGCCGATCTCGCGGAGGATGGCGAGGCTTTCCTCGTAGCGCCGGATGGCCAAAGGGTAGTCTCCCTGCCGCTCGGCAACCAGGCCCAAGTTGGTCAGGAATTTCCCCACCGCCTCGCGGTTACCGAGGCCCTGGGCGATAGCCAATGCTTCCTCGAAATAGCGGGTGGCCGCCGCGTAGTCTTCTTGGTAGATGGCGACCAGCCCCAGGCTGTTGAGGTTCCCGGCGATCCGGTAGCGGTCCCCGGCCTCCTGGGATAGCCGCAGTCCCTCTTGGAAGCGCCGGGCCGCCAGGGGATAGTCCCCCCGGTAAAAAGCCAGGATGCCCAGCCGCGAGCCCGCGTCGGCGCTGGCCAGCTTGTCCCCCGCCTGCTGGGCCAGCTCGAGGGCCCGCTGGCCCAGCGCTTCGGCTTGGGGATACTCGCCTTTGCGCAGGGCGATCCAGCTCAGTTCGGACAGGACCTGGCTTTCGGTCTGGGCGTCGGGGACCGCGCGGGCCAGCTCGAGCGCCTCCTGCAAGGCCAGGGTGGCGGCGGCGTAGTCGGCCAACTTCTCGTGGGCGATCCCGATCGAGACCAAGAGCCCGGCCCGCTCGAGGGCCTGGTCGGGGAGGGCCGGGGTCAGGGCTAGCGCCCGCCGCAAAAAGCTCAGGGCCTCGGGGTAGGCGCAAAGCTGCAAGGCCCGCAGACCGGCTTTCGACAGATACTCCTTGGCCCGCAGGGTGAGCGCGGGATCCCCGCCTCCCTCGGCAGCGTGCATCCAGTGATGGGCCAAGAGCGGGTAGACCGAGGCCAAATCGTCAGCGTGGACCTCCTCGTACCACTCCGCCAAGAGCCGGTGGATCTGGCGGCGCTGGGCGAACAGCAGGCTCTGGTAGGTCACCTCGTAGGTGATGGCGTGTTTGAAGGCATAAAGCGGCTCGGGGTCGGGGGCCTCGAGCAGGATCAGGCTGCGGCGCATGAGCTCTTGCAGGTGCTGGTGCAACAGCGGTTCGCTCAGGGCGGCGAGTCGCATCACGCTGTCGCGCAGCGGAGGATAGGGGTAGTTGCGCCCGATCACCGAGGAGATCTTGAGGGTGAGCTGGCGGTCGGGGGGCAGGCGGTCGATCCGCGACAACACCAGACCCTGGAGGGTGTCGGGCAGAACCGATTGGGTACGAAAGAGTTCGGGGCTGACCTCCAGGTCGGGGCCAGCGGGGGCGCTGACCAGCCGGATCAGGCCCCGGTCGCGCAGGGTGTAGGTGAGCTCCTCTGAGAAGAAGGGGTTCCCCCCCGAGCGCTCGCGCACGAAGCGGGCCAGGACCAAAGGCAGCTTTTCAACCGGCAGCCCCAGGCGGGCCGCCACCAGTTCGGCAGTCTCCTCCACGTCCAGCGCCCCAATCTCCAGGGTCTCGCTGCCCGGCATCCCCCGCAGGGCGCCAGCGGCCTGGACCCCCAGGCTCTGCTCGCTGATGGGGCGGCTGACCATCACCAGCAAGAGCGGTTCGCCCGATCCCAGCAGGGCCTTGGCCACCTTGACCGCCAGGTCCCAGGAGAGGCTATCCAGCCAGTAGGCGTCCTCCAGGATGAGGGTCAGCGGGCGCTCCTGGGCCCATGCCCGCAACAGCTGGATCAAGAGGGCCACCAAGCTCTCTTGCCGCAAGGCCGGGTCCAGGGCCGCGGTGAGCGGGGTGTCAGGCAGGCCCAGGTTGAGCAGGTCGTTGAGGAGCGGCAAACGCTGGGCCAGCTTGGGCGCGATCTCCTGCACCACCCGCTTGACCTGCTCCTGGCGCTCGAGCGGCTCGTTCAGCCCGTCCAGCGCGAAGTAGGAGGAGAAGACATCGCGCCAGGCCCGGTAGGGGGTCTGCTGCTCGATGCTGTGCCCCCCGCCCAGGAGCCCGCTGAGCCCCAGTTCGCGCAGATGGCGGATCAGCTCCTGCACCAGCCGGGTCTTGCCAATGCCCGCTTCGCCCTCGATAAACAGAACCTGCCCCCGTCCCGCCTTGAGGGCCTCGAGGGCGGCTTGCAGCCGGGCCACCACCTCCTTGCGGCCCACCAGGGCTTTTTCGGCGGGGGGCGTAGGCTTTTCCCCGGCGGGTTGTCCGGTCGGCGAGTAGACCCGGATCTTCCCGGCCTTGCCCTTGACCCGCACCGAGGGGAGAATCTCGAAGGCCCAACGCCGCTGGGCCTGCTGGTAAACCTCCTCGTCGCAGAGGATCTGGCTGGGTTTGGCCTGTTGCATCAACCGGGCGGCCAGGTTGGTCTTGTCGCCCAAGGCCCCGTAGGTGCGGCGCAGAGCACTGCCATAGGCCCCGGTGTACATCTGGCCGTGGGTGATGCCGATGCGAACCGAATGGATGAAGCTCAGATTGGCGGGGGGCTCGAGCAGTTCCAGGGCCGCGCTGACCGCATTGAGCGCGTCGTCGTCGTGGGCCAGCGGGGCCCCGAAGGCGGCATAGAGATAGCTGCCCTTGTCGCCGAAGGTGAGCTGTACCAGAGTGCCCTCGTAGCGGGCTAGGGTAGCCTGAACCCGCCGGATATAGGCATCGAGCAGGATTCCCGCGTCGTCATCCTCGTCGGGGGCTACCCCCTCGAAGGCCAAAAAGAGGGCCGTCACCGGGCGCAGGTCGGCCATAAACTGGCCCTGCCCACGCCGTAGCCGCTCGTACACTGCTGGTAGGACCCAGGGGCGCACCTCGCCCTCGCCCAAAGCAGCCGGGGCCAGCGGTGCCCAGGGGCGGGGGGCGACCGGCTCGCGCAGGCCGCCGACCAACGCCACCCGCAGCCCGCCCAGGGGGTCGCCGCGCCAACTCGAGACCCCGATCTGCTCGCCCAGCCCCTCGACCCCCTCCGCCGCCGCCACCTCGCCGGGTTCCGCCAGGTGGTCGGCCTCCGCCAGGAGGTCCAGGGTCCGCCCGGCGATCGCGTCCATCCGCTGGATGGCCGGGTCGCCCAGGGCAAACCGGCGCACCGGGCCCCGCACCACCACCGCCCGGATGGCCAGCCGGGCCGAGGCACCGTCGGGCAGCGCGACCGTCCCGACCTCGGGCATGGCGGCCTGCATGGCCAGAGCGCTGGCGACCGCCCGCGGCCCGCCGTCCTGGTCAAACCAGCAGGTGATGGCGTCACCGCTAAAGCCGATCACGCTGCCGCCATAGCGGTGAACCTCGGCGATCAGGGCATCATAGATGGCATTGAGCCGGTGGGTGAGTTCCTCCGCCCCGCGGTGGGGGCCTAGGGTTTCGGCTAAGGTTTCGGTCAGGGCCGTAAACCCCGAGATGTCCACCGACAAGGCCGCGCCCTGGGTGCGCTCCGGCAGGGTCTGGCCCAGAGCCAGCGCCTGCTGGCGGTCAATGGGCAGATAGGCGACTAGGGCTTCCATGAGCCCCTGGGGTGGGGTGTGCGAGCCGCTCAACGTCTCCTGCCCTCGCTTCGGCCTGACCTATCCAGTCTACCTCCGACTTCCGCCATTTCGACAACCTCGAGTTCGGCTATACTGTTCTTCAAGTCCTTTACTTGAGTGCTGATGCGGACTCAGTCGCCAGGGACATATCCGTCGGGTTTCCACCGACCCCTATTAGGCCGGGGGCTTTTGCAGGGGGTGGCGCTAGCAGCACCGGCCCGACCTTGAATACCGCGGGGGATCGCCAAAGCGCACACCGTCCCAAACCCGAACCCGAAGAACCGCCTAGCAGTCGGCTTAAAGGAGGACGGGGGAGATGATGGATAAACTCGAGCACGCTTGGAAGATTCGGGACAGCAGCTACAGCAATATTCAACTGGCCGACACCAAAGCGGGGTTTATCACCGGCCTATCCACCTTGGGCGTCGCGCTGTTGCGAGATACCCCGCCCGACCTTCCGCCCTGGAAGATCGTCCTGGTGGTCCTGACCGGTCTCTTGCTGCTGGCGGCGATCATCGTCGCGGTGCTGAGCGTGCGCCCCAGGTCCACCAACGACCCCGACGGCACCATCTTCTGGGGACATATCGCATCCTTCAAGGATTTCGCGAGCTATAAGAAGGCGCTCGAGCAGAGCGACGATTTTGACGAGGTGGCCCAGCAGGCTTTCGAACTCTCCCGTATCACCAAGAGAAAACACGCCCTGATCGCCTGGGCCACCAGCTTGCTGGCCGCTGGATTGGTCGCCCTGTGGATCAGCCTGATCGTGAACAAGCTCGTCAAATAGACAAAGCAGTTGCCCTATGCCCCGTCGAGCCGGATCAGATGCTCCGGCGCAGGGTAGGAATGGCTACGAGTCTTTCTCGAGCTAGCCGGAGGAAACCAGGGGACCGTATGGACAAAACCGACCACGCATGGCAGATCCGCAACGCAGTCTATAGCGATATCCAGTTTGCCGACACCAAAGCGGGGTTTATCACCGGGCTGGCGACTTTGGGGGTGGCGCTCCTCAAGGATCTACCGTCCCATCTTCCGGGGTGGAAGATCGCCCTGGTCATCGTAGCCGGTCTTTTGTTGTTGGGCGCGATCGTGGCCTCGATCCTGAGCGTGCGCCCGCGCTCGGCCCGGAACCCCAAGGGCACCATCTTCTGGGGACATATCGCCGCCCACCCGGACTTCACCGCCTACAAACAGGCCCTGGAAAAAAGTGATTCCTTCCAGGAGGTCGCCGAGCAGGCTTACGCGATCTCCCGGATCACCCGGCAAAAATACGCCCTGATCGCCTACGCGACCAATTTTCTGTTCTTGGGGTTGGTCTTCTTGTGGATCAGCTTGCTGTGGACGGGGCTGGGTTCTTAACGTCAACCGGCTCTTCGGGCTCGAGCAAACCGGGCCACCGCTCAGGGCTTTGGAGGACCTGCACCGCGCCGCGGCACCTTGGCCTTGGCCTCAACCTATCCGCTCACGTGCACCATCTGGGCCAATTCGGTAGAAACCGGCAACCCCTCGCGCTCCATCCGCACCCGGTACTGGGTGAAGAGGCTACGGGCCTCGAGTTCCTGCCCGGAAAACATCAGCATCCCGATCAGGGCGCGGTAGGCTTCCTCGCGCCAGGGGTCGAGGGTGAGGATGCGGCGATAGGCCTCCTGGGCCTCGCGGGGCAGGTTCATCCCCTCGGCGATTCCCGCCATACGGAAGAGGGCCCCCACCGCCCGCTCGCGCAGATAGGAGCGCTCGAGTTCGGCCCAGTCGGCATAGGGCTCGTCGGCCAGGAAGTCGCCTTTGTAGAGGGCCAGGGCTTGGCGGTAGGCCTCGATGGCCGCCAGCCCGTCCAGGCTGTCGCCCTGCTGTAACAGTTGCTCGAAGCGTTCCACGTCGAGGAAATAGGGGATTTGCGGGGCGAAGCGATAGCCCTCCCCTTCCCGCCGGATCACCTGGGAGTTCGCCAAGTCGGGTTCGAGACGTCCTTTCGGACGCCCGGTAGGGAGCGTCTCGAGGGCTTGCCGCAGCCCGTGGAGCAGGACGTGGAAGCGGGGGGTGGTCAGGGCGGGATCCTCCCCCGGCCACAACCGCTCGCAGAGTTCCTCGCGCGAGAGGGTCTGGCCCCGGTGGGCCAAGAGCAGTCTGAGCAGGGTCAGGGCCTGGCGGCGGCCAAAGGTCTTGGCGGGCAGGAGTTCGCCGCAGCGCCGCACCTGCAAACCGCCCAGGGTGTGGATCTCCAGGGCCGGGGCTTCCTTAGCCTGAGGTTCGGAACTCGGCCACAGGGCCTCGGCACCCAGGCGCTCGAGCCAGAGAATGGGGGCCACCGCCTGGCTGGGGGGCTGGGGGGCATGGGCGAAGTGGAACTGCTGCACCCCCACCACACTCCCCCCCGACCACAGGGGCAAGCAGTAGCGGGGCCGCCTGGCATCGGAGAGCGGGCAGGGCTCGAGGCCCATCCTGACCCCCTGCACCTTGCCTGCCCAGACCGGGCAGCGTTCGACCTGGGCGCACTCCGGGGGTTCACAGCGCCCCTGCACCAAGTTCCGCCCGTCCCGCAGCACCAGCCGCACGCAGGAAGCCCCCGAGAGTTCGGTGGCCTGGGCCAAAAACGCCTCGATGCCCTCGGCCTCGGCGCCCCGGCGCAGGGTCGAGGCGATGGCCAAGAGCCCCTTTTCGCCCAAGCGGGTCAGCACCGTGTAGAGCGAGGAGGCCAGCATCGGGCCGATCAGGGTGAGCTCTTCGAGCAGGGCTTCGGCGTCCACCTCGGGGTCGCGGCTGGCAAGGTTCAACACCCCGATGAGCCCCTGGGGAAGCTCGAGCGGGTAACACACGTACGTCTTGTAACCGAGCTTCTTGACCTTCTGCCGCAGGTAACGCCCGTCCGAGCCCAGGTCGTGGGTGACGAGCGGCTGGTGGCCCAGGGCGACCAAACCCGGATACCCCTCGCCCCAGGCGAACCAGGGCCGCTCCATAAAGGCTCCGCGGTGCACCCCGTCGTAGGCGGTGAGCACCAAGTAGCGCTCCTGCGGGTCAGCCAGGAAAAGTTCGGCGACCTCCATCCCCAGGCTCTTGCGTAAGCCCGCCAAAAAGACCTGCAAGGTCTGGAAGAAGCGGCTGGGCTCGTTGGTCAGTTTGCGCACCGCCCAGGAGAGCGAGGCCAGGATTTCGCTCGAGTCGGTTTGGTGCTCCGGCTTGAGTTCGACGTGGATCCCCTCGCCCGCGTAGCCCTGGCAGGTCAGACGCTTGCCGCCACAGGAAAGCGCGGTGCTGGCCTGGTAGGCCCCGTATTTGATCTCCCGTTGCACCGGGCAGCGCACACACAAGGGGCGGCCAAAGCCGTCGGTGCCCGCCACCACCTCGGCGCAGAATTTGCCCAGCACGGCTTCGGCGGGAAGCCGGAAAAACGCGGCAGCATCGGAACTCCAGGCCGTGACCCGGCCCTCCTCGTCGAGCTGCCAGCGCACCCGGTTCATCTATATCTAGAGCCTAGGAAACTCCGGTAGGTCATTTGTCCCAAGTCGGTAAGCGGGGGGTAAGAGCTGAGGAGAAATCTAAGGCATATGGCCCAGGACCCCACCCCCAGAAACCTCCCCCCAGCCCAGGGGCCGGTGTACTTGGTGCTCTCGTGGCCCGACGCGGTGCGGGTTTCGCCGCGTAGCGGGGTGGCCGGAGGCGGGGAAGGGCAGATCAAGGATGCCAAGACCGGGGCCGAGATTCCTTTTAGGGAACTCGCGACGGTTTTTCCCGGCAGGAGCCGGGTGGAACTTTCGTCCGGGCTCGAGGCCCACAAAAACGGTGAAAACAGGAGGTCAGCATGAAACGACTTCTGGTCGGCGCGGTGGCCCTGCTCGGCTTGGCCTGGGCTGCCGACGGGCAGCAGCTTTACCAGCAAAACTGCGCAGGCTGCCACGGCCAAACGGCTCAAGGCGTGCCGGGGGCTTTCCCACCCCTGGCCAAGAACCCCAGGGTGGCCGATGAAGCCCACGTGCTCAAGGTCATCCGCGAGGGGCTCAAGGGGCCGCTCGAGGTGAACGGGCAGCAGTTCAACGGGGCCATGCCCGCCATGCCCCAGGTCTCGGAGGCGGACGCCAAAGCGATCACCGCGTATCTGCAGGGTTTGGGAGCGGCTACCCCGGCTCAGGCCACCCCCACTCCCCAGTCCCAACCCACCCAGGCCGCCAGCCCGCAGATGGCCGCTAAAGGCAAGGCGCTCTTCACCGGGCAGGCCCGCCTCCAGAACGGCGGAGCCCCTTGCATGGCCTGCCACAGCGCCGGGAGCAGCACCCAGATGGGCGGGGGGAACCTGGGCCGTGACCTCACCGATCTGCACACCCGGCTGGGTGCGGCGGGGATTCAGGGGGTGCTCTCGAACATCGCCTTCCCGGTGATGCGCGAGGCCTACAAGGGCAAAGCCCTTACCCCCGAGGAGATCAGCGCCCTCACCGCTTACTTCGCCGAGGTCGCCAAGGAACCGGCTCGAGCAGCCTGGGTGGATAGCGGGCGGCTCTTTTACGCCGGGTTCTTCGGAGCTTTGGCTCTGTTTGGCGTGATGTATCTGTTCTGGATCAACCGGCGGGTAAGCCTGGCCGAACGGCTTCGCAGGAGGCGCGCATGAGCAACTGGATCAAGGAGATCGAAGCCCCCACCGAGCGTAAGTGGGAGGAGTTTTACCGCAACCGCTTCGCCCACGACAAACGGGTGCGCACCACCCACGGCGTCAACTGCACCGGCTCGTGTAGCTGGGAGGTCTTCGTCAAGGACGGCATCGTGACCTGGGAACTCCAGGCCACCGATTACCCCCAGCTCGAGTCCGGCCTCCCCCCCTACGAGCCCCGGGGCTGCCAGCGGGGGATCAGCTTTAGCTGGTACTTGTACAGCCCAATCCGGGTCAAGTACCCCTACGGGCGCGGAGCCTTGATCGACCTCTGGCGCGAGGCCAGGGCCCACCACGCCGACCCGGTGGAGGCCTGGAAGAGCCTAGTGGGCGACCCCGAAAAGCGCAAGCGCATCCAGACCGCCCGGGGCAAGGGCGGGTTCCGTAGATTCTCCTGGGACGAAGCGCTCGAGATCATCGCGGCCTCGCTGGTGCACACCATCCAGGAATACGGCCCCGACCGGATCATCGGCTTCAGCCCGATTCCTGCCATGTCGCAGATTTCGTATGCGGCGGGCTCCCGCTTCCTCACCCTCTTAGGCGGCGTGGCGATGAGCTTTTACGACTGGTACTGCGACCTGCCCAACGCTTCCCCCGAGATCTGGGGCGAGCAGACCGACGTGAACGAGTCGGCGGACTGGTACAACGCCCGCTTCGTGGCGGTGGTGGGCTCCAACCTCAACATGACCCGCACCCCCGACACCCACTTCATCTCCGAGGTGCGCCACGCCGGGGCCAAGCTGGCGGTGTTCGCCCCCGATTTCAACATGGTGGCCAAATACGCCGACTGGTGGATCCCCTCGCATCCGGGTCAGGACACCGCCTTCTGGATGGCGGTCAACCACGTGATCCTCAAGGAGTTCTACCTGCTACGGCAAATCCCCTACTTCACCGACTACCTCAAGCGCTACACCGACAACCCCTTCCTGGTCGAGGTCAAGGAGGGGCGGCCCGGCAAGTATCTGCGGGCGGGGGAACTTGCCCCCTACGCCGACGAGGAGAACCCCGAGTGGAAACTCTTGGTCTACGACGCCAAGACCGGCGCTCCGAAGATGCCCGGCGGGAGCATCGGATTCCGCTGGCAAAAGCAGAAGGGCAAGTGGAACCTCGAGCTGAAAGACGCCAAGACCGGCGAGGAGATTGACCCGCTGCTTTCGCTGCGAGACGTGAGTGACGGGGTGGAGTTGCTCGAGTTCGACGACTTCGGCTCGGACCAAAAATTGCGGCGCGGCGTTCCGGTCAAACACCTCACCAGCAAGGACGGCAGGCGCGTCACGGTCACGACGGTCTTCGACTTGCTGATGGCCCAGTTCGGCGTGGACCGCGGGCTGGGCGGGGCGTACGCCACCGGCTACGACGACGAGAAGGCCCCCTACACCCCGGCCTGGGCCGAGGCCTACACCGGCATCCACCGCGACACCATCGTCCGCTTCGCCCGCGAGTGGGCCGAGAACGGCGAGAAGACCCGGGGCAAGAACCTCATCATCATCGGGGCGGGGGCCAACCACTGGTATCACAACAATTTGCTCTACCGCTCGGGGATCGTGGCGTTGATGCTCACCGGCTCGGTGGGGGTGAATGGCGGCGGGTTGGCGCACTACGTGGGGCAAGAAAAGCTGGCGAACCAGGCTTCTTGGGGCCCCATCGCCTTCGCCGGAGACTGGAAATACCCACCCCGGCAGCAGAACACCCCCTCCTTCCACTACGTCCACTCCGACCAGTGGCGCTACGAGCGGGGCTACAAGGACTACGACCGCACCGCCGACAAAAAAGCCCTCTCCGATCACACCATCGACCACCAGGTGCGGGCGGTGCGCAAGGGCTGGCTGCCCTTCTTCCCGCAGTTCAACAAGAGTTCGCTCGAGGTGGTCAAGGAAGCCGAGGCCAACGGGGCCAAGACCGAGGCCGAGATCGTGGCCTACGTGGTGGAGCAGTTGAAGAAAGGGAAGCTCGAGTTTGCCGTCGAAGACCCCGACGCCCCTCACAACTGGCCCCGGGTCTGGTTCATCTGGCGCGGCAACGCCATCGGGACCAGCGCCAAAGGCCACGAGTACTTCCTCAAGCACTACCTGGGCACCCACACCAACGCCGTCGCTGAGGAGATGGCCAACGGGCACGTCAGCGAGGTCCGCTACCGCAAGGAGGCCCCCAAAGGCAAGCTCGACCTGGTGGTGGACCTCAACTTCCGCATGGACACCTCGGCCCTCTACTCCGACATCGTGCTGCCCGCGGCCACCTGGTACGAGAAAGAAGACCTCAACACCACCGACATGCACACCTTTATCAACCCGCTCCAGGCGGCGGTTCCCCCGGCGTGGGAATCCAAGAGCGACTGGGACATCTACAAAGCGGTGGCGCAAAAGTTTAGCGAACTGGCCCGCGAGCACTTCCGGGGGCCGGTCAAAGACCTCGTGATGATCCCCCTGCAACACGACACCCCCGACGAGCTGGCGCAGCCCACCGACAAGGACTGGAAACGGGGCGAGACCGAGCCCGTCCCCGGCAAGACCATGCCCAAGTTCCGGGTAGTGGAGCGGGACTACGCCCGAATCTTCGACAAGTTCACCACGCTGGGCAAGAACATCGAGGAAAGCGGCGTGGGGATGCACGGCCTCAGCATCGAGGTGGCCGACTTCTACCGCGAGCTGGCCGCCAAACAGCCGCGCCGGTACGGCGAGGACGTGCTGCCGAGCCTCTACGAAGCCCGGGAGGTGGCCGAAGCCATCCTGCACTTAGACCCGGTCTCCAACGGCGAGATCGCCTACCGGGCCTTCAAGGACGAGGAGAAGAAGGTGGGTCTGCCCCTCGCCGACCTGGCCGAGCCCAACCGGGGCGTGCGCATCGGCTTTAGTGAGATCGTAGCCCAGCCCCGTCGTCAGCTCACCACCCCCACCTGGAGCGCGATCATCGAAAGGGGCCGGGCCTATAGCCCCTACACGCTCAACGTCGAGCGGCTGATCCCCTGGCGCACCCTCACCGGGCGGCAGCACTTCTACCTCGATCACCCCAATTACCTGGCCTGGGGCGAGCACCTGCCCACCTACAAACCGCGCCCCGACCACACCATGCTCTCCGAGACCGAAATCACCCGCACCCAGGCCCAGGGGAAGCTCCTCAACTACATCACCCCCCACGGCAAGTGGAGCATCCACTCCACCTACTCCGACAACCACCGCATGATGACGCTCTCTCGCGGCGGTTACCCCATCTGGCTCAACGACAAGGACGCGCGTGAGCTGGGCATCCGCGACAACGACTGGGTGGAACTCTTCAACGACAACGGGGTCTTCGTGCAGCGCTGCATCGTCTCGGCCCGCATTCCCAGCGGGACGGTCTTCGTCTACCACGCCACCGAGCGCACCGTGAGTGTGCCTAAGTCCCCGCTGCGCGGCAAGCGGGCCGGGATGAACAACTCGATCACCCGCGCTCGCCTCAAACCCGTTTTGATGTCGGGCGGCTACGCCCAGTTCACCTATGCCTTCAATTACTGGGGGCCGGTGGGGGTGAACCGGGATACGTTCGTCTACGTCCGGCGCATCGAGGAGCCCGAATGGTGATGCGAACCGCCCATCGCATATCACAAACAACAGCGATCTGCGATATGCGATACGCAACAAGGAGGAGATGAATGAACGTCCGCGCCCACGTTTCAATGCTGTTCCACCTGGACAAATGCATCGGCTGCCACACCTGCTCGGTGGCCTGTAAGAACCTCTGGACCGACCGCAAAGGCACCGAGTACATGTGGTGGAACAACGTGGAGACCCGCCCCGGTGCGGGCTATCCCACCGGCTGGGAGGATCAGGAGCGCTTTCGGGGGGGTTGGGAGCGGAGGGGGGACCGGCTCGAGCTCAAGCTCCACTCTCGCCCCAAGGGCCTGGCCAACCTCTTCTTCAACCCGGCCTTGCCCGAACTCGACGATTACTACGAGCCCTTCACCTTCCGCTACCAAGACCTCTTCAACTCGCCCGAAGGCAACGACCAACCGGTGGCCCGCCCGGTCTCGATGATCACCGGGGAGCCCATGAACATCGAGGCGGGGCCGAACTGGGACGACGACCTGGGCGGATCGAACCTCTATGCCCAGAACGACCCCAACTGGGACGGTGTGGACGAGGACATCCTGGCCCAGATGGGCGAGATCGAGCGGGTGGTCTTCAACTACATGCCGCGCATCTGCAACCACTGCCTCAACCCCTCCTGCGTGGCGGCCTGCCCCAGCGGGGCCATCTACAAGCGGGCCGAGGACGGGGTGGTGCTGGTCAACGAGAACAAGTGCAAGGGCTGGCGCATGTGCGTGGCGGCCTGCCCCTACAAGAAGGTTTTCTACAACTGGGCCACCGGCAAGAGCGAGAAGTGCATCCTCTGCTTCCCCCGCATGGAGACCGGCCAGGCCCCGGCCTGCGCCCACTCATGCGTAGGTCGCATCCGCTACATGGGCGTGCTGCTCTATGACGCCGACAAGATCCCCGCTGCCGCGATGGTGGACGACGAGCGCCTGGTCTCGAGCCACCTGGACGTGATCTTGGACCCCTTCGACCCCGAGGTGATCGCGGCGGCCAAGGCGGGCGGGCTCGACGACGGCTGGATCAAGGCCGCGCAGGAGTCGCCGGTCTACAAGTTCGTCAAGGTCTGGGGTCTGGCCCTGCCCCTCCACCCCGAATACCGCACGATGGCGATGATGTACTACATCCCGCCGCTCTCCCCCATCGTGAGCACCATCGAGCGCGGTTTAGTCAAACTCGACCTGCCGCCCGAAAAAGTGGACTTCGAACTCTTCGACCATCTCGAGAAGGCCCGCCTCCCGCTCGAGTACCTGGCCAACCTCTTCGCCGCCGGTAACGTCGAGGTCATCAAGCCGATCCTGCAGAAGATGCTGGCGGTGCGCATCCTCAAGCGCAAACAGAGCGTGGAGGGGGCGGTGGACGCGGCTACCCTGAAGCTCCTGGAGTCGGTGGGGCTCGACCTCGAGACCGCCGAAGCCATCTACCGCCTCACCACCCTGCCCACCCTCGAGCAGCGCTTCGTGCTGCCCCCCTACCACCGCGAGATGGCCGCCGAAGCCTGGAACGACCCGCTGGCCCACAAGGGTGAGGTCGGCGTGGGCACCATCGAACTCCCGGTGCGGGGGAACTAGAAAGGAGCAAACCGCCAACTGCCAACCGCCTCACCCCCTTCTCGGCCAAAGGAAGAACCTATGAACCCCTTGCTCGAAACCCTCTCGATAGCCTACCAGTACCCCCAAGCGGGCAGCGTGCGCTGGCTCTTCGACGGGCTCAAGGACCTGCCCAAGAGCCCGGCGAAAGCCCACCTCGAGCGCTTCGCCCAGGCCCTCTCCCACCTCACCCTCTCCGAGCGCGAGGAGCTCTACACCCGCACCCTCGACCTGACCCCGCTCACCGCGCCCTACGTGGGCTACGCCGTCTACGGGGAGGACTACCGGCGCGGGAGCCTGATGGCGACCCTCAACCGGGCCATGCTCGAGGCCGGAATCGACCTCGCGGGCGAACTCCCTGACCACCTGAGCCCGGTGCTGCGCTACCTGGCTATAGTCCCAGAGCCGCTGCCCGAACTGCTACAGATCCTGCCCCCGGCCCTCAAACAGATCGAACACACCCTCCGGACACTCGAGCCCGCCAACCCCTATGTGGGCTTGCTCGAAGCGACCCAGGAGGCGGTGGCGGCTTATGTCAAAGCCCGTCCGCCGGTCCTGGCCGGGCCAGGGAGGTGAACGATGAACTGGAACATCCTGCTCTTTCAGGTCTTTCCCTACGTGGCGCTGGCCCTGGTGGTGATCGTCACCTTCCAGCGGATGCGCGCCAAGCCCTTTAGTGTCTCCTCGCTCTCGAGCCAGCTCCTCGAGCGCAAGAAGCTCTTCTTCGGCTCGATCCCCTTTCACTGGGGCATCCTGGTGGTGCTGGCCGGGCACTTGGTGGCGCTGGTGATCCCCCAGGGGTTGCTCTTGTGGAACGCGGTGCCGATCCGGCTGTACCTGCTCGAGATCACCGGCTTGGGGCTGGCCATCTGGGCCTTGGGCGGCCTGCTCATCCTGCTCTATCGCCGCCTCAGCGAGAAGCGGGTGCGGGTCGTGACGACCCCCATGGACGTGGTGGTATTGCTGCTCCTGGGCGTCTCCATCGTCACCGGCATCCTCACCGCAGTGCAGCACCGCTACGGCTCCTACTGGTTCCCAGCGGTGTTCACCCCCTATGTGTGGTCCATCCTGACCCTACGCCCGCGCCCCGAACTGCTGGCGGATCTGCCCGGCGTGATCCAGTTCCACGTCTTCAACTTCTGGCTGTTGCTGGCGGTATTTCCCTTCACCCGGCTGGTCCACATCATCACCTTGCCTTTGGGCTACCTCTGGCGGCCCTGGCAGATCGTGATCTGGGTGCAGCGAACCCGTCGCCCGGTGACGGTTCCACCCGCCGCTCCCCAACCCCTCCCGACCCCGACCCCCAAACCCCAACCGGCCCTCCAGGAGAAAGGAGGTATCCATGGTTCAGACTAGCGGTGCTCCCCTCCCGGCTGAGCGCAAGGCTCGAGCCGAAGTCCTCACCCTCTCCACCCTCGGCTTCACGTTGATGTTCGCGGTGTGGCTGATGTTCGGCGTGCTGGGCATCCCCATCCGCAAGGAGTTCGGCCTCAGCGACGTGCAACTCTCCTGGCTCTCGGCGGTGGCCATCCTCAACGGCTCGATCTGGCGGCTGGCGACGGGCATCCTGGCCGACCGCTACGGGGGCAAGGTGGTCTTTACCATCATGCTCTTCGTGACCTCTATTCCCGCCTTCCTGGTCGCCCACGCCACCAGCTACCCGGTGCTCCTCTTCTACGCCTTCCTGGTGGGCTTCGCCGGGAACGCCTTCAGCGTGGGCATCGCCTGGAACTCGGCCTGGTTCCCCAAGGATCAGCAGGGTTTCGCGCTCGGGGTCTTCGGGGCGGGAAACGTGGGGGCTTCGGTGACCAAGTTCATCGGCCCAGCCTTGATCGCCCTGACCCCGGCAGCCGGGTATTTGGGCGGGGTGATCCCCGGCGGCTGGCGGTTCGTGCCGTTTCTCTACGGGGTGCTCTTGATCCTGATGGGCCTGGCGATGTGGGTCTTTACCCCCCAGGCCGACCGCAAACCCGGCCAGGGGCGGCCCCTATCGGAGATGCTGGCCCCGCTACGGAATATCCGGGTCTGGCGCTTCAGCCTCTATTACGTGGTGGTCTTCGGGGCCTACGTGGCGCTCTCGGCCTGGTTGCCCAAGTATTACGTGGACAACTTCGGCGTGCCGCTCTACCAGGGGGCCTTGCTCACCGCCTTGTTCATCTTTCCCGCTAGCCTGCTGCGGCCCTTGGGCGGCTATCTCTCGGATCGCTTCGGGGCGCGGCGGTTGATGTACTGGACTTTCGGGCTGATGCTGTTGGCCTCGGGCGTGCTGATGATGCCGGAGGGGCATATCGTGCTCGAGCTGTCCTCGGGAACCCGCGAGGTGATGCCCTGGCACGTGAATATCTGGCTCTTCACGGCTTTGGTCTTCCTGATCGGCATCTCGATGGGCGTAGGCAAGGCCGCGGTCTACAAACACATCCCCGAATACTTCCCCAAAGACGTGGGTGCGGTGGGCGGATTGGTGGGGATGCTGGGGGCCTTGGGCGGCTTCTTCCTGCCGCCGCTCTTCGCCTACGCCCAGAAGTGGACCTCGATGCCCCAGAGCACCTTCTTAGTGCTCTTCTTGCTGACCCTGGTCTCGGCGATCTGGATGCACCTGACCGTGCTCTCGCTGCTGCAAAAAGCCGCACCCCACCTCGAGCACCGCTTCGAGCACCACCCCAATGAAGGCACCCCCCAAGGAGGCCACTGATGGCTGTTCGCAAAATTCCCAACGAAGGCGGAACCTGGCTTTCCCGCTGGGAACCAGAAAACCCCCAGTTTTGGGAAACCACCGGCAAACGCTTGGCCTGGCGCACCCTGTGGATCACCACCTACAGCCTGATGCTCTCTTTTATCGTGTGGTTCATGGTCTCGGCCATCGTGGTGAAGTTACCGGGCATCGGCTTCAAGTTCACCACCACCCAGCTCTTCTGGCTCACCGCCATGCCGGGGCTGGCCGGGGGAACCCTGCGGATCATCTGGACGTTTCTACCCCCCATCCTGGGCACCCGGCACCTCGTCACGATCTCCACGGCCCTCCTGCTGATCCCGGTGCTGGGCTGGAGCCTGGCCATCGAGAACCCCGGCACCCCCTACTGGGTGCTCTTGTTGCTGGCCTTCCTGGCGGGAATCGGGGGTGGGAACTTCTCGGGTTTCATGCCCTCGACGAGCTACTTCTTCCCCAAACGGCTACAAGGCACGGCGCTGGGCATCCAGGCCGGAATCGGCAACTTCGGGGTGAGCGTGGTGCAGTTTCTCACCCCCTGGGTGGTGGGTTTCGCGCTCTTCGCCAGCGGGATCGTGAACCTGGGCAACCCGCAGAGCTTTACCGCCAAGAACGGGCTCTCGAGCCCCATTTGGCTGCACAACGCGGCCTTGGTCTGGACGCTTTTTATCCTGGTGGGGGTGGCGCTGGCCTGGACGCTGCTCAGGAGCGTGCCGGTACGGGCCAACTTCCGCGAGCAGTTCGACATCTTCCGCGACAAGCACACCTGGGTCATGACCAGCCTGTACATCGCCACCTTCGGCTCGTTCTCGGGGTTCTCAGCGGTGTTCGCCTTGCTCATCAAACAGCTCTACGGCAAGTTCGACGGAGCACCGGATCCGTTGACCTTCGCCTTCCTGGGGCCGCTGGTGGGCTCGCTGGTGCGGGTGGCCTTTGGCCCACTGGCCGATAAGGTGGGCGGGGCCAAGCTGACCCAACTGAGCACCCTGGGGATGCTGGTGAGCACGGTGGGCTTGAGCTTCTTCGTCAACCCGACCTCGCTCTCTCAGTTCCCCTACTTCGTGGGCTTCATGCTGCTTTTGTTCCTCTTCGCGGGGATCGGCAACGCCAGCACCTTCAAACAGATGCCGATGATCTTCGATCCCCGCAAGGCCGGGGGGGTGATCGGCTGGACCGCGGCCATCGCCGCTTACGGCCCCTTCTTCTTCTCGGTGATCATCGCTGCGATCATCGCCGGGGCCGGACACCCCACCGCGTTCTTCTACGGGGTAGCGGTGTTCTACGCGATCAACGTGTTCCTCAACTGGTATTTCTACGCCCGTAGCGGGGCCGAGAAACCCTGCTGAACGGAGCGATAACCGGGGCGCGGTTCTTACACCGCGCCCTAGATTTATCTCTCTGTAGGACATCCCCAAGGTTCAGCCGAGTGCTTTCGGGCGGGAGACCTGTTTGCTCGACGACCGTTTTCGATGGACGAGAATAGAAGGGTAGTCACCGGGATTTCCTCACCATCACTTGGAGCAGTCAGCGGGGCTTGATGCAAGACCAGGTGAGGCTCGGGCCAAACCTTGCTTTGCTCCAATCAGAGTTTGTCCATGACCGCTACAGCTTCTTGCTCGTATACTCGAGGCATCCTTCGGCCCCTCTTTCCGCCACCACCCTCAGGCCGTGCTTGAACTTGGGAGTATTCGCGTGACCCACAAGCTTCTTCTGCTCGGCGCAGCACGGCTCGAGACCCCCGGGGGAACCCTGCGGCTCGAGCGCAAGACGGCGGCGGTGCTGGCCTATTTGGCCCTGGAAGGGGCTACCCCCAAGTACCGGCTGGCCGGGTGGCTGTGGCCGGAATCGGGCGAAACCACCGCCCGCAACAACATGCGCCAACTCTTGCGCCGTCTCCGTTTGGCGGCAGGCGAGGTGGTGCTGGGCGAGGACCTGATCGAGCTAGCCCCCGAGGTCGCGGTGGACGTGCAGCAGCTTTCGTACCTCCAAACCCCCTCGCTCGAGCTGCTTCTGCAGGAGGGGGTGCTGCTGGAGGGGCTCGAGTTCGACGATGCCCCTGACTTCGAGGAGTGGCTTCAGGGGGCCCGCGCGGACCTGCATGGTCTGCGCAGCAACTCCGCCCAGGCCGAGGCCCTTCGGCTTGAGCGGGCGGGGAACCTCCGGCAAGCGCTCGAGTACGCCCAGATCTGGGCCCGGCTGGAGCCGCTCTCGGAGGAAGCCCACCGCCAGGTGATGCGCCTGTACTACCTGCTCGGCGACCGAGGGGCTGCCCTGGCCGCCTTCGA
>DASTSL010000099.1:0-8620 GCA_035760705.1 Meiothermus sp. | reverse complement strand
CCCCCGCTCCGGCGCGAATATAACCCGCGAAATCTTAGGAGGACGGTCATGATGAAACGCTGGTTGTTCGTCGGATTAGTGGCCTTGCTGGGCCTCGGCTTGGCCCAGACCCGGGGCGGAACCCTGACCATCGCCATCCAGACCGAGCCCGCCGCCTGGGACCCCACCCAAGTGGCCGGGGCCGACATCTCGCGGGTGGTCTACGACAACGTGTTGCAAGGGCTGGTCAAGCGCAACGCCAAGGGCGAGATCGTGCCCGCTTTGGCCGAGAAGTGGACGGTCTCGAGCAGCGGGCTCACCTACACCTTCAACCTCCGGCGCGGGGTGAAGTTCCACGACGGCTCCGACTTCACTTCCGCCGATGTGGTGGCCAAGTTCAACCGGGCCCGTAACCCCGACACCAAGGCTTCCGGTCACCTGCGCCCCGACTTGTACAAAGACATCTCCGCGGTGACCGCCCCCAACCCCTACACCGTGACCTTCACGCTGCGCCAGCCCAACAACGACTTTTTGTTCACCCTTTCGCGGCCCGAGTCGCTCATCACCCCCAGCGGGGCCAAGCTCGAGGACCTGCGGGCCAAGCCCATCGGCACCGGCCCCTTCCGCTTCGCTGCCTGGGAGCGCGGGGTGGCGGTGCGGCTCGAGCGCAACCCCAACTACTACATCCAGGGCCTGCCCTACTTGGATGGGGTGAACTTCCGCTTTTTGGGCGATGGCGATGCTCAGCTCGCGGGCTTACGGGCCGGTGACCTGGACGTGATCGCCTATAGCCTCCTGCCCGAAAACGCCCAGGTGCTGGGCCGCGACAACCGCTTCAAGGTGTTCTCTGGCTCGGGTACTGCTGAGGCTGTGGCCGGTTTCAACAACAGCCGCCCCCCCTTCAACGACGTGCGGGTGCGCCGGGCCATCACCTTAGCCACCAACAAGGACGAACTCATCCAGGGCGCGATGCTCGGCTACGGCACCAAGATCGGCTCGATGCGCAGCCCCGGCGAGGCCTGTTACGTAGACCTCTCGAACTTCAACGCCTACAACCCCGACGAAGCCCGCAAACTCCTGGCCGACGCCGGGTTTACCGCCCAGAACCCCCTCAAGTTCACCTACACCCTGGCTGCCGAATTTCCCTACGAGCGCCGCATCGGTGAGGCCATGGTGGCCCAGCTCAACAAGTTGGGGCCGATGCTCCAGGTCAGCATCCAGGTGGTGGATTTCAACACCTGGATCCAGCGGGTCTTCACCGCCGCCGACTACTCCATGACCATCATCGGGCACGTGGAGGCCAACGACATCGGCAACTGGGCCAACCCCAAGTACTACTGGCGCTACAATAGCCCCCGCTTCCAGCAGCTTTTCACCGCTTATCTGCGGGCTCCCAACCTGCAGAAAGCCTGCGAGAATCTGGCCGCAGCCCAGCGCCTCTTGGCCGAGGACGCCGCCGCCGTCTTCACCATGAGCCTGCCCGCTTTGGGCGCTTACCGGGCCAACATCCAGAACTGGCCCAACTCCAACCTCTCGCCGGGGATCAACGTGACCGAGGTTTGGTTGCAAAAATAGGCGGGAGATGCCGGTTTCGGAGTATCCTTTGCTCCGTAACTGAAGCCGGAGGCTGGAAGCGAGGCGATCTTGCTTCTAGCCTCTAGCCTTCAGCCTTTAGCTTCCTGCTATGCTTGCCTACACCCTCCGCCGCCTGGCCTTCGCAGCAGTCACCCTTTGGTTGGCGACTTTGCTGGTGTTTGGAGCTTTGCTGCTGATCCCCGGCAATCCGGCCCAGGCCATCCTGGGGATTGACGCCACCCCCGCCGACGTGGCGGCCCTCGAGCACCGCCTGGGTCTGGATAAATCCCCACTCGAGCGCTATCTGAACTGGCTGGGCGGGGTGTTTCACGGCGACCTGGGCCAGAGCATCCGCTACGAGACCTCGATCTCGGGGCTGATCGTCGCCCGGTTGGGGATTACCCTGCCCATCGTGATCGCAGCATTGTTCTTGGCGACTTTGATCGCGGTGCCGATGGGCATCTTGGCCGCGCGGCGGGCCGGGAGCTGGGCGGACGTGGCGGTTTCGGTGGGCTCGCTGGTGGGGATCGTGCTGCCTTCGTTTTGGGTGGGGTTGATGTTCATCTACATCTTTATCGTCTGGCTCAAGCTTCCCTTGCCCTCGAGCTTCCCCATCGGCGGCTGGAAGGACCCCGCCAAGGCCATCGCCGCGCTGGTGCTGCCGGTGCTCACCGTGGGTTTGGCCAGTTCCTCGCTATTGGTTCGGCTGGTGCGGGGGAGCGTCCTCGAGGTCTTGCACCAGGATTACGTACGCACCGCGCGGTCCAAGGGCCTCTCCGAGCGGGTGGTGCTGTACAAACACGCCCTCCGCAACGCGGCATTGCCGGTGGTGACGGTGCTGGGGTTGGAGTTCGCCCAGCTTCTCATCGCCACGGTGGTGGTCGAGACGGTCTTCGGCATCCCCGGTCTGGGCTCGCTCTCCTTGCTGGCGATCAGTGCTCGGGATTACCCCTTGGTGCAAGGGGTGGTATTGACCATCGCCACCTTTATCGTGCTGCTCAACCTGATCGTGGACTTGTTGTACGCGGTGCTCGATCCGAGGGTCAGCTATGCGTAGCCTGAACGCCGAAGGCCGAACGCCGAAGGCCAAAAGCCTCTGGGCCAAGTTGCCGCCTTCGGTGAAGATCGGCGGGTTCATCCTCATGTTGATCCTGCTGATGGTGGTGGCGAGCCTGCTCAACCCGGTAGACCCGAATGCCACTACCCCTAACCGACTGGTTCCCCCCTCGCTGTCTCACCCGCTGGGTACGGACATTCTGGGGCGGGACACGCTGGCTCGAGTCCTGGCCGGGGCCGAGAACGCCCTGTACGTGGGTTTGGTGGCGGTGGGAATCGGCTTATCGCTGGGGTTGATACTGGGCGTTTTAGCCGGGTACTTTGGCGGCTGGCTCGATCAGGGGTTGTCGGTGCTCTTGGAAACCCTCTATGCCCTCCCCGCGCTCCTGATCGCCCTGTTACTCGCGGCCATCTTCAACCCCGGCGTCACTACCTCGATGGTGGCGATCGGGCTGGCGGCGGTCCCGGCCTTCGCGCGGGTCTCGAGGGCCAGCGTGCTTTCGGTGAAGGCCCAGCCGTATATCGAAGCAGCCCGGGCCTTGGGCATGGGCAACCTGCGGATCATGCTCCGCCACGTGCTCCCGAACATCCTGGGGCCGCTGGTGGTGCAGGCCAGCCTGGCCTTCGCGGCGGCAATCCTGGCCGAAGCCGCGTTGTCCTATTTGGGGCTGGGCACCCAGCCCCCCAACCCCAGTTGGGGCCGGATGCTGCGCGAGGCCCAGAGTTACCAGGAACTCACGCCCTTCCCGGTGATCTTTCCGGGCATGGCGATCGGCCTGGCGGTGCTGGGGTTCAACCTGTTGGGGGACGGGCTGCGGGATTGGCTCGATCCGAGGCGGCGCTCGTAGACTTGCATACTACCCGCTCATGTTGAGCGAAGCGAATCCGCCTTTAGGCTATGCTGGGTTCCATCCCACCCGTGCGTCACTCGTCAACCGCTCGGGCAAAGTGACTGATCTGTTTACTGGCATGGGGCGCTGTTTGCAGCAAGCTGTTTGCAGCAAGCTGTTTGCAGCAAGCTGTCCACGGGCAGGAGAGATCCTTCACTGGGCTACGCTTCGTTCAGGATTACAAATAGAGGAGAGACCATGAACTACAAAGATATGTTCCGTATGGACGGCGAAGTGGCGCTGGTGGTGGGCGGGGGTTCGGGGATCGGGCAGGCTTCGGCGGAGGCGCTGGCCGCGCAGGGGGCGCTGGTGGTGGTGGCGGATCTGAGGCTCGAGGGGGCCGAGGAAACCGTCTCCCGAATCCAGGCTGCCGGGGGCCAGGCCGAAGCGGTGCAACTGGACTTGGTGGACGGCGGCGAGGTGCGCCACCGGATCAACAACATCCTCACCAAGTACGCCCGGCTCGACACCGCAGTCTCGACCCCCAGCATCAATGTGCGTAAGCCGCTGCTCGAGTACACCGACGAGGAATTTGACCGGGTGCTCGGCGTGAACCTCAAGGGCACCTTTCACCTGCTGGCCGAGGCCGGGCGGGTGATGGCCCAGCAGGGCTCGGGCTCGCTGATCGCCTTTTCCTCGATCCGCTCGCTGGTGGTCGAGCCCGGTCAGGGGGTGTACGCCGCCACCAAGGCCGCAACTGTGCAGATGATCCGGACGCTGGCCGCCGAGCTCGGCCCCAAGGGGGTACGGGCCAACGCCATCGGCCCCGGCGTGATCGATACCCCGCTCACCGCCCCCATCAAAGGCAAACCCGACTGGTACAACGCCTACGGGGCCAAGAGCGTCTTCAACCGCTGGGGCAAGCCCGAGGAAGTGGCCGGGGCGGTGGTTTTTTTGGCTTCCAAGGCTGCTTCTTACGTCACCGGCACGATCATCTTCGTAGATGGCGGTTGGACGGCGGTGGACGGGCGGTTTACCCCACCGTTGTAGTTTGCAGCCAGGCGGTGATGGTACATACCTCACCCACGATAGCTACTTAGATGTCTACAGTGACATCTACACGCCCTTCGAGGGCGTACTGACGTAGGGGTAAACTCTAAAACCGTATTAGACTCGTTGGCTCTTAGCCTCGAGTCTTTTTTCCTTAAGCCCCGTACTTTTGCAGCTTGCCCGCGTGAGCCAGCAACAAGGGCATCAGTTCCACCCCCCGCAGACGCCCCAGCGAACCTTTGGCAGCTTCGTCCTCGGTAAAGCGCTGGGCCGGGTCGTTGCGGAGGTAGGGGGCATGGAGCAGGAGCGGAACCGGGTGCCAGGAGTGGGCCTTGAGGATGCTGGGGGTGCTGTGGTCGCCGGTGATCGCCAGTACGTCGGGCTGGAGGGCCAAAAGCTGGGGCAAAAGCTCATCGAAGATCTCCACCTTGTGGGCTTTCTCGGAAAAGTTGCCATCCTCGCCGGTGCTGTCGGTCTTTTTGAAGTGCAGGTAGAAGAAGTCGAAGCGGTCCCAGTTCTCTTGCAAGGCCTTGACCTTGCCTTCCGGGGCGTCCTCCACGCCCTCGACGGGTAAGACCTCCATGCCTACCAGGCTGGCCACGCCCTTGTACATCGGGTAGCTAGCCACACAGGCCGGGGTCACCTTGTAAACCTGCTCCATGGTGGGGAACTTGGGCCGCTCGGAGATGCCCCGGAAGAGGGCGCCGTTGATCTTGGGCTCGTCTTTCAAGACCTCCCGGATGCGCTCCGAGAGGGCATTGAGGATCGAGGCGGTCTTGGCGCTGGCGGCGTCGCCCGGGTGGTGGGCGTGGGATTGCAGGGGAGGTACGCCGGTTTTCTGTGGGTCGGTGTCGCTGACCTTATCGCCCAGCCCCTCGGTGCGCAGGATCACCACGAAGCGGTGCTCGCTCTCGGTGTAGAAGTTGATGTGCACCCCTTCGATCTCCTGAATGGCCCCCTTGAGCTTCGCCACGATGCGGCGGTTCTCCTCGTCGGAGGGCCGCCCGGCCCGGCGGTCGAGCACGTTGCCCTGGGCGTCGAGGGTGGCGAAGTTTCCCCGCACCCCGATGTCCCCATCCTGGAAGTCGGCCCCGATGCCGATGGCCGAGAGCGCCCCGCGCCCCACCAGATACTTGAAGGGATCGTAGCCGAAGAGCGAAAGGTGGCCGGGGCCGGAGCCCGGAGCCAGCCCCGGATACACCGGCGTGAGGAGCCCCAAGGCGCTTTTTTGGGCAAGCGCATCGAGGTTGGGGGTTTTGGCGGTGGCGAGTTCGGTAGGGCCGCCGAACTGTTGCGGCAAGCCGCCTACCCCGTCTAGCACCACCAGCAGGATCTTGGAGGGGGTTTTCTGGGTGAGTTCCTCGAGGATCGGGAAGATGTCCATGCGGCCATTCTACCCAGGGCCGGGAGGGCCGCCGTGACCTCAGCAGCGCTCGGCAGCGATCGGGTGGCTCAGGGGCAGACCAGCCTCGATCTAGGCCAGCAGGCCACCTTCCACCTCCCAGACCCGGATCCCGCGGGCCTCAAGCTCGCGACGAACCTGCTTGCTGCGGTTGCCACTGCGGCAGACCAGGATGCTAGGGCGGCGCTCCAGTTCGCCGAGACATCGGTCCAACTGGGTTTGGGGCAACAGAGTAGTTCCTCGCGCCACCCCGGTCTGGTGCCACTCTTGGGGCTCGCGGATATCGATCAGCCGGGCATTTCCGTCGTGCATCAAGCGGTAAGCGGCTTAGGGTCTAGCTTGCTCATCACGATATCCTTTATACCCCCTGGGGGTATAAAGGTCAAATGTTCTTTTAGTAGATGGGTGGCCGACTGCTCAGCCACTCCTCGGGCAAGAGGCTATACATATACAAATCCCAGGGCTCCCCGCGGATCCAGCGGTAGCGTCGCAATAGCCCCTCGCGTTTGAAGCCCAGCTTCTCCAAAGCCCGCTGCGAACGCATATTATTCACGTGCACGATGCTCTGGATGCGCCGCAAGTCGAGCAGGCCAAAGGCGAAGTCGAAGAGCACCACCTTGGCCTCGGTGTTGATGCCGAGTCCCCAGTAGGGCCGCCCCACCCAGGTTTCGGTCTCGCCGAGCTTGTTCTCCCAGTCCACCTGGAGGCCCACCACCCCGCAGGCCCGCCCCTCGAACTCGAGCACGAACATTCCTTCCTTGGCCGCGAGGGTCTCGAGGTAGGCCCGGGTCTCGTCCTCGCTCGGGTGCGGGTCCCAGTACAGATAGGGGGTGAGTTCGGGGTCGGAGGCCAGCGGGAAGAGGTCGGGAGCGTCTTCCCCTCGAGGGGGACGCAGCAGAATCCGGGGGCCGCGCAGTTCCATGTTTAGGGATAGCTTAGCTCTTGTGTGGCGGGCGGGATAGTCTGCTGGCCCTCACCTCCCAAACGATGCAAGCAACCCCCGCTTCGCTTTCCCCAAAAAGGGAGAAAGGGGTAGCTAACCAGGCCGCGCCGCCGCTCAACCCCACCCCTTTACCGTGGGCGCACTTAGGGGGGCGAGAGCGAAAACCCCCTCCTTGGCGGAGGGGGTTGCTGAGCCCGCGGATTTTACGGACGGGCGATGGTGAAGGCCGGGGAGGTCCAGGTTTCCCAGTCGGCGGGGTTGTTCTTGTTGCCGGTGGGCTTGAGCACCTCGATCTGGAGCCGGTAGATGCCGTTGGGAACCGGCTTGAACTCGGCGGGAACGGGGATGTCGGTGTTATAGACCTCGTTCTCCTTGTACTTGGAGATGAAGGTTCCGTCCCAGACGAACTCAAAGATCCCGGTGGGGGTGCTGTTGCGGTCGGTGAACCAGGCCAGGTCGGCTTTGTTGAACTTGGGATGGATCGGCTTTCCGGTCTGGCCGTTGAGGATGACCACCTGGTAGATCTGCGCCCCGTGCTCGAAGTGGAAGAGCAGGTGGGGTTTGTCCTCGCCCTGCAAGGTGAAGGTTCCGCCGTTCAACTGGTTGAAGTCGGCGTCGGCAAGCCAGGGCAGCCCGAAGGGAGTGGGCTCGAGCACCCGGATGGACTTGTACCCGCCCTGTAAGCCCACGTAGGGGACGTTGAGCCCCACACCCGCCCCGACCGGTTGGAAGAGGATGTAGCCGCCGTAGAGGCTCTTGCTGGCCAGACCGGGGTTGGGGGTGATGCTCACGCTCACGGTGGCCTCGCCCTGGGCCGGCACGGTGATCTGATTGGCGCTAAAGGTGACGTTGGCGAAGCCGGTCACGAAGCTCGGGGCGTAAACGCTGCCGGTAGCCGAGACGCCGGGCACATGCACCAGCTTATAGATGGTGGGGACGTTGCTCCGGTTCTTGAGGGTCAGGGTCTGGGTGTACGCGCCGTTGACCTCGGCGAAGGAGATCTTGGAGGGCGAAACCGTAATGCGGGTCTGGATTGCCCCCAGCACGTCGATCATGCCCGAGCCTTCGCGGAAGCTGGACTCGGCGAAGCCGCTGCTGGGAGCCAGCGAGAAGGGTTTGGGGTAAGCGGTGTTCTGGAGCATGGTGCGCACCAGCGAGGGACGCTGGCCGTGGGCGAAGGCCGGGTTGCCTTCCAGCAGGAGTGCCGCCGCACCGGCTACGTGCGGACTGGACATCGAGGTGCCCGAGAGCACCGCGTAGCCGCCCTGCTCGAGCGGGAAGGCCGAGCGGATAAAGCCGCCGGGGGCGCCCAGGTCGGGTTTGAACTCGAGGTCTTGGCTCAAGCCCCAGGAGCTAAAGCTGGAGATCAGGTTGCCGGTCGCCAGCGGGAAGCGGGCCTCCACGTTGCTCCAGGTCAGGGTCACGTTGCTGCGGGCGGCGATGGTCGCGCCGTCGCTGTCGGAAAGCATCACCACCGGGACGCTGATGGGGCCGCCGATGGTGCCCTGGAGGTAGCCGGGCCGGTTGTTGTAGATGAGCACCGCCGCGGCACCCGCGGCTTCGGCGTTGAGGGCCTTCTCGCGGAAGGTGCACACCCCCCGCTGGATCAGCACCACCTTACCGCTGAATGTCCCCGGCGCGAAGGGGTTGGCCCCGTTCACGTTGCAGCCGTTGAGCGGGGAGGCCACCACCACCGGACTCGAGCCGCTGGTAGGAGCTGGGATCGAGCCACTCGCCACGAAGTAGCCTACGGTTCGGTTGTCGGGGCTGATGGTGAAGGTGCGT
>DASTSL010000098.1:0-13806 GCA_035760705.1 Meiothermus sp. | reverse complement strand
GGTCGCCACGTTCTCCTCGGCCATCTGCGCGAAGAGGTACTCGTTCCCGGCCCGCCGGGCGGCATCACCGGTGCACTTCTCCCGCTTGCCCAGGATGGCCCAGGACACGCCGCTGGCCTGCAAGATCTCGGCCATGCTGCGGGCGATCTTCTGGGCGCGGGGGTCGTAGCTGGGGGCGCAACCCACCCAGTAGAGCACCTCAGCCTGGGGGTTTTGCTCAATGGTGGGGACTTCGAAAGGCAACCCTTCGGCCCAGGCGGTGCGCTTGTCTTGGGCTAGGTTCCAGGGGTTGCCGTTGCGCTCCATACCCCGAAAGGCCTGCCCAAGCTGGGCGGGGAACTCACCCTGCATCATCACCCGCTCGCGGCGCACGTCCACGATGTGCAGCATTTGCTCGTTGCCTACCGGACAGACCTCAATGCAGGCGTTACAGGTGGTACAGGCCCAGATAGACTCTTCGTTGGTGGCAAAGTCCAAAAGCGGACGGGGGCTCTCCTTCCCGGCAGCGAACATCGGCAGGATGTCGTTGAGTTCGTAGCGCTCGGAGATCAGCATGGCCGCCGGAGAAAGGGCCTTGCCGGTGGTGTAGGCCGGGCAGACCTCCTGGCAGCGGTTGCACTGGATACACGAGTACGCATCGAGGAGGCGGGGCCAGGAGAAGTCCTCGAGCTTGGCTACCCCCAAGCCGGTCTCCTCGGCCCGCTCAAAGTCCATCGGGAGCAAAGCACCGGGCTTGTCTTTCTTGAAGGCGATGTTGAGTGGGGCCAGGAAGAGGTGGATGTGCTTGCTGCGAGCGAAGTAGGGCAAAAACAGCAGGATCGAGCCCAGCGCCCCCCACCAGAAGAAGTGCTCGACGAAGGTGATCTCCTCGGGGGTGAGGAAGGCCAGCGCCCCGCCCACCGCTGAAGCCACCGGCTGGAAGGGGTCGGAGCCTAAATCGGCGGCCTGGGCGGACTTGTGCAGGAGCCTCGAGCCTACGTGGAAGAGGATGAAGCTGCCCACGATCAGCGAGTCGCGGCGGATCCCCGTGGGGGCCTTTTCGTGCAGGGGGGTTTTGGGGTTCCAGGTGAAGTCGGCAGGCCGAACCACGAAGCGGCGCAGCAAGAGGCCCACCATCCCCACCAGGATCAAGGCGGTGAGGATATCCCCGACGAGGTTGACCCCGTTCCAAAATCCCCCCCGCAACACCACCGGGAAGTAACCCTCGAGCGCATCGAGGAGGTTTACGAGCAAATAGAAGACGAAACCATAAAACACAAAGGCGTGTAAAAGCGAGACCCAGGGGCGCTTTTTGAACACGGTCTGCTGGGTCAGGGCTACCCAGATGCCCTTGCCCAACCGGGCCGGCCAGTGATCGAAGCGGTTTTCGGGCTTTCCCCGGGCGATCGCCCGGTAGACCCGGTAGAAGGCCATCCCCCCCACGTAAAGGGCTGCCGCCGCGAAGATCAGAAAAAGGATTTTTTCGGTCAAGGTCAGCATTCGCTCTCCCTAGTTGGCTAAAAACTTATACTCGGTATAAGTCTAGCGGTTTCGTGTAGCCTCTTCAAGACGAAACCCGCAACCCGGAACCTGCCAGTATTGTCCTCTGACCCGACCGATAAGGCAACCATCCAGGAATCCGCCACCCCCTTGACCAACCCCGATTCAAGAGTATATGATCGTTCAAATATTTTTTAACGATAAAAGGAGCATAAATGCCTAAAAACTCTAAAGCGGTCACGATCACGGATGGTCCCGCCGAGCAGATGGTAGTGAAGGATCTCGAGACCCTCCGGATGCTCACCGACCCCTTGCGGTTGCAGATCCTCGAGCTGATGAGCCAGCCCCATACCGTCAAGGAGGTGGCCCTAGCCCTCAAGACCCCGCCCACCAAGCTCTACTACCACGTGGGGCTGATGGAAGAGCGCGGGCTGATCCGGGTGGTGGAGACCCGGGTGATCTCGGGGATCATCGAGAAGAAATATCAGGTGAGCGCCAAGCAGTTCAAGGTGGATGGTGCACTCCTGCGGGTCGGCAAGGAAAACGAGGAAGGCCTGCTGGGCATCCTGCGCGGGGTGATGGACGGCGTTGCCCAGGACATCCAGCAGGGGCTCGAGCGCGGGCTGATCCAAGCGGGCGAAGACGCCCCGCGCCACCGGCGTTTGATGTTTGGGCGCAGTATCTTCAACCTGGCCCCCACCCAGGCCGAGGAGTTGAACCGGAAATTCCAGGCACTGCTCGAGGAATACGGCCACGACAACACCGATCCCCAGGCCGGTCCCTACAGCGTTTTGATCATCTTCCACACACACTCCCAAGGGGGGGTCGAAGTTGACTAAGCGCGCCCACCCCTTCCCGGTTGCCAGTTTCCGCAACCTCTGGCTGGCCCAATTCATCTCCGAATTCGGGGACGGGCTGGCCAATTTAGCCCTCTTGATCATGGTCAACCAGCTCACCGGCTCCACCGCGGCGCTGGCCACCATGGCTATCGTGCTGGCGATCCCCCAAGTCACGCTGGGACTGGTGGCGGGGGTCTACGTGGACCGCTTCGACCGCAAGAAGATCATGCTGGCCTCGGATTTCCTGCGGGCCTTGCTGGTGCTGGGCTTCGTCCTGGTGAACTCGGCGGAGAACCTCTGGCTCTTGTACGGACTGGGCTTTTTGCAGTCGGCGGTGGGAACCTTTTTTGGTCCGGCCCGGGGCGCGGTGATGGCCCACATCCTCCCGCGCGAAGCCCTGCTGGCGGCCAACTCCATCACCCAGACCAGCCGCATCCTGGCCGGGCTGTTGGGCGCAGCGGCGGCGGGGGTGCTGATCGGAACCTTCAAGGTCTATTGGCCAGCCTATGCCATCGACGCCGCCACCTTCCTGGTCTCCTTCTTGCTGGTGTTGCCGGTTCGGGTGCCCAGGCTCGAGCCCTCCGAGCGGCCCCAGTCCTCGAGCGTGTTCGATTCCCTCTTGGCCGGGCTCCAGATCATCGGGCGCTCCCACATCCTGTTGGGAACCCTCACCGGGGCCGCGGTGATGATGCTGGGGTTGGGCGCGGTGAACGTGCTGTTCGTGCCGCTCCTGAGCAATGACCTGAAGGTGCCCACCTCCCTTTTCGGGCTAGTCCAGGCCGCCGAGACCGCCGGGATGATCCTGGCCGGGAGCCTGGTAGCGCTGCTGGCGGCGCGACTCAAACCCACCTCGATGGTCAGCCTGGGCATGATGGCAATGGGTCTGGCGGTGGGCCTGATCGCCGGGGTGGGCCGCCTCTGGCACGTGCTCGGGGTGTTGTTCCTGATCAGCTTTTTAGTGGCTCCGGTCCAGGCCGGGGTCAGCACTCTGGTTCAGACCGCCGTCACCGACCAGGCTCGGGGCCGGGTAGGGGCCGCTCTGGGTGCGGTCATCGGCAGCGCCAACCTGGTCTCGATGGCCTTCGCTGGGGTGCTGGGGGCGCTGATCGGGGTACGCGAGGTGTTCTTGGTCGCCGGAGGGATCGCGGTGCTGGCCGGTTTGATGGCGCTGTGGGTCTTCGGCGGAGGCCGCAAAGCCCCTCGAGCCACCCCGGAGGCCAATCTGTAACCCCTCGCCAAAAGCAACCCCATGAATGATCGCCAGAACCGGGATGGGTAAAATTCCCCTATGTCCAGGGTAGCCTCTCTTCTCGCGGTGTTCGCCCATCCCGACGACGAAGCCTTTTCTTCCGGCGGCACGCTGGCCCACTACGCGGCCTTGGGGGCCCGGGTCACGGTGGCCTGCGCCACCCGGGGCGAGGCCGGACAGATCAAAGACCCGGCCCTCCAGGGCGTGAGCGATTTGGGGAAAGTCCGCGAAGAAGAGCTGGCTCGAGCCTGTGCTGCCCTAGGGCTCGAGCCCCCGGTGTTTTTGGGGTTCCGCGACTCGGGCCGTAACGAGCGGCTGCGCAAGGACGACCCCCTAGCCACCATCAACGCGGACCTCTGGGAGATCGAGCGGCGGATCAAGGAGGTGATCGCCCTGGTCAAGCCCCAGGTGATGATCACCTTCGACCCCCACGGGGGCTATCTGCACCCCGACCATCTGGTGATCCACCGGGCGGCCACGGCGGCCTTTTTCTCCAGCGGCTACCTGGAAGGGGCTCCCGAGCGGCTTTTCTATACCGCCTGGTCGCTGGAGATGGTCGAGCGGATGCAGGCTCTGCGGCCCAGTCTGGTAGCGGGGCTCGAGCCGCAGATGGTGGGGGTCTCCGAGAGCACCCTGGCGGTACGCATGGCCATCGCCGACCAGGCTGAGAAGAAACGGGCCGCCATCCGGGCCCATAGCTCGCAGACCGCCGACCAAAACATGAGCGACCTTCCCCCCGAAGCCCAGGCTTTTATGGAGCGCATGTTCAGCTACGAGACCTTCGCTTTGGGCGGGGTGCGCGGCCCGGTTCCACGCTGGCCGCTCGAGCATCTATTCGACGGGCTGGATGTTCGGCTGGGGTGAGGGCGTAGGCTCAACCGGAACGCGCTATAGCGCGTCTCCCCTCTCTCGCATCCGAGACAGGGGCCAGGGGTAAAAGCACGGAGGTCGCCAAAGCCGGGCTTTGTACCCACATGTGGTTGGCGGGGTCAGTGCGGCAGGATCCACCCAAGCATTTGATGCAAGCATTTGATGCAAAGCGTTCTGCACTGTACCCCTTTGCTAGGGGGCCTGACACAGCTTCCCCGCAGGAGTTTGGGGTATATGGGGCTCGAGGCTCACCCGGTTTTTTCCTGGACATGGCGTTTTTTGAACAGGGCGATCTGGGCCCCGTGCTCACGTTTATGGCCATAGTAGGTGTAGACGATAAAGTCCTCCAGGTCGTAGTCCATGCCATACCAGGGTAAGGTGCCGTGCTGCCGAAAGACGTCGGGCGGGAGTTGGGCGGCCCGCTCTAGCGCCCGGGTGTGCCAGCGCTCGTACTCGGACAGCACGTCCGAGGGGGTCATCTCCCGGCGGACCGCCACCTGGGTGTCGTTGAAGTCGGGGCGGCTATGAAACAGCTCGAGGGTGGGGGTGGGTTGGTTCCGGTCCAGAAACGATCCCAGCAGTTCCACCAGAACCTGCTCGAAGGAGGCCAAGTGGGCCACCAGGTCCTTTACCGACCAGTTGCCCACCACCCCCTTCACCTCCCAGGCCGACTCGGGGAGCCCGCCCAGCTTCTCCAGCAGGGTCAGGTGGCCGTACTTCATCACATCGAGGACGTTCATGGCGACTCCTACTCCACCACCCGGTACACTTCCCGCCGACCCTCGCGCACCAGCGGGATGAAGCGCTCGTACCACTGCCGCCACTCGGCGTCCTGGCCCATCTGGCCGAGCGCGGCCTCGAGCTGGCTCAGGCTCTCGAACTCGCTCTCGTTGACCAGGGTGTAGTAGGGCCCGGTCACGTCCACCAGCACCCGCGAGAGCGGATACCCCATGCGCCGCTCGATGGCCCTCCCCTCCCGCATGAGCGCCAGGGCCTCCCGGGTCTTGCCGAAGTGAAGCTGAAACACGTCCCGAACCACTAACATAGCTCCTCCTTAGCAAAGGCTCGCTGATGTGTGGAGCGAAAAGTGGGTTGCTAAATTCCAGCTTAGCACCTGTCTGGTTTTCAGGCTGTGGGGGTTCCATGCTGAGATACCCCTGGCTCGAGACCCCGAACCGAGTTCGGCCCATCCAGACTTAGGCTATGCGGAACAGTACAATGCAAGCTTAGGATGAGCACCTACACCCTGGCTTGGATCTTGCTGCTCCTGTTCGGTCTGATCAACCTGGGCATGGCCTGGTTTTTCTTACGGCCCCGCAACCGCCTGAACCTGATGTGGATCCCGGGGGGCGCGGTGGCGCTGAGCTATCTGCTGTTCGCCCTCTTCCCCGGAGCCCTCACCCTGCTGGCCTTCCCGATCCTGCAAACCATAGCTTTTCAGGCCTTGCTCAGGATGGTGGCCCCGCGCAAATAGCCTTCTCGACCTCTATCACGATACCCTCGACCTCGTGACCGCCCCCAGCGCCGCGCCGATCAACCCGGCAAATCTGTCGTCGCGTGACGAGGGGTGAGAACCCGGATTGACGGAGAACACGATAAGAAGGTTGGGTTAACCGGCGGAAACACTCAGCGCGGCTGGGCCAGCACCACCGCCCAGGCCCCGCCGAGGCTCGAGAACCCCACCCCCAGTTCGCGGTAGTAGGGGCTCATGATGGCCCGGCAGTGCACCGGCGAGCGCAACCACCAGCGCACCGCCTTGCGAGGGTCGCTGCCATAGCCTTTGAAGATGATTTCCGACATGCACAAGTAGCGGTAGCCGACCCGGATCACCCGGGTACGGGGCCCCACCCCTAGGTAGTAGTGGGACAAAAACCGCTTCTGCCCCATGTTGTTGGCGTGATTCTGTGCGGCGATGGCCAGGGTGCCGTTGTAGCTGAGGGCCGGTAAGCGTAGCCCCCCCCCACCCCCCCCACAGCGCAACCCCTGCGCCCGGGCCTCGTTGATGAGGGCCAACATCCGCCCCTCGAGCCCCTGGCGCTGGGCCAGGGCCGGGCTCAGGCATAAACCCAGCCAGACCAAACAAAGGATGAGGCGTCTCATGGCTCCCCGGAACGTAGGGATACTAACAACCCAGCCCCACTCGGATCAAGCACCCGGGCTTAATCGAGGATAAGCCGGACCGCTCCGGCCCAGGCGGTCAGACGACCAAAAAGCTGATCCAAGCGAACATGGCTCCGATAATGGCCCCCACCGCGACCTCGAGGTAGGTGTGCCCCAGCAATTCCTTGAGAGGCTCGGGTTGGGGGCCTTGCTTGCGCAGTTCCTGAAGTTCTTCGACCAGATCGTTGAGGAGTTGGGCGTGCATACCGGCGGCCCGGCGGATGCCGGTGGCGTCGTACATCACGATGAAGGCCAGCACCGCGGTGATGGCGAAATAGGCGCTCCCCCAGCCCTCGGTGATCCCCACCCCGGTAGCCAGGGCCGAGACGGTAGCGGCGTGAGAGGAGGGCATCCCCCCCGTCTCCACGAAGCGCTCCCACTGCCACTCGCGCTCGACCGCGTAATAGATGATGAGCTTGAGCACCTGGGCGAAGAGGCTCGCCAAGACCGCCGTCCAGAGCACTTGGTTGGTCAGGAGTTCAGCCATAAGCGGGCATCCGGGGAAGCGGATACCGTTTAGATTCTACCGGCAAAGTAAGGGATTTCCCGCTCGAGGTCTGCTTGACCCGAGTACAGATAAGCCCGCCATCCCCGGGCCCGAGCCGCCTCTATGTTGCCCTGGGCGTCATCGAAAAACCAGATCTGCTGTGGCTCGAGCCCGATCTCGGCTTCGATCTTTCGGTAAAAGTCGTCCTCGCTTTTGAGGTGTCCCAGCTCGCAGGAGGCGAAGGTCCCGTCGAAAGCCGCGGCCAGCCCCATCGCTTCGCGCAGATAGGCCATGCGATAGGCTTCCTGTTGCGTCGCCAGGTAGCAGGCGAAGCCGCTCCAGCGGAGAGTCTGGATGCGCCTCAGCAGGGCGTGGTCGAGGGTGTGTTCGGCCCGGAACCAGACCTCCAGAAAGGCTTCGACTCCCCCCGGCCAGCCCCAGCGCTCGAGGTAGGCGGGCAGCACCGCTTTGAGGTCAGCCTGACCGCGCAAGCACCGGACAAATTCGCCGCGGAAGAAGCCACCCAAATCAGCTCGGGACAACACTGGGTCGCTCTGGCAATACCGCATGAAGCCATAAGGGGGCACGATCACCACCCCGTCGGCGTCGAAGACCAGGGCCTTCAACGCGTTCCCCGGCGGCGCATCGCTGCTTGGACGGTGTTGGCGAGCAGCATCGCTACGGTCATGGGGCCGACCCCGCCCGGGACCGGAGTGAGGGCCGAAGCCACCTCGGCCACGCCGGGGGCGCAATCCCCTACCAAGATGTCCCGGCCCGCCTCGTTCTGGCCCACCCGGTTCACGCTCACGTCCACCACCACCGCGCCGGGTCGCACCATCTCGGGGGTGATGAACCCGGCCCGCCCCACCGCCGTCACCAAGATCTCGGCCCGGCGGATGACCGAGGGGAGGTCCTGGGTCTTGGAGTGGGCCAACGTCACGGTGGCATTCTCGCGCAGCATCATCGCCGCCAGCGGCTTGCCCACCAGGTTCGAACGGTTCACGATCACCACTTCTTTCCCGGCGAGCGAAACCCCGTAGTGCCGCAGCAAACGTATGATGCCCGCCGGGGTGCAGGACTCGAGCGCCTCCAGACCCATCCACAGCCGCCCGGCATTGGTGGGGGTGAGACCGTCCACGTCCTTATTGGGGTCTATCGTCTCCAGCACCCGGTTGAAGCTCACGTGTTTGGGGGTGGGGGACTGCACCAGGATGCCGTCCACCTCAGGGTCGGCGTTAAGTCGGTGGATGTGCTCGAGCAGTTCTTCTTGGCTCATGCTCTCGGGGAACACGTCCACCTGGCTGCTGAGGCCCAGCTTCTTGGCCTGTCGGTCCTTGAGCCGCACGTAGGAGACCGAGGCCGGGTCTTCGCCCAGCCGCACCACCCGCAGGTGCGGCACGTAAGGCAGTTTTTCCAGTTGGGCGCGTAGCTCGGCGTATACCGCCTCGGCTACCGGGGGGCCTGCGAGTTCCATAGTTCACCTCTGGGAAACGCCTAACGCCTATGGCGTATCGCTTATTGCCAAGTTTCTTTTTCGATCCGCGATAGGCGATAGGCGATATGTGGCTTCACTTCTCCTTCTCCACCGCCTGGATCTCCCCGCTCTCGATCCGCTTGAGCAGACGCCCCAGCACGCCGTTGACGAAGCGGCCCGAGTCCTCGCCGCCATAGCGCTTGGCGATCTTGACCGCTACCTCGATGAGGGGGGCATAGGGGGTAGGCTCATAGAGCATCTCGTAGGCGGCCAGGCGGAGCACCGCCAGGTCGGTCTTGGCCATCTGCCCGAAGCTCCAGCCCTGGATGGTGCTGCCCAGCACCTCGTCGATCTGGGCCTCGCGGCGTTGATAGCCCTCGAGCAATCTTCGGGCGAACTCGAGCCCTCCCTGGTCGAGCGGGTCATCGTAGCTGTCCTTTTCGGAGTTGGCCTCCTCGGGCTCGTGGTTCTGGCTGACGTGCTCCCAGGCCTCTCCCAGGCTCACCCCGCCCACGGCGTGCTCGAAGAGCACCTTGAAAGCAAGTTCGCGGGCCTTACGGCGCATGATGGCCTCCGGCCATGCCCAACGCTAAACGCCGAACGCCAAACGCCTTCCTCGAGCATCTAGCCATTTCCATTGGGCGTATTGCGTTATGCAGCATTGGGCTCCTTGTATTCCACCGCCACCACGGTCACGTTCACCGCCCGGACCTTGAGCCCGGTGCTGGCGGTGAGGGTCTCGGTGACGCAGCGCTGGGCTTCTTTGGCTAGGTCGGGGATGGGTTTGCCATAGTCCACGCAGACCATCAAGTCCACCGCTAGGTTTTCTCCCTCGCGCTCCACCCGCACCGGCTTGGCCCGTCGCCCGGGGATCAAGTCGCCTACCCCACGGGCTCCGGGCTGCACCAGCCGGATGCCTTCTTGACCCTCGAGCGCCAGTGTGACCAAGCCGACCAGAGCGTTTTCTGAAAGGTCGTAGTCCACCATAGCTAGAGTCTAACTGCTGATAGCCGATAGCTGATAGCCGACAGCCGACAATGCCCGGCGATGAGCAGGACGCGATGAGCTAATACGGCAGCGGCCAGGTGCGGAAGTAGTCCCGGATGCGGCCCCACAGCCCGACCAGACCGCGGGGCTCGAGGATCAGAAAGACCAAGATCAGCACGCCGAAGGCCACGCTGCGCCAGGCCGAGAGCTGGGCCACGTACTGCGGCCCGAAAGCCCCGGCGATCACGCTCAGGATCTCCGGGATCAGCACCACGAAGAAAGCCCCCAACACCGCCCCCAGCACGGTCCCCGCCCCGCCCACGATGACGATGGCCAGGTATTGGATGCTAAAGGCCAGCGTGAAGTTCTCCGGGGCCACCGCCCCGATCAGGTGCATCAGAATTCCGCCCGCTACCCCTGCGTAAAAGGCCGAGAGCGCGAAGGCGGTGAGCTTGGCCCGCACCAGGTCCACGCCGGAGAGCTGGGCCGAGAGGTCATTGTCACGCACCGCGAACCAGGCCCGGCCCGCGCGGGTCGAGAGCAACCGCTTGGCATAGAAAAAGAGCGGGATCGCGAAGAGCAGGCCCAGGTAAAAGACCACCCGGTCATCGGTGAGGGGTAAACCCAGGAAGCTGTTGTCGGCGGGCAGGGTGCGCCCGGCTACCCCGCCGGTAAAGCCCTTCCACTGGCGGAAGATGTAGTCGGCCAGGAACTGGAAGGCCAGCGTCCCGATGGCGAGGTAAGCACCTTTGATCCGCAGTGAGGGAACCCCCAGCACGACCCCGATCAAAGCCGCCACCCCCCCGCCCATCAGGATGCCGAAAGGGGCCAGGTTCCCGCTGAGATGGCTCGAGACGTAAGCCCCCACCCCCACGAAGGCCGCTTGCCCCAGCGAGATCTGCCCCGCCCCGCCCACCAGCAGGTGCAGCCCCAACCCGGCCAGCGCCGCGATGAGGATTTGGGTCAGGACGAACAGCGGGTACTGCGGTAAGAGCAGGGGGAGCAGCGCCACGCCGACCAGCGCCACCGCCAGCCAGAAGCGGCCCTGCGGGGTACTGGCGTAGGCTTCATCTTGGCGGTAGGTCTCGCGCACAGTGCGCGAGAAGCGACGGCTGAAGGCATCGGTGAGGGTTTGGCTCAGGCGATACACAAATAGCCTCCAACGCCGGGATGGGAGACGTTCGGCACAGCCGAGCCACCAGCCACAGGCCACTGACCGTTTTTGACGTTCGACCCATGGCATAGCACGTAGGACCGTTCAGCGTTGAGCGATATCATGCTCCCACCTTCGGGCTCGAGGGAACCGGAGCCCCCACGTCGGCGATCTGGACTAAGGCCTCGAGTGTGCCCTGCCCTTCGAGGTAGCGGATGGGAAGGGAGAGGTGAACCGACCTCGAGCCGTCGTAGAGGGCCGCCAGCAAAGCCCCGTAGCGGCTCTCCACCGTGCCCCGCTTGACCTTGCGGGTGCGGGTGATCTCCTCGTCGTCGGCGTGGAGTTCCTTGGGCAAGATGGCGAAGCGGCGCACCTTGAGTTCGTCGGGCAGGCTCTCGCAGGCCATGCCGATCTCCTTGGCGATGAGTTCGTAGACCGCGGGGTTCGAGGTGAGGCTTTGGTAGGTGGAGAAGACGATGCCACGCTTCCTGGCCCAGTTTTGGGTGTTCTCCGGGTCGAGTTCGATCAGCGCGGTAACGAAGGGCTTGCCGTGCCCGAGGATGACCGCTTCGCGGATATAGGGCGAGTATTTGAGGCGGTTCTCCAGGAACTGCGGGGCGAAGCGCGTACCGTCCGCCAGGGCGCCCACCTCTTTCAGGCGGCCCAGCAGCACCAGGTGGCCGTTCTCGTTGAAGAACCCGGCGTCCCCGGTGCGAAACCAGCCATCCTCGGTGAAGGTCTCCCGGGTGGCGGCCTCGTTCTTGAAATAGCCGACGAAGACCTGCCTCCCCTTGACCTGGATCTCACCCTCGGGGCTGATGCGGATCTGGGTGTTGCGCAGGGGCTTGCCCACCGTCTCGGGCGGGGCGTCACCGGGCATGTGGCCGCAACTGGTGGCGGCGGTCTCGGACTGGCCGTAGACCTGGCGGATGTCCACCCCCAGCGCCCGGAAAAAGGTAAAGACCTCTGGCCCTAGGGGAGCGCCGCCCGTCACCGCGACCTGGCAGGCCGCCAGGCCGATCCGCGCCCGCAGGGGCCGGGCCACCAGGGGGTAAGCTAGGGCTCGGGCCAGGTTCAGCCCGAACCCCACCGGCTCGCGGCGGAACTCGCGCTGGGCGGCCTCGAGCAGCACCCCCATGCCCCAGCGGTAGACCGCCTTCTTGATCCGGTCCGCGTCCTCCATCCGGCTGCGGATGAGGGCGGCGGCATCCTCCCACAGCCGGGCCGGGGCCAAGTAGAAGTCGGGCTGGACCTCCTTGATGTCCTCCCGCACGGTGATGGCGTCCTCGGGGAAGTGCAGCACGATCCCGTCCACCACCCCGCGCACCACGGTGAGCATCTGCTCGCCGATCCAGGGCAGCGGGAGGTAGGAGAACACCCACTCCTTGCCGGTGAGCCGGAGCACGTCGTTGACCGCGTCGAGCCCGGCGATGAGTTGCAAATGGGTGAGCATGGCTAGCTTGCTGCGGGCGGTGGTGCCGGAGGTGGGGGCCAAGAGGGCGATGGTATCGGGTTTGACCCGGCCCAGAGCGGCTTCCACGGCTTGCCGAGCCGTGGGGTCATTACCGGTCTCGAGCGCCCCCCTAAACGGCAGGATCTTCTCGCCCCAATACTTGCTCATGCCGGCTTCTTCCCACACCAGCACGAAGCGCAGTTTGTCCAGGTGGGGCAGCACCTTGTCGAGTTGCTCCTCGTCGGAGACCACGATCCCCTGGGCCTCGGAGAACTCCAGGAAGTAACCCACCTCCTCGGGCATGGCGTCGGCGTAGATGCCCATCGGCATGGCCCCCAGGGTTTGCGCCGCGAGTTCAGATATCACCCATTCCGGCGCGTTCTGGCCCAGGATGGCGAGTACCCCGCCCGCCTCGAGCCCCAGCCGGTGGAGCCCCCCCGCCAACTTCTGCACGTCTTCCCATAACCCCGACCAGGAGGTGGTCTCCCAGACCCCGTAGCGCTTGACCCGTAAAGCCGGGGCATTCGGCTTGGCCTGGGCCTGGAAGCGGAGGGCGGCGATGAGGGTGTCTTTGCTCATCCCTCTCCCCAACCCCTTTCCCTCCCAAAGAGGGGATCTAATCTTTTAGCGTTTGGCAATCTCACGCGCTCCTCCCCAAATACGCCTCGGCCACGCGCTTATTTTCTCGGACGCCGGAGGGCTCGCCCTGATAGAGGACTTCCCCATACGACATCACCAGCACGCCGGTGGAAAGCTCGAGCACCGCCTTCAAGTCGTGCTCGACCAGCACCAACGTCACCCCCCACTCGCGCCGGGCATCGAGCAAAAAGCGGGCCAGGTCTTGTTTCTCCTCGAGCGAGAGCCCCGCCATCGGCTCGTCGAGGAGCAAGAGCTTGGGCCGACCGGCCAAGGCCCGGGCCACCTCCACCCGCTTCTGCAAACCGTAGGGCAAGGCCCCAGCAAGCGCGTGGCGGTAGGGCGAGAGGTGCAGGTAGTCGAGGACTTCCTCGGCCCAGCGGCGGATCTTCCACTCGGTGGGGGCGCTCGGCGCGAGGTCGGTGTAGGTTCCCACGGCCAGCTCGGCCCCCAGCTTGACGTTGTCGAGGACGGTCATGCCGCGGAACAGCTCGAGGTTCTGGAAGGTCCGGCCCAGCCCCTTGCGCACCCGGGCCTGCGGGGTATGCCCGGCTAGATTTTCCCCCAGAAACACCACCTGGCCACGCTGCGGTTTGTAGAGCCCGGAGAGCACGTTGAGCAAGCTGGTCTTCCCTGCCCCGTTGGGGCCGATCACCGCAAAGAGGTCGCCCTCCGAGACCGTGAAGCTCACCCCCACCAGAGCCTTCACCCCGCGGAAGGAGAGGTGAAGATCTTTGGCTTCCAGTAGGAGCTTAGACATGTCTCTCCTCCCAGATGAAGTTGGAGGGAAGGTCAAAGAGGAAAGAGGAAAGAAAAGGCTTTACCCATCCTTCCTCTTTCCACCTTCCTCTTTCTAAACATGGTTTGTGTTTCATAGCTACACCCACCGTTTCCGCCGCCGATACCGCTTAGCCTCGGCGAAGCCGCCGGTGGCGCCCGCGCCGAGGTAGAACTCCATCACGTCGGCGTCGGCTTGGGCCTCCTGGGCGGTGCCCTCGAAGACCACCCGGCCCTGTTCC